>CAZJMG010000028.1:0-48048 GCA_964547185.1 uncultured Sphaerochaeta sp.
CTTCTGGGCAATGGATTATTTCGAAAAATGGGTTTAGCAAGTCATAAAGTCAGGATTTGTTTTGTTAGAACGATATGACCTGATTAAAGGGATTAAGACGTCAAACTAGCCTAGGTTAATGTTATTAGTTACTTTCAAGCGGTTAGAACGATATGACCTGATTAAAGGGATTAAGACAAAGTATCTGAACTTGGTGATTGTCATCAAACTTACAATAGGTTAGAACGATATGACCTGATTAAAGGGATTAAGACATAGCCTAGTACCTATATAGATACTGGTAAAGTAACCATTAGTTAGAACGATATGACCTGATTAAAGGGATTAAAATCAGCACCTGTTAAGTCGAAGAGTGGCGATTACGTCGATGTGATTTCGCTTACGGTTCCCAGCCAGTTAAACGTTAGAAACCCAGCCACCCAACGGAGAAAATCCTACCACTAGGAACCAAGCGATGA
Source organism: uncultured Sphaerochaeta sp. (assembly GCA_964547185.1). Lineage (GTDB taxonomy): Bacteria > Spirochaetota > Spirochaetia > Sphaerochaetales > Sphaerochaetaceae > Sphaerochaeta. Next base: position 459 of record CAZJMG010000028.1, read on the forward strand.
TAAACCTTGGATATGAATGCATAACATGCAGAAATCAATCCAAGGAGGTCAGTTATGACCAATTTCAAGGAAATCCTGCGTTTGTATTACGAAGGATTTATTCAGCGATCGATTGCAACTCGCCGTTAAAGAAGATGTCATCAACAAGAATCTGGGGAAACTCCTTCAGTGTCGTTAGGAAGGTGTTCATGACCCAATCTATCTGTTCCCTGATTTTTTCATGTTGTGAAGGAATTAGAGAAATCCTGACCGAATGAGAACTGGTCGAGGGTAATAGATAATGTTGCCTTGGATCAAGCTAACCCGGAAAAGATTACAGAGTCTTCATATATGCTGAGACTTGAAGTACAAGACCAGCTTTCCATACATTCAGCTAACCCCTGAAAGTTTTCAATTCCCCTTGTCAGCAGCTCTTGCTGGCAGGGATTGCATAGTTCAGTGGCAGGCTTTGCTCAGGTCAATTGGCCGGGGTGCGCCGTTGAAGACAATGACTCTGGCCTAGGAATCTCATGTAGATGGCCTTCTTCCAGAGCCTGTCGATGGCAACATTCAAGAGTGTCATCATGTTCTTTTCCTCCGACTATTCGCGGTTATTTTCACCTGACGCTAACAAGATTCAAATACCTACAGTACTGGTGAAAAAACCGAATCAGAGAATCTAAAAAGATCATTACCTATTTAAGTTTATCGTCTATATGGAGCCCTTTATTTGTTCTCTTCCATCAGGTAGGTATACAACTCATTCTCACAGGGATGGTGAAGTTTGAAGAGGAAATTGACAATCGGGAGGTCTTTCCCCTCATCATTCTTGATGGTGGTTTGTCGTTCTCGTCCTTTGAGATAGTCGACTTCCCCTACATAATAAAACTCGGCACCTTCATCATCGTGTTTCTTGATGAACAAAGAGATCGCCAAGCCAGTCTCGTGCTGAGCCAAGATCTTTTTTACCTCAGTGGATTGCAGTGTTCTTTTGCTTCTTGTCATCCATGAAAAGAGCTCGGGGCTGAGAAAACGATCATCATAGTCAGTACTCGCTGCAATATCCTCTCCCTTGTGATACGTCACGAAAATGGGGCACGTGTTGTACTTGATCGCATACCCATACAAGGTTGAATCCTCGTTGTTCTCCCAATTGAGCAACCGACAGACATCCTTGCGGGAATACTTTTCGTAGAGAACTAGGGAGTTCTGTTGACGAAGAGAATTATCATATCTGGTTCTATAGTTGTACAGTCCTAGGGCAACCACATCCCCAATGGCTTGACGATATGCCTCAGAAGAAAGCAGGGTAAGAAAATCGGAAGTTGCTTCAACAATTCCTTCTTTCATCGTTACATAGGAGATGGAGCCATACTTTTCTCTAACCGCCGGCTTGACGAAGGCGTTGTTCAGCAGTCGGATTGCTGAGTAAAAAGATCCCTGTTCAAATGATACATGGCACTCTTGCTCCATTCTTAAGCGGAACTCTTGCGTCGAAAGGCGCCCTTGCAAGGCAAGGAGTTTGAGCAACAGCAATTCATGAGGCCGCTTACCGTCTGCCAGTTCTTGGGAAATGAACCGAAGGGAGTTTAGCTCCTTGTTCGTGAATACGTCCTTTGCAAGATCTTGCAGTTCCATCAATAACTCGGGATAGCATCCATACTTCTTAAAGAATTGGAGCGGATCATATTCCTTGGCTACTGCGAAATCTATTAATGAAGGAACTTGCCCAAGTTTTGCTTTGAGCTTGAGGTATTGCTCCTTGAACAAAGCTTTTGTATCGAGTCGGGCCGAATCGATGGCTTGGTAGATTCTTTGCCTGGCAATACGGTCGAAACTGACTGTCGATTCACCGCTGAGCACGAGATTGCCGGATACCATCATCTTCCGGATACGGTCCTTGTTGTACGAAGTATCACCATAGAGGGCAATCGGAATAAGGTAGTTGTTCGTATAGTTGCCCACAAAGTCGATGACTGTGAGAAATTGCTTGTTTCTGGCCTTTCTCAGTCCACGTCCCAGCTGTTGAACGAAGATGATTGCCGACTGGGTAGGTCTGGCCATAATGATTTGATTGAGGTTGGGGATGTCTATACCCTCATTGAAGATGTCGACCGTCACCAAGTACTCAAGCACGTCTATGGCTCCATCTGATTGCAACCTTCTTATAGCAGCTTCCCTGACGGTCTCAGAATCTTCTCCTGTAACAGCCAGTGTTTTCAGTCCAAGGGCGTTTAGCTTGAGTGACAGTTCCTTTGCCTCTAGTACGGTACGACAGAAGATGAGTCCCCTCTTGCGCTTTTCATGCATGCTATACCTGTCGATTGCAGTTTTAATGTGCAGTGCACGCTCAGAACTCGTCAACAGGCAAGTCTCACTGCAATCGTCAATTTCCATACCATCGACTGTCAGGTCGCTGATGCCATAGTAGTGGAATTGACAGAGCAATTTGGCATCCATAGCCGCCTGCAGTCGGATGTTATAGGCCACGTTGTAGTCAAAAAGGCGGTATATATCCTGCCCGTCAGTACGCTCAGGAGTAGCTGTTATGCCAAGGGTGAACTTGCTTTTAAAATAGGCCAGAACCTTCTTGTATGAATCAGCCCCGGCGCGATGTACCTCGTCCACAATGATATAATCAAAATGATCGGCAGCAAATTGATTGAGCACTTCATCTCTGGCCAAGGTTGTGATACTTGCAAAAAGAAAGTCTGCATCAACTTCTTTTCTGCCTCCACCTACGACACCAAATTGTCTCGAATGACTGTTTCCGAAGACATGCTTGAACGTATTCATGGAGGTTAGCAGGATGGTTTGTCTATGTACGATGTACAATAGGCGTTTGGGCTCACACGACTTTGCATCAAAGGCAGCAAGATGAGTTTTTCCGGTTCCTGTGGCAGAGATGATTAGGGCTTTGTGCTCACCTCTTGCTCGCAAACAGTATAGTGCTTCCAACGCCTCTGTTTGCATCTTGTTAGGAATAATTTCCTTTTCTTGCAAACCTTCTTGATCCTCTGCTTGTATCTGGGGAAGCGGTGGTAGCACTGTCCATTGCACCTTGGCTCTGAGAGCCTCCCGCTCTTTTTCATAGTGAATCAAGTACGCAGAAGATAACACCACGGAGTTTTCCCACATCAGATCAAAGTCGCACAGCGTCTGATGCACCAACTCCCCGTCGTCGGTCGAAGTAACCTGTACATTCCACTCCTGGTTTGTTGACAGAGCTTGGGCGGTAAGGTTTGCACTGCCAACAACCAAGTTGATCGTCTTGTTTGGATGGTGGAACAGGTATCCTTTGGTATGCAGGTTTCCCTCATGAACGCGAACTTCTATGTTCGGCAAGTCAAGCAACGTTCGTAGTGCCTCAGGCTCATTGAAATGCAGGTAGTTGGTCGTAAGCAATCTTCCCTGCACACCTCTTTGGGAAGCCTCGAGAAGAGTCTGCAACAGTGAAGCAATGCCGTCGCGGGTGATGAAGGCAACAGCGATGGTGAACTGTGAGCAACAAGACAACTCCTGACAGATGGTATGGAGTACTCTCTGGTGCTTCGCTCGGTTGTTGACAACCAGACGAGGACGTAACGCCGGAGAGGAAGGATAGGCCTTATCGATAAAGCCTGTGTATAAGCTTGCCTCAATCTCACGTGCATCATATGATTTCACGAAGAGCCCTCTCTGCAGGAAAGATGAGATGTATCATATCGGCATACCCAATCCTAAAACATATAAAGTATGCCTATTGTACAAGTTGATCCTCTTCCCCGTCCAGGGCTAGTACCTCAAATGCAGCTGAAAGTTTAGTTCTTAGAGAGAGAAAAGAATGAAAATCACTCAGAAACACAAACCCAGTTGCTAAACGAGTATTCTCAATGTTCAAATTAGTGACACTCATACTCAAAGAGGAACCATTTTCAGCTTGACCAAACCAAAGGGTTTACTAATTCTCTACAGGGTCAGTTCAGGTAGGTTGAATCAGCCTTTATTCCCCATATTCATTTCTTTGGATGATGTGATCCTGAAACTCCTTATCAAGCTCAGTGAAATATCCACTCCAGCCCCAAACTCTTACAATGAGGTTCTTGTAGTTCTCCGGGTGCTCTTGGGCTTGAAGGAGGGTTTCTTTGTCAAGTGTGTTGATTTGTAGTTGATGACCTCCAAATTCTATGAAGAAGTGCACTAATTGTGCAGTTTTTATGATTCCTTCTCTATTTTTAAAGACCGTTTTATGAACCTCGATTGTCAAAGGCCCTCCATTTGCTGCTTTATGTATATTTGATGGTACGAAGGATTTGACTACAGAAAGAAATCCAGGATGTCTCTTGATCAGGGATGGAGAAAAGTTTGCGGGAAACGGTTGTCCATCCTTTCTTCCATCAGCGGTGGCTCTCAAAGACTGAGCATGCCAGATATAGTACATTGCAGTGCCTGTTCCCGGGCGGTATATCCCTTTGCGTTCATTTTGTTTGGTTGCCAGCGCATTACTGAAAATGTCGATAACCTCTTCACATAATAACGTAAGAGTTTCATCAATATCGCCCATCTTTTTGAGTTTCAGAATCTCATTTCGGTGTTTCTCATATCCAATATAGCTATGTTTTAGCATTTCTTGCATGAAAGAGGGTGACATACTCTTTTGTTCATAGATGAGAGTCTTCAAAGCATAGAGGGAGTCAACCACTGTAGATAATCCGCTTCCATGTATGCCGTAGTTGTTATATGTATTGCCATTACAGATGTCAGAGCAGTTTTCTATACACCCGTTCATGCATACTGATTGGAACGGGGATGGTGTTATAAATATGTTCTTGTGAGTTTCAACCATTGCATCGACTGCAAGTTCAATTTTATCCGTAAATCGACGCATCAAATCTTCAAAAGTTTGGATATCGGTAAGTTCTTCGTATACAATTTCATTCAGCAAGTTTGGAAGATTTACTGCATCAATATTCGGGATATCCATGCCTTTTCCTGGTATTATGAACTCCCAGCAAGCTGCTACTACATAATTTCTAGCATCCTGAAGTGCGTATCCCCAGTTCGTTAGGGCTTTGATAACCACATCATCATTCGAGTATTGAGGAAACCCAAGGCCGGCTTTAGTCAGTTCCGTTCCTTTGATAAACCAACTGTCGTCAGTGTCTTTTGATACTCGAAGGTTGATTTTCGGGTCGATCATCTCAATTTCCAGGCTAGCACGCAAACAGAGTTCGGTTACTCGGTTGAAAGCTTGATTGCCTGAAGCATCACAACCGCCAAGCACCATGCTTTGCCCATTATCACCTTGTTGGACCCCTTTATATAATCGGGAATCCTTGTTCAAGGAAAGGAAGGTTTCAACGATCAAGTCATACGCAGCCTCTTCAGTAAGAACACCTGTTTCAATGTCGTGCTTGAAATAGGGATATAAGTACTGATCGAATCTGCCAAGAGTGTTGTGATAATTTCCATTCAGCCAGAGAATATAATTAATTATTCTAAAGAACTGTAGAGCTTCGTGGAAGCTTCGTGCTCCTTCTTCTGGAATATGTGAAAGTATATCAAATACTACAGTGTTCCCGACTTTTTGAGCCTCCTTTCTATATCGTTTTATAAAAGCTTCACTTGCCAGTATTGTATCAAGAGCTGCTTTGAGGAAGCTGATGCTTTCAGAATCATCGATGGACCTCAAGGATTCCAACTGGTTGAGGATGCTTCGTTTTTTGACCCCAAATCCATCTTTGATCAGTGTTGCATAGTCAGAACAGATATTGAACACCTCACCACTTTCGCATATGAAATGAGAAGAGGATATGTCCTTCCACTCAGTATCGGTAAAAATCGGCGGGATGTCCCTCACAGTACGGATGAGGGCAATACGGTCTTCAGGAAACACATGAGGAATCTCTGCTTCCAATAGTATTCTTAATCGTTCTGCTGATCGCTTATATATATCGTAATCATGATCACAAAAATCCTGGGCAATCGATAGGGTTTTTTCCTGCAAGTACTTTTCATAAGAATGGGTTCTGACATTCAGCATGATCTTTTGTAAACGCTCGTTCATATTGGGCCTCCAAATGGATAAACCTCATTCCAAAATAGTATATGGAATGGAATATCTTTCGATTCTTTCAGTGTGAGTCTCTATTGCTACCGTTGGGTCGAACTTGGGCTTATACTCGATCCCGACCATAGGATATTTTGCATGGGCTAGCTTGTTATATTTTAGAAGTTCCAACATTTCCAAGCTTGGGTCACCTGATAGGAGTAAGCAAAGATGTTCAATATTCATTGCAGTGTCACTAACCCCTGGGATCAAAGGAATTCTGATGATATGAGGTATTCCACTCTCTCTAAGTATCTGATAATTGCTCAGAATGTTTGCGTTGCTTACCCCGGTATGGTATCGATGAAGGTTCTCATCGACTATTTTTATATCCATGATTACTAATTCACAGTGCCGGATTATCCTCTTGAATATTTCAGCATTGGCATAACCACTGGTTTCAATCGCCCTATGGATTCCCTTCAATTCCTGAAGCAATTCTTCAGCAAACTCAGGTTGCGCTAGGACCTCACCCCCGCTGAGGGTCACTCCACCCCCAGAATACTGTAATATATCCGCATTCAACCGAATCTGATCGGCAATTTCACGAGCTTCTACCCATTGTCCGCTAATACGAATAAGATCGTTGGGGCATGCGTCTACACAAGCTTTACAGAGTATACAAGAATCAGGGCTAGGACAGACTTCCTTGCATAGGTTACAGTGATTACAGCCATTAGGGTTTCTGACTATCTCTGGTTTGAATGAGAACGATTCCGGATTATGACACCAGTTGCACCGTAATGGACAGCCTTTAAAGAAAATGCCAGTACGAATGCCGGGACCGTCAAATAAACAAAATTCTTCAATGTCAAAGATCAGACCTTTCATAATCACCAACCATTCATGATTTCAAGTAACAGTCCTCATAGCTGTGGAGGAATGTCTAGCTATGAAGACTGCTTCCTGATAACACTATAACATTCACTTTAATAATTGTAAATACCGTTATAAAGTATATTATTAACTTTAATTATAGTTGTAAGAGATCTGCTTATGCGTCTTTTGATTGCTGTTACGTTACCCAAGGGACAGTAATCAATAAAGGAAGTGGCCTTTTAAGCGATTGAAAACCTGAAGTTCCTCATTAAACTGGTAGCCCTCTTGGTATCCCTACGGGTTTCTATGCATGAAGAAAATTTAACTTGAATTCACTGTTATAAGTTGACATTAACTGTTTGTTGCATTAGACTAGCAAGCTAGAAATGAAGTATCAAACATATGCTTTTTGCTTACTGACTGATGATACGGGGAACTACAAAATGGAGGAAAGAATGGCAAAATTAGAAATTGTCCCAAAAAACTTGGTGCCAAGTTCGGGTGTGACGTTAATTTCCGGTGTGTTCAATGAGGCGTTTGAGAACAATATGGCCTACTTGAAGGGTCTTTCTCAAGATTCGATTCTTTACTGGTTTAGAAAGAAAGCTGGCAAGGCTACCCCAGGTGAGCCTTATCGTGGGCACTTTGAGGACAACATCAAAGGGCAGACGGCTGGATTGTTCCTTATGGGTGCAGCCAATACGCTTCGCTGGGAGGAAGATTCGCAACTGCGGCAACGAGTGAATGACATCGTCGATGAGATTGCAGAAGCGACCGAGAAGGACGGTTTCAATCAACCGATTCCAAAGAGTGAATTCGGAACTATCGAGTATCCAAATTACGTTCGGGTGTGGATGAATTATGGCCTGATTGCTGCTGCGAATGTAGGCAATGAGAAAGCCTTGCCGCTGGTACGAGGGATGCAGACATGGTTCAATCATTGCGATGAGAAAAAGATTGCCAAGGATTTGGATCTTGGATACCAAGGGGTCATTGCAAACACGTCAGTATATCTTTCCGAAGTTGGTGAGCAGGAAGATGTTGCTGTGACGGTGCAGTATTATCAGGAGGATTGGTGGTTGGCACAGCTGATTTCGCTGAATCCGGGTGCGATTCATAAGCATCATAGACCTCATGGAACTGAGCTTGAAGCGATTACAGCGTATATGGACCTCTATATGATTACCGCTAAGCCTCTGTATCTGAATGCAGTGAACGGAGCTTATCGATTATTCAAGGAACAGTGGCAACATGTCGGTGGAGGTATTGTAGCGATCGAACATACCGATATGGAACCTGGGTGTCAGTGGGTGGATCCAATACATAAATACAACGAACTTTGTTGTTCAGCACATTGGATTTACCTCAACCAAAGGTATCATCAACTTTATCCAGATCAGGAAGAGTATGTTTCGGAGATTGAGAAGTCATTATACAATATAGCTATAGCAAATCAGTCGGGTAGCGAGCATATTCGATATCACGCGTACCTTGATACGCAAAAAGATGAGAATCGTGAAACCCCGGTTTCCTGTTGTGCCGGTCTTGGAACTCGACTGTTCGGCTCTCTTCCAGAGTTTCTCTATACAATGAGTGAGGATGGGGTATATGTCGACATCTACGCATCTTCGGAGATCAGATTCAGGCAAGCTGGCAATCAAATCCGTCTTACGACAATGACTGATCTCCCGGTATCGGGTGAGGTCAGAATACGTCTTGAAATGGAATCACCGCAAACGTTCACCATTCATTTGAGGATGCCTTCTTGGAATACTGAATCGGTTTCCATACTGGTGAATGGGAAATTTGTTACTGCAGGAGAAGCAGGTTCCTATGTAAAGCTCAGTCGTGAGTGGGCTCATGGCGATACCATCGAGTTTGTGTTGCCGTTGGAGATAGTAGCCCGATTGTATGAAGGCAAAGATCAGGTGAAGGATCTTGGACGTTATGCCATGAAAAGATATTCATTTGAGTTTGGGGCCCTTTTACTGGCTGTTGTGGGACCTTTGAACTTCGGTGGTCGTTTCATCCGTATTAATCATGATCCGAATAACCCAAAAGAATGGATGATCCCAGATCCAAAAGCTCCAGGTCATTATTCAATTCTTGGCATGCCCAATCATCATGTAGTGCCGTATCATGAGATCGAGCAAGAGGTATTTACCTGTTTCCCAGTTTTCTGATGTATTGGAATCTCAACTTAGTCGTTGAGTTGATGTGCGGATTACGAGTCGGGTTGGGATAACCCGCTCGTACTGCACAATATGTTCATTTCTCATTATCTTCAAGAGCAGTTCAGCGCTTTGGATTCCTAGAGCCTCCCTATCTTGGGCTACAGTAGTAAGAGAGGGGTTCAGTAGTGATACGAAATCAATATCATCGAAACCGACAAGTGAGTACGTATCGGGTATGGAAATTGATTGTTCCTGAAGAAGCTTGACAACACCCAACATCATGATATCGCTGAACGTAAATATTGCGGAAAAATTTTCCTCTTCAAGAAATACTGCATTCATTTCATTATAGGCACTATCTTTATCAGGCAGACAACGACGGATTAGGGAATCATCAATAGGTACGCCTAATTCTTCATGGGCTCTGACATATCCTTTCAGCCGTTCTTCCGCACTCGAGATGTAGGAAGGTGCATTGAGGAAAAGGATGCGCTTGTGACCAAGTCGAAGTAAATGATTTACCGCATCATATGCGCCTTGAGTGTCGTTGCTGATTACACTGGGTATATTGTGTCCTGAAAAGTGGCGTCCTAGCAGGACGAACGGTATTTTTTTGTTCTTTAGGTAATCAAGATCCTCAGCCCTGCGTTGGGTGGGGGTTAGGATGATACCTTGGGCTCCCTGCCGCATTAAGAGCTCTATTGCCGTTCGCTCTTGGATGTAATCCTCATCGGTGTTGAATAGCATCATTGTGTATCCAGCATTTCGGAGTGTAGTTTGCACTCCTTTTACAATCTTGCTGAAGAATGGGTTTGCGCTATCAGTTGTTACCAATCCGATAATTCCGGTATCCTTCTGTACAGACGCCTTTTCAGGCTGCCTAAGCGAGTAGCCAAGTTCTTCGGCGACCCTGGCTATTTCTTCTCTGGTAGTTGGGCTGATGTCGCTTTTATTGTTAAGCGCCTTTGATACGGAGTTGACGGAAACGCCAACCCGATCGGCAATCTGCTTCATTGTAACTTTTTCACGTGATTTCATTGTGTATAAACTATCATGCTGATTGGATAATAGCAAGAAGTTTGTCATTGTAAACCGTACCGATCCCTCCATTTTATGAGTAAATATACGTTTCAAAGTGTAGGGTAGAGTAGATTTGGGTTTTAAGATGGTAAATAATAGCGTTAATCAGAAGTATTACGAGTATTGTGCTATCTGTAAAATAACGGTAATTCCCGGGAATAAATGTTGACAGTTGGAAAATATCAAGTTATCATTACTTTCATACACTGCACTTGGTGCAGAAACAACAAAGGAGGAATATAATGAAAAAATTCCTAGCAATGGTTTTAATTCTGTTTGTATCCTGGTCGATGCTCTTTGCTGGAGGAACGAATGAAAAGAGCAGTGATACGACTACTCTTCGTGTATTGTCATTCTGGAGTGATACAAGATTCCCAACTTGGGCTCCCTCAATGGCTGAGTTTGAGAAGGCAAATCCTGGGATCAAGATTGACCTTGAGATGGCTGGCGGAGATGGTTCTGTTCAAAGGATGCAGACCGAAATGCTGAGCAACACTCCACCGGATGTTATTGTTTTCTGGAAATTCATGTTTAATGAATATGCAAACAATGGTCAGCTTGTAGATCTCATGCCGTATATCAAAGAATCAGGATATGACAAAGACCACTTCTATGCCCCTGCTCTTAACTGGTGTAGCCCAAAGTTTGATGGCCATGTGTATGGAGTTCCAGATCTTATTGGACCGACCCTATTCTTCTACAATACTGACATGTTTAAAGAATTTGGTCTCAAGCCCCCAACGAACTTGGCTGAGCTCTTGGCTTTGGCTCCAAAACTCAAAGCAAAGGGTGTAATGCCGATGGTTGGTGATTGGCAGGCAAACATCAACATTCTTGATCCGCTAGCTAAGATTCAAGCACAGACAACAGGATTGCAACCGATAAGAGATATCATTGCTGGAAAAGCAACGTTTGCTGAAACAGAAGGATTTGTTAAGGCTATCGAAATCTTCAAGCAATTGGTTGATGCAGGACTCATAACGCCACAAAGTGCCTCAATGGATGAGGATGGAGCAATCAGTGCGTTTGTTGCGAACAAAGCAGCAATCTATAGCAATAAGGCTAATACTGTTGTCAGTTTAGAGCGAATCAGACCGGCAGATTTCAATTATGATGTTTTCTATGTTCCGTTTGTTGAGAATCCGGTAACCCAATATTCTGCTACTTTTGGTGGAATTTGGAGTGTTCCCAATAAGAGCCAGAATCCTGATGAAGCTTGGAAATTCATTGAATGGATGTGGTCTGAGGATTGGCAAGCTGAACATATTTCAAAGCAGTTTAGTTTGAGCTCTGTACCTGCTGCAAATGCTATGATCAATCATACGATAATGCACGAGATCGGCGAGAGTGTAATGCCGACACTGAAAGAGGACTCCTTCTATCTGATCGACGAGTTGCCGGGGCCCGTAATGGATGTTCTGGCTGCAAGACTCCATCAGCTGATTTTGGGTGAAATTGGCGTAGATGCAGTAATTGAGCACACACAGAAAGCACTCGATAACCTCTGATAGGATACAATGAGATACTAAAGTCTAATACGTCGGTTCTGTGGTTTATAAAACCATGGAGCCGACTGTATAGAATGATTTTGTTCAAAAATTTGGAGGTCTAGGTGAAACTTGAAATGAGGAAGAAATCCTTTACTGAAATAAAATTACTTTTGTTCTGTATACCTGCTTGCTTTGTGTACGTACTCTTTTGGGTGCTTCCTGGATTAGCCAATATTCCCATTAGCTTTACAGATTGGTCGGCAACAAAACCTTTAAGTTCAGCTCAATTTGTTAAGCTCTCAAACTATAAAAAACTCTTCGGTGATGAACTTTTTTGGAATGCTCTAGGAAACAACATTGTCTATGGCGTTTTCACAGTCATAATAATCACAATCCTAGCTCTTTTTCTGGCTTTAATGGTTGAACGAGGTATACACCGTTTTAAAGGTGTTTTCAGGACCATATTCTTTATTCCAATAATACTTCCCTGGATTGTTGTGGCTCTTATCTGGAGATGGTTATACGACCCTTCGTTTGGGGTAATCAATGCATTACTCACAATGATTGGTTTGGAGCAATTGGTTCATAACTGGCTTGGGGATCCCAAAATTGCTCTATATTCCATAGTCGCTGTTGCTGTGTGGAAATCTGTAGGGTTTCATATGATCATTTTCATAGCTGGTCTGCAAGGCATCCCAAAAGAACTTGAGGAAGCAGCTCACATCGATGGTGCTGGGTCCTTCGGTACGCTGCTCTGGATCATCATACCACAATTGCGTGCAATAATTGGAATTGTATCTACGCTGATTCTCATAGATGCATTCCGTGTTTTTGAAGTGATATTCATCATGACAGAGGGAGGTCCCGGCTATTACTCTACAGATGTATTATCAACATATATCTATCGTACTGCATTCCAATTCCTTCAACAAAGCTATGCTTCAACTCTTGCAATAGCTCTATTCTTCTTTGTGGCAACCCTTTCTTTGTTCTCATATAGAAACTCAACCGGGGGGAATGATTAAGTGAAGACAAAAATTCTTCTTCGAGGGTGTATGTTTGTTTTTCTTGGGGTAGTGGTGCTTATAAACCTGTATCCGTTGTTGTGGATGATTATGTCTTCCTTCAAAACTACTCCTGAGATCTTTTCAAGCCCATGGGGTTTGCCCAAAGGATATTCATTTAGCAATTTCACTATGGCTTGGAAAACAGGAAAAATCGGACAATACGTCTTAAATAGTGTCAAAGTGACCGGACTTTCAGTTAGTGTGATGGTGTTTTTTGCCGCCATGGCTGCATACGGCATCGTTCGTCAGCGTCGGACATGGGCAAAGCCGATGTTATTCTTTTTTCTAGCTGGTCAAATGATTCCTGCACAGGTAGTAATAATACCACTTTTTTTGGAGATTGATATGCTAGGGCTCGTCAATTCCCATTTTGCGCTTATCTTGATTTATGTTGCAGCAGGATTGCCATTTACTGTATTTCTGCTTCAGGGCTTCGTGCAAGGAGTGCCTCAGGATCTTTATGACGCTGCTGTTATTGATGGACTTGGAGAATTTGGAATATTTTCCAAGGTGACCCTTCCCTTAATCAAACCTGGCATAGCGGCAGCTGTGATTTTCCAATCATTATGGGTGTGGAATGAGTTCCTTCTTGCTTTGATTATACTGAGAAAACCGCAGTCGAAGACGATTCCCATCGGACTTTGGCAGGCCGTAGTTGGCTGGGTTCCCAGATATGATTTAGCTCTTGCCGCTTTGACTATGGTTTCTTTGCCTATCATAGTGGTATTCGCAATCAATCAAAGACATTTTATCAGAGGACTCACTGAAGGCGCTGTAAAAGGATAATCAGTATTACTCAAAGAGGAGATTGCTTTGGATAGTATTACATTTGGCTCAACGCAGTTGACAGTTTCTTCAATTGGATTAGGATGTTGGGAATTGAGTGGAAACGATATTTGGTCGGGTTCTTCTCTTGAAGATTCACAGAGAACTGTTCAATCGGCGTTTGAAGCTGGTGTAACATTTTTTGATGTTGCGCCTATCTATGGACTCGGAGAAGCTGAAAAAGTTCTTGGCTCAGTGGTTCAAGTGAATAATTGTCGTAATGAGGTTACCATAGCAACAAAATGTGGGCTGGTTTGGGATGATGAGAAGCAAATAAGAAGAAATCTAAGCAAAAACAGTGTACTTAAGGAGGCTGATGAAAGTCTCAGACGTCTAAGAACAGACTACATTGATGTATATCAATTGCACTGGCCCGATCCAAACAACCCAATAGAAGAGACCATGGAAGCCTTAGCGTTACTGAAGAAAAGTGGAAAAATACGCTTTATCGGAGTAAGCAATTTCTCTCTTTCAGCTTTTAGGAAGATATCTGATGAGTTTGAGGTGGTCTCGTATCAGGGTTTGTACAACCTCTTTGAACGTAATGCCGTCAGTTATCATGGGTTGGGGCTGGAGTATCGAACAGAAAGAGAAATATTGCCATATTGCCAGCAGAAGAGTATTCAATATATCCCCTATAGTCCTCTCTTCCAAGGCCTTCTCGCCGGCAAAATGACGTTGGATAGCCAGTATCCCTCTAACGATGTTCGCAGCAGTAATCCAAAGTTGACCTATGAAATGCGTATGAAATATGAGAGCGCTCGTTTATACGTGGCTGAGCTTGCAAAGAAAGAGGGCGTCTGTTTAACTACAGTATCTCTTGCCTGGTTGCTATCAAAACCTCAGGTTGGCCCTGTAATCTGTGGAGCGATGTACCCAAAAGAAATCAAACAGAATATGAAGACATTGGAATACCATCCTAAAGAAGAAGTGCTGCTTGAACTTGATCAAATCTATGAGAAATTTGAGATTCGTGCATTGGATCAGGTATAAGCATGTAAGTACTGAATACTTGGACAATAAACCGCTTTGACAGTCAATCTAATCTGTCAAAGCGGTTATTAGGAAGCGAGGGGTAAAAACAGCAACATCTGAGGTTGTAGGAGGAAGAGAACCCTTATGAGCAGAGGAGATGAGCCATTTGTTGTTTCGTCTACTGCTTTGCAAATATTACGTACTTTTGCTCTCTTTTGAGAAACGTAAACCCTTTTTCTTCCATAACCCTAAACAGGTTTTCTGGTTCTCTCCTTTCTGCTTGAAACGCTAAAAGAGCACCCTTTTTGCTTACCCTGGCTATTTCTGCAATAAGCTTTTCCATTCCACCGTCAATTCGAGGGACTCCGAAAATGAAAGAGAAGTCTACCGTGTTGTTCTCCAGGTCGGTAGCGTTTGCATTCTGTAGATACGCGTTGATGTTTCTTATTCCCTGATTTTGCATCTTTTCCTTGATGCACTCAATCATGTAGGGATTTACATCATACGCATTGACAAATCCGTTGGTTTTGACTATCGCGGCAGCTGCGAGGGTATAGAACCCAGGACCGCATCCTGGCTCAAAAACAGTATCACCTTCTTTCAGGCCAAGGTTGGTCAGTACCTTTGTCGGATTGACCCTTTTCTTCATCGCACTGCCATCATGAACCTTGCGGATGACTTGATACGCTACAAACTGCCCGAAGCTTTTGTTAGTCTTCATCTTTTTCATCTCTCCTTTTCTGGTAGGCAATAATCTGCCGAGCACGTTCCTCGAATACGGTAATGAATTTTGCAACAGTATCCATTTCCTCACGGCTAAAGGCAGATAGCTTCTGTACTGTCGAAGCCTCCATCGTCTGATGGAACTTTCGATGAGCATCAAATGCTGTTTTCCCTTGTTCCAAGAGGTGAAATAAGACTTCTTTCTGATTGGACGGGCTCTTGTACCGAGCAATCAGCTTACGCTCCTCAAGAGAACGCACAACTTGGCTGACAGCACTTTTTGTAATTCCATGCTTTACTGCCAACGCAGTCACATTGATGCCAGGTTCTGAACCGATTGAGTCGATGATATGAATATCCAAGCGACTGAACAGGGTTCCGGTCCCATAGTCTTTCGGAACGGACGCGATAGCTAGATATTGTTCCATCATCCAAAGAAAACGTTGTATGGTTGTAGTCGGGAGGTCGGAAGAATGCATCGGTGAGTCCTTTATTGTTAAGTAGCTTAACAATAATACTCCTGATCATCCTTTGTCAATACAAACGCTAGGCTGACGAGTTACTCTCTCACATACAGAAGTTTTTCATTCCTGTATCCTGGCTTTGCCAAGTACCAGTCAGCATACTTACTCCCCCCTGACTCTGCCCATGCTCCGAAGTATAGATACGCATCTGCGATGGATTTACGTTCCAACGGATGATCCCAAGATCCAGGGATATGGATTGCCCAAGGGAGGTTGTTTGCAGATTTATAATACCGATCGGTATTCACATCGGTAGTGTCGTCATCCTTGTTGAAGAAATCAGGATTGGCTAGAGGAGTGGGAGGGAGGTGAGGAAGATGCACTTCGCGGTTTGCTTTCTCTGGTTTTTGATCACTCTCTGCATTGTCGACAAGCAGAAATACATCAAAGGGAACAGAGCCCAACACATTCCTAGCGATAGGTGCATCTAATTCTATCGTGTAGGAAACCGATTGCGGCTCCAGTTCATTGTTGTCTCCGGTATTAAACGGATTGGGTTTCACCCCATGCTGCATAACCTCGTTCTGGGTTTTGAAGATGAGAATTCTGGAGCCATCTGTTTCTGGGAAATCGGTGATTCTATTTGCAAGATTAGGTGTGCTAGCCGGTGGTTTTGAATACCTGCGGTCAGTGATAGTATACGCATCCTTGGAGAGCGGAAGAGAGAGGGCAAGACCATTGGGGAACCCTGCACCGCTGGCAAGTATGGTATACGTCAAGTCCATACTGACGATTTTGTTTTCTTTATTCCCATCAATCTTGTATGTGTACCCGATCACGAGGTCGTTGAAATCGTAATCCCCCAATTTCGGCCAAAGATCTTCAAAGGCGAGGGTTCCTGTCACAGCTTCAAGCGTTGTCCGCGTTTCATCTTCAGGATATGCATCCAACGCATCGATGACCCCGTCTTTGTCACTATCGTTGTCGTTATCACTTTGAATGCTAGGGATTGAATCCTTATTGCCTATGGCTGTACCACTATCTACTACAGCGGCAAAAATGACATCATTGAAGTTGTAACTGCTGGAGGTGTGCTTGTTGTCTTCCATGCCGACCAGAAATATATTCTCATCTTCATGGTAGATAATTGCAGCATGCTGCTTGTCGTCAAACGCATCCTCAGGATTAAAAGCGTACTCAGAATAATAAATCCCTTGATATCCTCGATCCCTTACTCTGCCCTGAGGATTGCTCCCTGACCCCGGAAACCAGCCATTGGCAATAATGACAAAGCCGAGCGATGTTCCTGCTTCGATGTTGCCGATGTATACCGAGTCCCCACTATCCAAGGCTCCTCGATTCTTTTCACGATATGATGCGTTCGGAAAGACGATGGTAATGGCCTCTTTTAAAATCTCAGAAGGCCGACCGTCTTCTGTCTTGTAGGTATAGAACCCCAGGGTATTGCTGAACGCAGCACTGTCATGGATAAAGGTCAGCCAAACATCAGCGTCAGCTGTAAAGTCCAGGGTCCCAACTGCAAGGCTGTCAACAAAATCTTTATCGGTTCTTTTTTCCCTATTGTAGCGGAAGATGGAATTGTTCATGTCTTTCAGTAATGCATCTGAGATGGGTACAGTAATAGCCGAATCAGGTCTGCCTGTGGTGGCGTAGGTGTCGTTGCTAAACCACCAAGAAGTATTAGGCAGTTGGATGGGAGCGCCCAATACTCTTTTAGGAAGCGTTGCAAAGGTATAAGATAAATTTCTGGCTTTAGCAGTAAGGGATTTGCTGGTTTCAATTGGTATTCGTATGTCTGTTGGAAGACCGATATATCCAGGTTTAAAGACATAGTATGAAAAACCTACAGGAACTGATACTGACAGTTGCAAAGATCCCCGCTCATCGGTAGTCCCATAGCCAAGGAAGAAATCGGCTACTGCCTGGTTTTCCGAGTACTGATCATACTCAGATGCGTACACGGCGATGGGAATGAAGGAAAAATTCTCACCAAAGTCATGGTTTACTTGCAACAGCTCAATTGTCTTGTATTGAAAATCGTTACTGATCTTCAGTTCATCGATTGGCTTGAACGTAACAGAGGAGTCCTTGCAACCGGCAAGAATTAGAAACGAGGTCGTTAAAATGAGAGCATAAGCGCCTATACGAAGCTTGTGCATTATGACCTCCTCGATAATCATCTATATCCAGTATAGAGAATAGTTGAGTATTGCGTAAAGGAGAGAGCCTTACATTTTGTAAAATTTGTATATCATGTTTGCAAACAAGCTATGCTTTTTTAAGGTATACTTATTGGAGAAATCAAACATTGGAGGCCTTTCATGAAAACAGAAGTCAAGATGATACCCATTACAACCGAGTATGGTGAGTATAAAGTCTGGACCCAGAGGTGCAATAGCAACCCAAGTAAGAGACTATTGCTGTTGCATGGAGGGCCAGGGATGACCCACGAGTATTTCAAGAGCTTCGATACCTATTTTGCCGATAGTGACATAGAATACATCTACTACGATCAACTGGGTAGCCATAATTCAGACAATCCTGCTGATCGGAAGTTCTGGACTATCGAGCGCTTCGTCGATGAAGTCGACCAAGTGCGCAAGGCCTTGGGCCTTGATGCATCAAACTTTTTCCTGCTTGGCCACAGCTGGGGAGGAGTGCTTGCCATGGAGTATGCTCTTGCCCATCCAGAAGCACTCAAAGGCTTGATCATCTCCAACATGATGGCCGACTGCGTTGCCTACCAGAAGTACGCCGATGACGTTCTTGGACCACAGATGGATCAGAACGTATTGGCTCGCATCAAGGAGCTTGAGGCCGCAGGAGAATATACAAGTGAAGAGTATGAAGCGCTTTTGATGCCCCATCATTATGAAAAACACGTTCTACGCCGACCGATGGACCAGTGGCCTGAATGTGTACTCAATGCCCTTTCCAACGCGAACCAAGACTTATATGTATACATGCAAGGACCCAGTGAATTTGGAATTGCCGGAGTACTCGCTACCTGGGACCGTTCAGCAGACTTGAAGCAGATACAAACCCCTGCTCTGGTCATTGGAGCTGAATATGACACCATGGACCCTGCCTACATGCAGTGGATGAGTGAGCAACTTGTCAATGGTTCCTATCTCTATTGCCCTGAAGGAAGCCATATGGCCATGTGGGATGATCCAGAAGTCTATCATAACGGGATCAAGAAGTTCATCAACGAGGTATAGAAATAATAGGCTCTGTACTTTTGTACAGAGCCTGCGTTGCTACTTCTGAATTTGTGCAATACTGATCAGCACGATCAGGTGCAGTACAACCTGTTCTATCCAGGCAAACCAGTCAGAACCTCTGAAACCAGAGAAATTGACAGTCATGACGTCAAGAATGACGATGAGTGCAATCCAGAAAACAAAAATCACCTTCAGGGAAATGTTGGTGAACTTAACCGGTATTTTACTCACGAACAGTTGGGCAACAAGAAAAATTCCAAAGAATAAGACAAGTGATGAAATCAAATACAAAACCAGTTCCCTGTCTCCACCAAAGAGACTGGAAAACTCTCGTGAAAGCAGGCTTGTTGTGCCACTGGAAGAAGCAAAACCCATGATTCCCATCGCGATGAAAAGCAATGCAATGAGCAGTTGCTGCAGTTTTTTAGATGCCATAAAAATGAAGGTTGTATTCGATTCTTTTGCCATGACGGAACTCCTTTCTTACATGTTGGAACTCAGTGTATCGCGGTAAACCAAACAGGTAAAGATACGGTAGCAGGAAAGATGTGCCTTGTTGTAGTCTAGCTATTGGGTTGTAGAGATTCTCTTGCTCAATAATACTGAGGCCAGCAACGAGAGAGAGAGCATAAATACTGCAATTGCGAGATAGGAAGATAAGATGGGGAATACTGAAGTAACGAACAAATATGGTTGATTAGCACTGTAGATAAGAATTGCAATAAGTACTATTGATAGGAACAATCTGGTTTTTTTCAGATGGATATGGGTTTGTAGCTTCAAAGAATGGATGAGCATACATACTATCAGGACACTTGTCGAGAACAAGAGTGAGATAAGAGCGATCATTGCATAGTGTCCCCAGATGATTATTCCCATGCCTACCGATGGGAAATTCCTCCATTGTGCCCATTCAGTCAGTATTATGGAAATAAGTGGCCAGCTTCTTTGGCTGTTTGTAAGAATTATGATTGCGTCTCCAGACTCTGGCACAACCTGAAAATGTGTCATGATTCCGTTTCCTTGACCTCCGTGAGAAACAGAAAGCAGGCTGTTTGGTAGTTCTTCAAGATAATGACCAAATCCATAAGCATCAAAAACCATGTTGAACATTCCGATACGGTTGCTCTCTGGAGTGTACATCATCTGTATGTACTTCATGTCGAGTACCTGGTTTTCTTTCATACTGCCTATAGCGAACCTCGCAATATCCTCTACTGTGGCGAACAACCCTCCAGAAGATTTTTCAGGATACTGATACACCGCAACCGGTTTTCCTTTGAGGTCATATCCGGTTGGGGGGTATGGTTTTAAAGTATTGCTTATCTCAAAGGAAGAGGAACTCATACCCAACGGAATAAGTATCTCAGACGCCATATATTCTGAAAACGATTGCCCAGAAATGTTCTCTATCACGAGTTCAAGCAAATGATAGCCCACATTTGAATAAGAAAACTTCGTTTGAGGTTCATGTATCAGATTCACTTCCTTTGTGAGTTTTTGCGTAAGTGTGGGCATGGCTTGATTCGGTGCGTACACATCGGTAAAGTCGCCTAGAGGCATTCCTGCTGTGTGACTTAATAGAGCTCGGGTGGTAACATTATCAACCGAATATTTTGTTTGGGGGAATTGCCAGTCTTTCAGATAGTTCATCACAGGAGCATCCAAATCAAGTAGGCCGTCGGCTACTAGTTTTAATACACCCCAAGCTGTTACAGATTTTGAGATGGACTGAACGCTCATGGGGGTGTCTACTGTCAATGGATGTTGATCGTTAATATCTGCATATCCGTACGATTTGCTCCATACGATTTGAGAGTCCTTGACAAGAGAGATATTAACTCCTGCAATAGTATATGCATCCATTAGGTCGGGTAGTAACACATCCATGTGATCCTTGAACTGATCAAGTGAAACTCCAGGTTTGATTTTGTGATCAATATGTAAAGTCATTGAGAAGATAAAAAACAGCAAGATAAAGAACGAGGAAAATAAAAGGAACCACAGGATCCAAGGTTTTTTTGATTTTATATTGTTTCCCATTTTATCACCTTTGTAATTTGCCTAAAACAACTAGGAGTGATTATTGTTCGAACAACTCTTGCTAAGCAAGCAATCATTGTATCGCGGTAAACCAAACAGGTAAAGAGAGGAGAGGGGAAGAAAGGTCTTGTTGCTTGACGATTGTACAATAATATTGTACGCTATATTAAACAAACACCTTATAGGAGCATTACCATGAATACCCCCAAGATTGGAATTATCATAAGCAGTACCAGAGCATCGAGAATTGGACAGAGTGCAGCAGAATATGTACATTCAGTAGCTCAAAAGAGAACCGACCTTTCTTTTGAAATCATAGACTTGCGTGATTATCCAATGCCGTTCTTTGACGAAATTGCTTCAAACGCCTATGTTCCCTCAACTAATGAAGTAGCACAAACCTGGCAGAAGAAGATTGGAAGCCTTGATGGCTTTATCTTCATCACCGCAGAATACAACAACAGCATCACGGCGGCTTTGAAAAATGCCTTGGACTATGCGTACCCTGAATGGAACCGCAAAGCAGCGGCATACTTCTCTTACGGGTCTGCAGGAGGTGCACGGGCCGTCCAACATTTGAGAGACATCTGTGTTGAGCTGCAGATGGCACCGATCAGACAGTCGGTACTGATCATGGGCAATGATTTTTATCCAATCATGAATGGTCAGAAGCAGATACAAGACCTTCCAAATTTGGAATCGCAAGTTATGAGCATGCTCGATCAGCTATCGTGGTGGACCATAGCGCTGAAGAACGCACGAGAACAGGAATAAAAGAGGTGCATTCAGGAGGAAGAAGCAAGTAGCTTGTTCCTCCTGACTCATCTTGCCTCAATCGGAATGAACAACCTTTCAAGCCCATCGAGTGCCACGTATAGAACCAAACCCAGTAAACTCAACAGGACAATACCTGCGTACATTCCCACGTATTGAGCCATGACCCAGTTGTTCATGATGTAATACCCAAGACCATACGTTGCGGCATAGCTTTCACTGATGAAAAGCACAGAAAGAGAAATCCCAAGGGTTATGCGCAAAGAAGAAAAAATTCTTGGAAGAGTCGCCGGCCATACGATGTCTTTGAACACCTGTTTATTAGTCAGGTGGTATGCCTTGGCAAGTTCCAAGTATTGTAGAGGAATTTCCTTTACGCCATCGCGAATGTTGAGAGCGGCAGGAAAGAAGATGATGACAGCTATCAGCATGATCTTAGACAAATCCCCAATCCCAAATAGAACCATGAACACTGGAAGAAACGCTATCTTGGGCAAAGGGTACAGCAGATACAGAACCGGACTGATAATTTCGTCAAGGGTCCTTGTCCGTCCGGCGAGAATCCCGATGGGAATGGCAAAAGCCAAAGCGCAACAGATGCCCATCGCAACCCTATAAAGGGAAAATACAAGATGCATATACATGAAAGAAGAATGGATGTTCCGAACCAAAAATGTGAACACTAAATGCGGATAGACGATGATTGGTTCTTGTACAAGGAAGGCAAGAATGTACCAGAGCAACAGGACAATCGCCAACCCTCTAACATATCTCATGATTGTGACCCCAATTGTAATCGCAACTCTTGCTCCAAAGCAAAGGCGTCTGTATTGCTTCTGAGATTTTCCAGTGGATGGTAAGGGTTCTGGGTACAGTAGGAGAACCCTTGGTTTGTCATAACTAAAATTCTTTTTCCCATAAAAACAGCTTCGCGAATACTGTGAGTAACCAAAAGCAAGGTAATAGCATGCTCATGTACATACGACTTGAGCTCATCCTGAAGTCTCTGTCGAGTCTGCTCATCTAAAGAGGCGAAGGGTTCATCAAGCAAAAGAAGTCGTGGCCTGCGGATAAGACAGCGGGCAAGCGCCACCCTTTGCCGTTCTCCTCCACTGAGTTGGTTGGGATACCTCTCGATTTTATCCGAAAGGCCCAGCATGCTGAGCAGCGTACAAGCTTGCTTTTCATGGTGTTTTGATAGCCCGAGCAATACATTATCCAGTACTCGTTTCCATGGCAGCAAGCGATCTTGTTGAAACATCAAAGAACAGCTGTTGTTTCCCCCTTGCAGCACAATGGACCCGGTACTTGGCTCTAGCAGCTGAGCTATTGCGTACAGCAAGCTGGTCTTGCCACAACCACTCTTGCCGATGATGCTCACCATATCTCCTTGGCAAACGTCCAAAGAAACGTTGGAAAAGGCCACCTTTGGCCCATATTTCACCTCTAGAGCTTGAATGCTCAGCATCACAAAGCCTCGATGAATCGTGAGTCGATGATGCTCGAAGGATCGAACGCATAGTTGCTCTTGGTAACCGTACTGGTCCAACTCATGATATGTTCAATGAACTGAGCGCTGGGAAGTCGGGGTTTTTGATACTGTGGTACATTGATGGTGTTGCGGATTTCTGGGGGGAGATTGGGAATGTGCTTCATCAAAGCATCACGGGCAAGATCCTCATTTTGTAAGATATCGTCGATAGCCATCTCATAAGCCTTATGGAATTTCTTCAAAGCCTCTGTTTTTTCTTCTGTCGCCTTCTCTGTGAAGGCGATGATGTTCAGGCTTTCTATAGGGATGCCGGCATAGAAGATCTTCTTCAGTCCGCGGAGAGCCCCGATTGAGGCAAAAGGCTCGGGGAAGATCCCTGTATCAAGCTGGCCAGATAGTACTGCTTCCAGGCGAGCAGGTATTTCATTGATATACACCTTTTTTACTGTGTGCTCATCTTGCAAATATTGCTCAAGCAGATAGTTTGTGACGCTGATCTCCATGGTCCCAGCAGAAATCTCACTCTTTTGCTGCAAATCGTCCTTTGCAAGGAGTGGAAAATCACCATCGGTTGAAAGCGTGCCGACAAGCCGGAAGTTACTATCCCTTTGGGTGATCAGGGCAACTAGATCGGTCATAGCCCCGTCAACTTGGCCGGTCTGCAAAGCAGTCTGGCGATGTTGTCCGTTGGTAAAGAGAATCAACTGGACATCGATGCCTAAGGCTTCGAAATACCCATTATCCTGTGCCACGTAAAAAGGAGCGGCGTCAACAGCACTCATCATCCCTACTTTCAAAGGAATACGTGTTGCTTCAGCTTCAGAACCCTTGTCCTCTCTTTGACAAGCGGTGAACAAGAGTAAGAAAGAGAGGACGAGTATAATCAGAACGTTCTTGTGCATAGAGACCTCGATGGCAGAACTGTAACACGCCACACCATCGTCATTCAATGAGAGGGTCCATGCCACCGTAAAGGTTTTGCCTCAATGGCCTTTTCGGTTTTCAAAATCTTGCTTTATCTTCTTGTTCCACTCTTTAGGAAATACTTTTTTCTGACGAATTTGGCAAACGGTCTCACACACACTCTCAAAGTTGACCTGGATCCCCTCTGCATCGGCATGGAAGTCCTGTGCATGCTCCGGTGCAATGCCGAACTGTGCAGCTGACTCGACTGCATCGATGTTTGCACCAAGGAAAATGAACTCCCAATTGGTTTTTTGTTTGCTCTTTATCATTTCCTTGATTGTTTCGGCTGAATACTCCCTACTGGAGTTCTCTTGCCCATCAGTAATGATGACGAACAACACCTGCTCAGCCTGGAAAGCTGATGTGATACTCTTTTGTGCATTATCAATCTTATTGATCGTTTTTCCTATAGCGTCGAGCAGGGCGGTGCTGCCGCCAACTAAATACTCTTTAGCTCCAATCGCTTTGACTGCCCTGATGTCTATGCGATCATGAAGTAGTGTGTAGGTGTTGTCGAACAAGACCGTGGTGATAAAACAAGCGCCCTCTTGGTCCTTCTGTTTTTTGAGCATGGAGTTGAACCCTCCGATGGTATCGGTTTCCAAACCACTCATCGAGCCACTCTTGTCTAGAATACATACCAATTCAGTCAAATCTTTTTGCATGTTTGTTCCTCCCTTCGATAGGAAAAAACTACCATGCAGTACTGGTGTATAGGTCGCTATCAAAGCGACATTTTCAGCATCCTAACAGAGGCTGGTCATAGCTGAACAGCACCTCGTTGATAGCGAACAAGTCATACTGCCTTTCCTTAAGAAAGAATTCGATGATGACATCGGCCTTGTTTGCATGTGAAAGAGCATAGCCTCCGATGGCTAAAAGCGTATTGGCTTGTTCAAGATCCAGTTCCAATGCAATCGCTAACGCAAGAATGGTTCTCTTGCTTGGAACATATCCATTACCTGTCCTGATTTTGGAAAAATGTTTTCGATCGAGGTTTGCCTTTTTATACACTTCAACCTCTGTTTTTCCCCGCTCTTTGATCAATTGCCTCAGCGTCTCAGAAAAAGGCTGGTCAAGCTCTTGTAATGCTTTGGCAATACTCTCTTCGGTGTTTGATAGCTTCGTTTCGACACAAGAAGACTGAAGAGAGCATAGCTCTAGAGCAAGGAGCACTCGATCTGGTTCTATGTAGAATTCTTGATCAAGATACTGCTGTACTTTTAGAAGCAAGTTTTGGCTCACATTGTATGAAGTTTCATCATACAAGACCAGATTGATATCCATATCATGCCCTTCGAGGAAATTCAAAATGGCACGTTTTGCAACCTCTAAAGCTTCTTTTTTGGGATATCTATAGATGCCGCTGCTGATTAAAGGGAAGGCTATGCTTCGACAGCCTAGCTGTTGTGCCAGTTGAAGACTGTTTGTGTAACACGAAGAAAGCAGCCTCTCTTCATTGTGTTTTCCGTCATGATATATAGGACCCGCTGTATGGATCACGTATTTTGCAGGAAGCTTGAAAGCCGGGGTGTGTACCGCTGTTCCAACATCGATTGGGGCAAGAGCTGCACACGCGTTTTGCAGATCCTCTACACCTGCAGCCTTGAAGATTGCCCCGCAGACACCACCTCCCATCAACAGTTCTGTATTGGCTGCATTGACGATGGCGTCAGCCTGTATCTTGGTGATGTCACTGCGAACGAGAAAAAAGGCCATATACTACTTCCTTTTGCATTCTGATCAAATCAGTCTTCTCTTGAACCTAGCAAGCTATGCATATCCTCAAGGACTTGATCAAGGCTTTTCTTGAGCTCTAGAACCAACAGCGTTGGGTCAGAGAAGTCAGGATCATCATTGAGCATGGTTGAGAGTATTGCATCCTCTCCTGCTTTTTGTTCTTTGAGCAGATAGGGCTCTTGTACTCTGGTGCGCAGTTTTGCTCGATACTGCTCTTGTATAGTACGATTTTTAGCTGCAAGCCATGCTTCAAAACAGCCAGTCTCATGTATATAAACGACAGCAAGTTTCAGATTATGCCTTTGCAGAAGGGGCGTCATGACAGCAATATAACTCATATCCAGAAAGCCTTGATAGATCTGGCTTATGATATTTTGGGGTTCAGATTGCTTAAGCTTTCGTTGCAATTTGGAGAAGGTGTCCATAATCAAACGATAGCTTCTTTGGAGATTTTGATTGTTTATTGATGCTGTATATTGACGAATAAGAATATTGTTTGATAGCTTGCGTCGTGCAACAACCAACATCTCAAAATCTTTCTCAGTAAGCGAATCAGCTCTACTGAAGGCGCCAAGTTTTGCACCAAGAAAGTCAACCTGATCAAATCCGAAGCCTTGTAGCAGGGTTGAAATCTCGCTTGGAATATAATAACGCTCATTTGAAATGACGGTATGCTCTCTTTGATCGTCATCGATGAATGCAGTGACGTTGTGATCGCGCATTGTCAAAAAGTCAAATTGAAAACTATCATAGGTTGCCTGCTCTGGCTTTCCCGTTTCTTTGTAGAACTCATGTAAAGAATTTTGCAAGGGAAAGAGACCGTTGAGTGTCGTAAATATAAAGAGGGCTTCATCAGTAAGAGCTCTGGCAACACTGCAGATAATTGCCTTGTTCTCCTCATCTGTTTCCATCAGGGGAAAACCACCCTCACAGAGCATGATTGCAACATCAAATTGGCTTGTAAAGGGAAGCTTTCGTGCATCAGCTTGCAAAAAGTCGATAGACAAACCTTGCTCAGCAGCACGTTCTTTTGCCAAAGTCAGTTGGGATTCAGAAAGGTCAATGCCTGTTACCTGGTATCCTCGTTTGGTCAACTCGATGGCATGTCTTCCGGTTCCACACCCCACATCAAGAATACGGAGACTTTTGTTGTATCCAAGCTCCTCTTCCAAGAAATCACACTCACCGATTGTTCCTTGGGTGAATGCTTCCTTTTCATATTGCCTTGCATAATTCTTGAACAGCTCAACATACCATGGCTCCTGCATACTCGCCTCCATGCATAAGTGTCGCGCTGTTTTTCAAAATTGTACAGAGTCAAAGTAAATAGAGTTCGTTTTCGATGAAGACTTCTACCAGATCTGAATCAAATTGTGATCCTGAAAAGAATTTTAATTCCTCTACAGCCATCTCTGTAGGAAGAGGAGTTCTGTAGGCCCTGCTGCTGGTCATTGCATCAAAGGCATCTGCTAGGCTGACAATCCTTACTTCCAAGGGGATTTCGTCTGACTTCAGGCCGTCAGGATATCCTTTGCCGTCGATTCGTTCATGATGGCTTCTTACGATGGGTAAAAATCGTTTGAACTGAGGAAGATGGCTGATGATTTTTTCTCCGGCTGCAGGGTGTGTTTTGATTATCTCGTATTCATCAGAAGTGAGCCGGGTATCCTTATTCAGAATATCTTCTGGAATACTGATTTTGCCAATATCGTGCAGAAGTGATCCCCCTTCGATGATTTCCAGCATCTCCAGGCTTTGGCCTGTAGCCTTAGCCAATGCAATGGAAAGATCCCTGACTCTATTGCAGTGTCCCTTTGTATAGGGATCTTTTTGCTCGATAGTCTCAGTGAACGCCTGCAGTGTGCTGCTAGTGGTATCTTTTAAGGCCAAGAGTGCTTGTTGCAATTCTTCCTCTAGTTGGTTTCGGAACTTGATATTTTCCTCTTCGAGTGCCAATTTATGCGCTTTCTTGGCTACTTGATCAAGCACACGTTTAATACAGGCTATCAAATCCTCATAATGCACTGGTTTTGTAAGGTAGTCGGAAGCCCCGCTTCGCATTGCTTTCATTCCTGTGTCCAAGTCGTTGAAAGCGGTGACCATGACTATCGGAATCCGAGCATAACTTTGATGAATCATGTCCAAAAGTTCCAAGCCATTGAAGCCAGGCATTTTTATGTCCAGCAACAAAAGATCGATTGTTTGTGACTGAAATTTTAAAAGCTCCAAAAGTTCATTGCCGTCTTTGCAGGTTGATACCTCATAACCGGCTTTTCGAAGCATGATTTGTAAAATTTTACGGATTGCAGGATCGTCATCTGTAGCTACAATATGTGGGTTCATCTCGAGCGTCTCCGAAACATGTTCCTAGAAGGGGGCCAGGAACGGGGTTGTTTTTTTATATTCTTCATATTCATCGAACATCTTGGGAAACAAAAATACGTCCTCAATGACTATGAGAATGAAGTTGCACAGAATGAACCCAATCATCATCAAGGTAATGGCAGTATACCAGAAATAGAGAGAAGTTAGTACACAGAATGCAGTATGCCACAAAAAGCCAGGGTGCCTGCAAAGGCTGTAGGTGCCTTTTTTGTAGAGCATGCAATCTTGTTCTTTTTTCAACGGAATCTCAAGCAAAACAGAGTAGATCAACAAAGAGAAGAAACAGAACATGAGCAGTGCTAGAAGCAGGCTGATGAACATAGTATGTGCAGATGAATAAGTCAGAAAAAGAAAAACAAAAGGAATGGCCGTAATAAAGAACCCAAGATAGAAAATCTTGCTGATGAGTTCTTTTCTATACAGTAATGCAATATCGTATAACCCTGCAAGCAAATAACCACTAGCGCCGAGCAAAAATAGTTTGATTAATTCCATAAATTGCCTCTATAATATAACAAATTTCGCAAATTTAAAAGAAAAATAGAGGAATCCTCATGATTTTCGATGTACTAACCATCATTCCTGCCATGGCGTTTGTGTTATATGTCTCTTTTGTAGTCTTTGGATTCCTGCAATATAAAAAAGACCGTTTCTATTGGTCCTTCCAGATGTACATGGTATTTGTCTCAATCTGGAGCTTCGGATCGATGATGATGAGACTCAATAGCCCAATCATGACGCCGTTGTTCTGGAATAGGTTCATGCTTATCGGACTTTTGGCGGTTCCTTATGCATTGTGCAGTTTCGTGGTGGATATTCTGGACATACACAGAAAAATTATACGCTTGGCAATCAAATCCAGTTATCTTTTTCTCATTCCCTTGATGTATCTAAATTTTACCGGAAGCATTGTTGCCGACGCAGGCTATCTGGAAGGAGGCGAGTTTTTTTATGAGCTCGCTCCAGGGGCTCTCTCGGCTTATTCTTTGAGCTATGTATATCTGGTTTTTACCCTCTTGATGCTTCTTTTTGGAGTTAAGCGACGTTCAAAACAAGGAGTGCAGAGAAATATTGTGCTTCCCTTGGTCGGAGTATTGGTCATGCTCGTTGGGATTTTCATGAACGTCTTTCCTGAGATTGGACGATACCCCGTGGACATATTTGCTGCCACTATCAACGCAGTTCTTCTGTTTTATACAATCTATAAATATAAACTGATCAATTACTCTCGCCTTGGCTTGTCGATTATGTTTTCGACCTTCCTTACCTTGGCTGTCTCAGTTCTATATATATTCATTTTTTTGGTGATCAAGCACTTCAACAACCGTTTTGACCCAGGGAATATTGTACAACTTTCTATAATTTTAGGAGTTGCTACCGTTCTGATTGTGCATCCTCTGCGCAACTTGTTCTCCTACTTGGTGGATAATGTAATCATCCCCAAGCGCCATCCCTACCAGATGACCATCAAGAATCTGAGTAAACGCTTGACCACCATAGTAAATCTGCATCAATTGGGCGATGAGGTGGTGCACAACCTCATCACGGGCCTGAAAGCCGATTGGGTTGTGTTTCTTGCCAAGCGACTCGATGATGGGAATAAATTCTTCATGGTCTCTCATGAAAACTGTTTGACCAAGATAGGAATCGGAGACGAGGTGCAGTTCTCTTTTTCTGAGGACTTGAAGCATCGTCTTGAGGTCTGTAAAAGGGAAAACGTATCAGCAGTTATGACTGTTGATCCAGATGAGAAGCGCCTTGAGATCAGTACCGATCTTCCTGAAGCAGATGTTCTGATCCCTCTTGTCTTCAGAAAGCAGATTGCAGGCTACATCCTGATCGGATACGACCACACCAAGGCCTTGATCAGCGAGATTGAACGAGAAGCCTTGGAAATTCTAGCTTCCCAAAGCAGCCTTTCCTT
Organism: uncultured Sphaerochaeta sp.; assembly: GCA_964547185.1. Lineage (GTDB taxonomy): Bacteria > Spirochaetota > Spirochaetia > Sphaerochaetales > Sphaerochaetaceae > Sphaerochaeta. Next base: position 30,712 of record CAZJMG010000028.1, read on the forward strand.
GGAGAACGCGCTCTCTTTTGAGCAGCTTCGTATCCAAGGAGATGAGCTTACCATGAGCAAGAATAAGCTTGAGGCCATCTTCAACGGCATTGCATCGCCTGTCTGCTTGATTGATATCGACTACATCATCCAAGAAGTGAATATTGCAGCGGTGAATTTCTTCGGTCAGAAACGAGAAGCGATGATCGGAAACAAGTGTTATCGATCTTTTTTTCATCGAAGCCGGCCCTGTCCGTTCTGCCAAGGGCTTGAATGCTTGCATACAGGGGTTCTTCAAGAAACCGAAGCAGATGTTGAAGAGAAAGTGTTCTCCTTTCAATATCACTCGGTTCGTTCTGCGGACAAGTCGAAGAGTGTGTTTGTCGAGATCATCAGTGATATTACCGAACAGAAGCATCTGCAGGAAGAACTTGTCAGAACAGAGAAAATGGCTGGAATAGGAACCTTGGCGGCGGGAATCGCCCATGAACTGAATAATCCGTTGGCTGGAATAGTAGGGACTGCAGAGATTATGCTTTCTGAGTTGGAGCCGTCTCATCCGCATCTTGAATACGTCAACGATATTCTTACCTACTCAAAAACGGCAAGCGATGTCATCAAGGAATTGTCAATCTACAGTCGCAAGGAAGAGCAAAAGGAAACCCAACAAGTTGAATTGATCCGCGTACTTGAGTTTGCCCTGCGTCTCGCAAAGCGTGGGCTGGATGCGGAGAATATCCAGATTGAGCGAAATTATCATGCGTTACCCTACATTGAGGCGAATGAAGGAGAACTGCAACAACTGTTCTTGAATCTGATTGTTAATGCCTTGCAAGCGATGGACGGAAAAGGAACCCTTACCCTCACCTGCATCGAGAAAGATGGATTTGTGCAAATCAAGGTACAAGATACGGGGTGTGGAATCCCGGAAAAGTATATGAGTCAGATTTTTACACCCTTCTTCACTACCAAGGCTCCAGGCAAGGGAACAGGCCTTGGACTCTCGAATTGCTATAGTGTCGTGGAGAAGATGGGTGGTAGAATCAGGGTGCGAAGCGAGCAGGGAGCAGGCTCAGAATTTACCACCATTTTCCCCCTTGATGAGGCAGGACGTGATGGTATCAGATTCAACTTGGTCGATGACACAAATGGAATGAACGATGTGTTCTTCATCCAACGCAAGGTACTTGTCGGGGAGAAGGGATATATCGAGGAATCGATTCACCGTAAGGTCGATGAGAAAGCGATGCATATCCTTGCTTTCAAGGGCCTGCAGCCGGTAGGTACCGTGTCTTTGATGACCAGCGAACACTTCTGGCCGCTTCCCATCTCTAAGTATTTTGATATCGAGTCGGTATTGAAGACCAAGAAATGCGCCGAGATTATTCGCCTTGCCGTCTTGCCGGAGATGCGCAACACCTCTGCTTCAATCGGGTTGATTATTCTTGTGTTCCTCCTTGCACGTGCAGTAGGGATTGAGGAGTTGATTATCGATGTTTTCAGTGATGATGTAAAAACACTCAAGTTGTACAAGAAGTTTGGTTTTGTCGAGGTCGGCACGTACAACTCCCCCTCTTCGGTCACTGTCTTGGTGCTACAAAGCAAGTCGACATTGGAAAAGGATCAGAGCCAGCTCAGACATTTTGTAAGACCGCTTTTCAAGCGGCTCAGAACCCTTTTTGATTTTGGAGACTTGACGCCGATCGTTCATCAGGAGATGGATAAGATTCTTAGTGCTGATGGCGAGAACTTAAGTCAGGTCATTTGATTGAGTGTAGAAACAGGGAGAATCCGTTGGGTTGGGTAGGCGAACTCAATCCCTTCCTGCTTGAAGCGTTTGACTAGCTTGAGATTGATTTCTTGATTCACCTCCATGTAGGCAACATATTCAGGAACAGGAACGTAGTATACTGTTTCGAATATGAACGCTGAAGCTCCGATACTCTGGAAATGACAACGATCACAAGTCACACCAGGCAAAACCTCGACTGAGTTGATGATCTCTTTGATGATTGAAGGAATCATTTCCAGTTTTGCTGCATCCGTTTCGAGAGGAACGGAGATAGAGAACACAATTCTTCTTCTCTGCATCTGTTTGTAATTGTGGATTCTGCTGCTGGTGAGGTCGGAATTGGCAATAATCAACACTTCCCCGCTGAGAACTCTGATCCTGCTGCTCTTAATGCCGATTCGTTCTACGATGCCTGCTTTATCCCCAAACACGATAAAATCGCCAAGCGCAAAAGGGTGGTCGAAGAAGATTACGAAGTAGCTGAATAAATCGCCAAGTATGCCCTGTGCTGCTATGGCAACGGCAATACCGCCAATCCCAAGGCCAGCCAATGCGGTGGTGATGTTGAACCCGAGATTGCTGATCAAAAGCAGAAAGCCGATAACCCACATCATGAGTTTCACAAAAGAGAGCAGGGGCTTGAGATTCTTCTCGTGTTCATGATTTGCATACTCTTTCTCAAAATACTTGGCAAAACTCAGTTCCAAGGCTTTGTTGAATGAACGAACGATGATGATCGTTACCACGATGGCAAAGATGATCTGCACAATTTTTTGCAGTTGCTCATTGAATGCAGCTATGCGAATGGAAAAGGAAAGAACCGCCAGAAAGATGAGTGGGATTGCAATTCTTTTGAAAAAACGTAGAATCGGCAACTGTGTCGGCTTTACACTCTCCTTATCCTTGATCTTCATGCCTTCAAGTTTGGCAATGCGTTTGCCAAGGATTGTATTGGAGATCAAAAGAATAATCACCGTAGCTACGAGCAAAATAAATGCAATGAAATATTGCTCCAATGTAGATCCCATCAAGGTTTGAATAGCTGTCATGGATAGAGTATACAATAGAGACTCGTTTCAATCCATGAGAGAACCAGCCTCGCTCAACTCTATTCCTGCGAGCGTGCTTGTCTCTTGCAGAAGCATGGTGTTGGCTCTGTCGTAGATGGTTAATTGCAAGGTCCCTGCAACACTCTCTTTGATGGTTCTATCCATGACTCCGTTTCTTGGTGCCGTCAGCTTTGAGGCATTCCCAAGGGCGGCGTCAAAGTGCAACTGATGTTCTTTTGTTTGCAGTATTACAGATGCACTATCTTCAGTACTTTGCAGTGAAAGGATTGAAGCTTTCGTGTACGTAGCAAAACGAAGCAGACGATCAGGAAGCTGTATAAAACCGAGAAAACCAAGAAAGGTGCGCTTTGCAAAAGGAATCTTTGCAATGCTGAGCATCGTAGAAAGATTTTTGGTCTGGAAACAGTTGGCCTGCATCCAGATCCATGCTTTTGGAAAAGAGGTTCCCCAATCTTTCTCGATATACCCGTTAGCCTCCAGCAAGACGATGGATCTTCCATTCAGGTTGATGGAACCTTCAACAGTATGAGTAGTGGATACGACACCATGAAAGCATTCCATTCTGGGTACATAGGCATACCACCCCATGATCCCAGGAGCTCGCAGAGAGACAGGGAAGGGGTGTATATCCTTGAATGCACACTCAACGTCCAATATCAGGTCGTCAGTTTTCAAATGCACGGAAAGGTGCTCAGTTGAAAAGGTGTTGTGGTCGATGGAAATCGAAAAGGTGGAGTCGCTTGCACAGAATACATCATAGGGAAAGCGAATATACCAGCTTTTTTGTTCTTTGCTGCTGATTACCTGGATGAAGGCATGTCGCTCTAAGCCGTCGTCAGAATGACTGATACCCGGTATCAAGGCAAGGGTTTCCTGTTGGTCTGAGAGAACTGCAATCTTGAAATACCACCCCTCAAAATATGAGTGTGTTCTTCCATTTCCTTGGAAACGTTCAGGATGAAAGAGATTTCTATTTGCCATACTGTATCCTTCTTTAACACAATCTTATCAGACGATAGTGCAGAAAGAAAGGAAATGAAGCTGTACAGCATAAGAGGATTCTAAACAAAATAGCAGACATGTCTCGGTTGTTTACCCATACTTGCCATGATACTCTGTTTTACAACAAAGGAGGGAATGGCATTGATCTGCTTTACATTGCATCAAAGAGCATTTTGCATGGCAGCGATAGTACTCATGCTGTTTTCTCCCAATGGGATGTTTGCTGCAGCTCAAAAAGAGTCTCAACCCGAGATTGTGGATGAAAGACTTATCATCTTCACTCCCCATGAATTGGAACCTGTAGAGACTGCCGTTAAGGAGTTCCAGGAAACCTACGGAATCTTGGTCACTGTAGTACAAGGCGGGACTGGTGAATTACTTGGACAGATACGCAAGAACTTGAATCATGAGTATCCTGCTTGTGACGTCTTCTGGGGTGGAGGCTCTGAATCCATCGAGGCCAATGCAGATTTGTTTCAACCAATTGTAGGTCTGGATACCTCCTCTATTCCCGAATTGTATCGGGGTTCTGATGATCTTTGGATAGGAGAATCCCCCGCTCCTGTAGTGCTCATCTACAACACAATCCTAGTCGGTCCTGAACAGGTTCCTACTCATTGGGCTTCGCTTTTAGATCCTATGTGGAAAGGCAAGATTGCCTATGCAGACCCAACATTATCAGGTTCTGCCTATACGTTGCTTTGTACCATGCTCAGTGCAATGGGGGGAGCCGGGAATGGGGGATGGACGTATATAGACCAATTGGTAGAAAACCTTGATGGCCGAATCCTTAGCTCCTCCTCCGATGCGTATTCGCTTGTTGCGCAAGGCGAATTTTATATCGGCCTTACACAGGAAAAATCAGCAACGACCGCTATTAATAATGGTGCAACCATTGCTATTTCCTATCCAGGTGAAGGCACTTCTTCAGTCCCTGATGCTGTTGCTATAGTCAAGGGCACACAGAGATATGATTTGGCATTGCAGTTCATTGATTTTATTCTTGGATTTGAGAACCAACGTGTCATGGCGACTTTATATAATAGGAGACCTGTACGAGAGGGGTTGCCTCCTCCAAAGGGTCTTCTTGAAATGAATGAAATTCGACTGGTCGAGTATGATCTTGCTTGGGCGGCAACCAACAAGGCAGCAATACTAAGAGCGTGGAGTAAGATACTCGAACACCACAAACGATAAGTAGCAAAGATTGTTTCTGTTTCATGGTCCTTGGATAAGGGGGGCTGGGTTTTTCATGCCCTGAGTGTCAGGTAATTCTATTGTGTGGTGTTGTTGCCACGAAAAAAATAAGGAGGCTCGTATGAAGAAAGCCATTGTGATCATGCTTATAGCATGTACTGTCGGAGTATCTGGATTGTTGTTTGCCGGTGGAGCGAAAGAAGTGGATGCATCGCAAGTAAAAGGGTCTGTAACGGTATATTGCCCACATGAGGCAGGACCGTTAAACGCCGGAGTGAAAGCCTTTGAGGATGCCACCGGTATCAAGGTTGACGTAGTTGCTGCTGGTTCTGGAGAGTTGCTCAAGAGGATTGAAGCAGAGAGCGCCAATCCCCTTGGCGATGTGTTTTGGGGTGGTGGTGCAGAGTCTGCAGCAGCATACGCTCGATATTTCGAGACCTTTGTCTCCAAGTACGACAACCTGATTCCTGTAGCAAGCAAAGCAGCAGACAAAAAGTGGATTGGCGAGTCCCCGGTTCCTGTGGTCATCATGTACAACAAGAATCTGGTACGCGAAGATGAGGTTCCTACTGGTTGGATGGATTTGCTTGACCCAAAATGGAAAGGTAGGATTGCGTATGCTGATCCTGCAAAATCAGGCTCCGCTTATTCACTGCTTTGTACCATGATTCAGGCTATAGGAAAGGATGATGGACAGGGATGGGATTTTGTGCGCAAGTTTGTCGCTAATCTTGACGGCAAGATTCAAGGTAGTTCATCCAATGCTTATAAACTGGTTGCTGATGGAGAATATGCCCTTGGTTTGACCCAGGAAAAATCAGTACAGACGTATGTGCTTGCCGGTGCTAATGTCGGCATGGTCTATGCAAAAGAAGGAACTTCGGCCGTCCCCGATTCGATTGCAATCATCAAGGGTGCAAAGAACCTTGAGAATGCCAAGCTGTTTGTGGACTTCATGCTCGGTGAAGAGAACCAGAGGACGATGAGTGAACAATTCAATCGCCGTCCTGTCAGAGACGATGTAAATCCTCCTAAAGGATTACCTCAGATGTCGTCAATCAAATTGGTTGATTATGACTTCGAGTGGGCTTCCTTGAAAAAAGCAGAGATCATTTCCCAGTGGAAGAACATCGTAGTTGGGAGATAAGTGAAAGAACACAGCTTGCCTGTGACTCATTCAGAAGCCCGAATCCTGTTCGGGCTTCTGTGCAACATACCATTGGAGAAAAACAGAAATGAATCATGCTGTACATATCAACGATGCGGTAAAACGATACAACGATTTTACTGCGGTCAACAAGGTTAGTGTTTCCATCAATAAAGGTGAATTCTTCACCTTGCTAGGCCCGTCGGGATGTGGAAAGACCACCCTGCTGAGAATGATTGCTGGATTCAACACAATTGATGAGGGAACCATTGCATTCGATCAGCGGGTGATCAACAACGTAGAGGCACATAAGAGAGATGTGGGGATGGTGTTTCAGAACTATGCAATATTTCCCCATCTTAGCGTTGCTGAGAATGTTGCCTACGGATTGAAAGCACGCAAAGTAGGAGCTTCAGAAATTTCTGAGAAAGTGAAGAATGCTTTGGACCTGGTGCAAATCGGGCCGCTTGCCGAACGAAAGCCCGCACAATTATCAGGAGGACAACAACAACGTGTTGCTTTAGCCCGTGCAGTTGTCATTGAGCCCGGCCTGTTGTTGATGGATGAACCGCTCTCCAACCTAGATGCAAAACTCAGGGTGCAGATGCGTACTATCATCAAGAAATTGCAACAGCGTCTTGGCATAACCACCATCTATGTCACTCACGACCAAGAGGAAGCATTGGCTATCAGTGATCGCATTGCAGTTATGAAAGACGGAAAGATCATGCAGATCGGTTCCCCTTCAGAAATCTATCGACATCCTGCGAATCCCTTCGTTGCAGGGTTTATCGGGACCTCAAACTTTCTCGAAGCGACACTGGACACGACAAAAGACAACAAGGAAGGATCTTTGATCATTGAGAATACGTTGGCATGTACCTATGCAACTTCCAAACCCTTTCAGGGCAAGGTTTCTCTCTCTGTCCGACCAGAGCATTGCTTTTTCTCTGAAAAAGGATTGCCGGGCAGTATCAGTCTCGCTACCTTCCTCGGGGATTTTGTAAATTATGAAGTTGATTTGGACAATGGCCGTACCATTGAGGTAAATGAATATTCCACTGAAATGGCAACCTTGAAGGCCAATGGAAGCCGTGTACATGTCAATTTCCGTCTTGAAGCCTGCAGTGTATATGATGCCTCTACACAGGAGGTACTCCTATGATTCAGAGGTCAGATGCACAGAATGCCATTGCTCAAGCTTTTCAGAGGTTTTTAGGATTTTGGAGCCTTACCCGTGTTCTTGTCTTGCTGTCATTAGGTTTATTCTTGGTGTTTCCATTCTCTTCATTGATATTCCAGAGTTTCTTTTCTCCCTCTGTCCAAGGTCCGACGCTTACCAATTATCTGGATTTCTTTACTCTTCCGTATTATTTTACGACTCTGCAACGAAGCCTTTCTGTTGCGCTGACAACCATGTTCACCACCTTGGTTATTGGTGTTCCTCTCTCGTATTTAATGACTCGCTATAATATTTACGGAAAACGGGTTTTGCATGTTTTGATTATCATGTCATTGATGTCTCCTCCGTTCATCGGGGCATATTCATGGATAGTCCTGTTCGGAAGGGCTGGCTTCTTGACAAAAGCTCTCTCCTCGATTGGTATTGTCATTCCCACCATATACGGAAGAGGAGGAATCATCATCATTTTTACTCTGATGATGTATCCGTATATCTATCTCTATGTTTCTGGCGCCATGACCAGTATCGACCGTTCTTTGGAGGAGGCGGCTGAGAGCCTCGGTTCTCCAATGCTCAGACGACTGAGAACCATCACGTTGCCAGTCGTGTTTCCTTCAATAGCCGCCGGAGCGATAATTGTATTTATGACCTCTTTGGCCGATTTCGGAACCCCGATGTTGATAGGAGAAGGGTATAAAGTTCTTCCTGTATTAATATATGAAGAGTACATGTCAGAAATGGGGGGTAATGCCAACTTGGCCAGTGCGTTGAGTGTCGTCATCGTCTGCTGTTCTACGCTTGTGCTCTTGCTGCAACGGTATCTGGTTGCCAAGAAGAATTATACGATGACTTCGATGCGCCCTCCTCTTGTGGTGCAACTGAAAGGTTTTCGTCGATTTTTGGCCTCCTTGCCTGTGTTTTTGGTTGTAGGCTTTTCCATCCTTCCCCAGGTGGTTGTGGTAATCACCTCATTCATCGGAACCCGAGGACCCGTCTTCACTGGTGGATTCAGTCTGGATAGTTATCGCAACATCATGCATCGTCTTTCCAAGCCGATTGGTAACACCTATCTCTATTCATCGATAGCCATTGTCCTCATCGTCATCTTTGGCATGTTGATTGCCTATCTTATCGTGCGTAAGAAGGGCAAGACAGCGGTTGCCCTCGATATTCTGGTAATGTTCCCCTATGTAATTCCTGGTTCTGTTTTGGGCATCAGCTTGTTGGTTGCTTTTAACAATCCTCCTTTATTGCTTACTGGAACACCTTCCATCTTGATCATTGCTTATGTTGTACGAAAACTTCCGTTTACCGTACGCTCTAGCAGTGCATTCCTTCATCAGATGGACCCGAGTATTGAGGAGGCCTCAGTAAGCTTGGGTGTTACGCCGATGAAAACATTCTGGAATGTTACAGTCAGGATCATGGCTCCTGGAGTCATCTCTGGAGCAATTCTCAGTTGGATTACCTGCATCAATGAGTTGAGTTCAAGCATTATGTTGTATACAGGAAAGACGGCGACTATCGCGGTAGCAATTTATACCGAGGTTGTGAGAAATAGTTTTGGTACTGCAGCTGCTTTGGCTTCAATTCTGTCGATCACTACAGCGTGTTCACTTTTTATATTCATGAAGACGAACAAGAAAGACGTATCAATCGTGTGATATACTTTCCTTTATTGAGGATTCAAGTGAGAAAGACGTTTTTTATACGACTACTGTCAAATTTCATGCTGGTGAGCATCGTCCCGATTGTATTATTGGGCGTGTTCACCATGTTGATATCTGTACGTATATCTATGAACAATCTTAATAATCAGGTTGTTGCCGGTGTTGTAACCACTACAGGAAATGTGTCTCGTGTCTTGGAAGATCTTACAGCACGGCTTCAGCTTTTTACTCAAGATCCTGTACTGTTGAGAATGTTCTCCGAAGAGTTTTTGGATATCGAAACTCATAAGCAAGAACTGTATCGCAGGATGTATCTCCTGCCGGCCGGCAGCACATCTTCCTATGAAATTCATTCAGTCTCTTCAGATGGTTCAAAAATAATCTCTACTTCAGTATTGCCGGTTCTGTATAACCCTGCGACTTTTTCTGATTGGGGCCTCTTGAGACAGCTCTCAATATCTCATGAACCGGTTGTGTATCCAAACAGATATCGCAATCAAGGGGGCAAGCTGATTGCCTTATCCATCGGAAGTGCAGTTCGAGACCCGCTTACTGGCAGGATAGTGGGGTTTGTCATCATTGATATTCCCGAGGCTACACTTTTCAGCATCATGGATCTTGAGTCATTGGGAATCCCGGTTTCCCATGCGATTATCACAAATCAACAGTACTTGATCTTTGACAACCTGGGATTCGGAAAGAAGACTCCATTCCTCTCTGCTGATTATCGGATGTTACTCTCTCGCGAACCTTTGCAAGGATTCCTTCAGCAGGTTGAAAACAATAGATATATGATGGCTGTAGCATCATTGGATACGTATGATATGTTGCTTGTCTCTGGAATGCCGATTGGTGTTGTGCTGGAGAATAATGCCTATATTATGATAGTGACCACTATTTTAGCATTCGTTGCACTGCTCTTATGCTTTCTTGTTTCTTCCCTTGTTGCACGTTCTATCAGTCATCCCGTTTCAGAAATTGTAGGGGTTATGAAGAAGGTTGAAACAGGCAACATGCAGGCGCGAGTTTTTGTTGGAGGGCAGGATGAGATGCATCTGCTTGGAGAGGGTTTGAATAAGATGATAGAGAACCTCGATCGGTTGTTTGCAGAAAATCTTGAAAAACAGGATCGATTGAGGATTGCTGAGATCAGGCAGTTGCAAGCCCAAATAAATCCTCATTTTCTTTATAATACGCTAGATAGTATCAACTATCTCTCAAAGCTTGGAATGAATACCCAGATTAACCAGGTCGTTGCTCATTTGGGAACTCTGTTGAAGAACAATATTCATACCGGGGGTGACATTGAAACGGTTGATACTGCATTGATGGTCATCCAGTCTTATTTGGGTATCCAGCAAATTATTTATCCAGAAAGATTCTCCTACTCATTGGAAGTGTCAGATGAGGTTCGCTCTTGTCTGATTCCCAAATTGATCATTCAGCCTATTGTTGAGAATGCGATTATCCATGGGATGGGCACTGTCTCTCGCCATTGTATTATTCATATCAAGGGGGGCATACAGGGCGGACAGTGTCATCTTGAAGTCTGTGATGATGGAGGAGGGATGGACGGTTCATTGCAATCAGGTTCAAAGAACAGTATTGGTTTACAAAATATCAGACATCGGCTTCGACTTTACTATGGAGATAGGCAAAGTCTTCACATCTCGAGTGCAAAAAATCATGGGACCTGTGTAGAGATTGTTTTTCCCTATGTTGATACCATGGAATATTTCGCAAAGCAAAGAACAAAGGGGAATTGTTCATGATTCGTGTGGTAGTGGTTGAAGATTCATTATTGCTGCGTAAGGGGATTGTCTTTACAACCAATTGGGAATCATGTGGTTGTGAGGTAGTCGGTGAAGCTGGAGACGGCATCAGTGGTGTACGGATAATTGAGCAGTTGCAACCCGATATTGTTGTTACTGACATCAGGATGCCCGATCTGGATGGCCTTGCCATGATTGAACAGCTGAAAGGAAAGACAAAAGCATTGTTTATCATTCTTACCGCCTATAATGAGTTTGAGTATGCCAGGAAGGCCATCCATCTAGGGGTCGTCGATTATGTTTCAAAACCCTTGAACGATGATGAGTTCAGCACGGTTCTCAAAAAGACCTGCGAGAAGGTGGTGGCACAGAAAGAGTATGAAAAACTTGAGCGGCACATGTCAAATATGGATGACAGCAGGATAATGCTGTTCAAAGAGTATCTTGCCGGCGGAACTTCTTGCACCGAAGCCCAAGTGTCCTGTGCAGTCAGGTTCATTGAAGAACACTATGCACAGGATATCGGAGTACTGGATGTAGCGAATGCGACCTTGCTGAGTGAAAGTCATATCAGTAGGATTTTCAAGGAGGTTACCGGCTATACGATAGTGGAGTACTTGCAGAATTTCCGCATCAAAAAGGCTTGCTGCTTGTTGTCAGAGCCCAGTATGCGTATTTATGAAGTTTCTGATCAAGTGGGCTATCGTGACCAGCGATATTTCAGTGTGATGTTCAAGAAGATGGTTGGGGTCTCTCCTCGTGAGTTCAAGAATAAATGCAACGTTGTCTAAAATCAACAGCTCTGACGTTTGACAAGACTCACGTCGAATACAGTTTTTTTCTGTAACGGAGGACTAAGCAGCGCTTGTATGGCAGCCTCGCAAAGCTCCTTGATCGGTTGGTGGATAGTTGTCAATGAAGGGCTGAGCATCCCTGCAAGCTGGATGTCGTCAAACCCTACCAATTTGAGGTCTTTTCCGACTATGCGTCCTTTTTGGGCTGAGGCTTGTATTACTTGAGCAGCAATAATATCGCTTGAGGCAAAAATACCCTCTACTGCTGGGTTTTGGTCGAGAATTGTATTGATTAGGTTGTGATAGGAGAGTTGGTTGAACTGTCCGGGCGATGAAGAATAGACACGATAAGGAACATTGGCTTTTTCACAGCAATTTACGAATGCCTTTGCCCGTTCCTCATTGGATCGGCTTGAGCTGATCATCGCCAAGATTTTACAGCCGGAGGCAATCAAGTGTTCCGTTGCCAGTGTTCCTCCTTTGTAGTTGTCGATGAGGATAGCGGGGATGTTGTTGCTGATCGATTGTTCGAGGGTTACAACGGGTAATTTCTGCAATTGGCTTACCAGGGTATGGCTATGGGTGGCCAGTATGATTCCCGAGACCTGGTTGGCTTTAAGCATCTCAATGTACTCAAGCTCTTTTTGCACATTTCTTTGTGCATTGCAAACCAAGAGTTTGAGATTGTTTAAAGCTGCATACTGCTCCAGATAGTTGATGCATTCACAGTAGTATGGATGCAACAAGGAGGGGACAATCACTCCGATGAAGGAGGTCTGTTTTTGAAATAAGGAACGAGCTATCTCGTTGGGATGGTAATCGAGTTCTTGCATGGCAAGAGCCACTTTTTGCTTGGTCTTCTCACTCAAATATCCACGATTGTTCATAACTCTGGATACAGTGGTTACTGTAACCCCTGCTTTTTGAGCAACATCCTTGATGGTAGCCATCTCAGAGCCTCATCAATACTGAATCATTTTCACTAATGATGAACCCATAGTTCTTAAAATCAGCCTCCAGGGTAATAGTTCTGTCTTGATGTTCCCACCAAATTGTCAGGTGTTCTTCATCATCAGTTTCTTTCATCTCAAATATTCCTTCAAATGCAGGATGGGAGCTTCTGAGCTCCATCAGCAGAACGAGAGCTTTCACCACAGGCCTTGCTGCTTCCTGCTCAATCTCCTCTTTGCTGTAGTAGTGACGATTGATGTTTCTGCCCTCTTTTGTATTCTCAAGCAGAGCTAGATCATTCTTTCCGGCAAGCATTCCGACATAATATACTTGGGGAATTCCAGGACTGAAGAACTGTACAGCCCTGGACAATAGATACGCTCGATCGTTGTCGCCGAGTGCGCTGTAGTAGGTACAGTTGATCTGGTAAATATCCAGGTTGTTGTACTTCTCAGAGTTGTAAATGCGTTTGACATTAGCCCCATAGGTATATAAATGATCTTTAGTCCGCTCAATCTCCTCATCCGGAAGCAGACCGTAGACATCAACCACCCCGATACCGTCATGGGTGTCGAGGGTGGTGTATTGGTCTCTCGGACAGATGGAGAACCAATGCTTCAAGTATTGTGTCTGATGAAAATACAGGGCGTTGAGCATCAGCATGGGAAGCGCAAAGTCATACACTGCAAATCCTTTCCCACTTAGTTTAAGCTGAATTGAGTAGTGCTCATGGATTTCCGGCAGGACGTCAGAACCGAACGGTTCTACCATAGCTCGGCACTTGTCCATCAAGGTCCACGTCTCAGGCTCCACAAAGAAACAGTCGGTACCCCGTTTTTTAACAGCGTATGCAAACGCATCCAATCTGACGAGTTTTGCTCCATGGCTTGCAAGACGCTTAAGATTTTCCATCAAGAAGGATTGTCCCAATTCTGTTTGCACATTGAGGTCGATTTGTTGTTCGCTGAAGGTACACCAAAGTTTTTTTGTCTCCCCATTTGCAAAGGTTACGGTATGGTAGGGGTCTTTGGGTTTGCGTTTATAGATTCGACCAACTTCCTCTTCGGTGGGGTTTCCTTCAAAGAACTCATCATAGTCAATGAAGAGGTCCTTCTGTGATGCATAGGGGCCGTCCTGCATGTAGTTGAGCAAGAGCGGACTCTGAGCCGATATATGGTTGATCATATAATCAAAAACTAGGTCATAGCGCTTGGCAAGGCGGTCAATATCCTCCCAAGTACCAAAGCGAGGATCAACGCTCTCATAATGCAGGGGGGCAAATCCTCTATCGCCTGAAGAAGGAAAGAAGGGTAATATGTGTATGCTCTTAATTGCTTTTGAGAAATAGGTCTTAAGAATTTCATCCAATTGGATAAGATTTGCCCCGAGAGAATCCGGATAGGTGATAAGCATGATACCTTGTTTCATGTCAGCCTCTCTTCATTGTTTTGATGTTACTATGCGTGTTGTTAAATCATATGTCAACCGGTTGACATACGATACATAACATTTCTTTTACTTTTCTCGTATTCTGGACATCCCTCAGTTCAGCCTTTATCGTGAAAGAGTGAGAATATATACGGAGGAGCAGTATGGCAAGCATCTTCAATTTCCTATTTTTGGTGGTATGGTCAATTACATTCAGCATATTGTATAGCCTCTCTGTCAGGCCTGCAAAGGATGAGCTGAAAAACAAGGCACAACCGTATCGACGGGCCCGGCTTTACAGAAAAGGTGCATCTGTTTCCATGAGTCTTGCTGGAATACATTTCATTGCATATCGTTGGTTGCCTGTGGATTTTGACCCTTTCCCACTACGGTATCAATGGCCTTTGGTGGTGAGGATAGCTGTCGCTCTTAGCATTGGAATACCTGCAGCCTTGTTGAGCAAAAAAGCATTGAAGGATGCTGGTAAGGAAACACTCAGCCCTGATAAGAATCATGTGATGTATGGGGGAGTATATGAGAAGATCAGGCATCCTCAGGCGGTAGGGGAGCTTGCAACCTGGTTCACGATAGCTCTTCTCCTTAATTCTCCCCTGCTTACCTTTGTTTCCTGCTTCTATGTACCGATATGGATTCTTTGGTGCTTTCTGGAGGAGCAAGATCTCGTGATTAGGTTTGGTGATTCCTATAAGGAGTATCAAAAGAGGACAGGTATGTTTTTTCCTAAGATCAGGGATAAATAAACCACAATTGGACACTGTACAAATGCTACTAGGTATCCTATCATACATCGCTAGGTTGTTATGCAACCTGTCTATAGGAGTATCTTAATGATCAGTAAAGAATATGTAATGCAGACATTCCAATTCTCAACATTGCATTCTGTCCCCTTTTACACTCAGTTGTATTCCTATATCAAATACCAGATTCAAGCAGGAGTCTTCTGTGCAGGTGATTTGATGCTCTCGGAGACTGAGCTTTGTGATATCCTGCATGTCAGTAGGACCACTGTTCGACTGGCCTTGTCCCAGCTAGTTGAGGAGGGGCTTCTTATTCGATTTCGTGGCAAAGGTTCATTTATTGCAGAGAAGAAAATTGGAAGGAATATCGACTACCTATACAATTTTACAGAGAGCATCCGCGAAACGGGTGCAGAGCCTTCATCAACGGTACTATCGTGCAGCATAGTTGAAGCTGATGAGAAGCTCATCCAGAAATTGCAATTACCCGATTCTGCAACAAAGGTTTTTCGCCTCGAAAGATTGCGTTGTGCTGACAACGTTCCACTCTTAATGGAAATCACCCATATTCCCTATTTCCTATGCCCGGAAATTGAGAAGTACGATTTTACACACACTTCGCTCTATGACACGCTGCAGAGCAAGTATATGTTGGGTCTCGATCATGCTGTTGAAACAATAGAGGCAATCATCATCGATGAGCATGTTGCTGAAAAACTGCACTGCCGGAATAAACTCATGCCGGGTTTCCATATTGAACGCATAAGCTACCTTTATAGTGGGCAGGTGTATGAGTATACCACGTCAACGACAAGGGCAGACACCTGTGTGTTCCGTCTGAACCTCTATGCCAAAGCCAAGCACCCGCAAAGCAACGTGCAGTTTTCCAGGCATTTGAATCCATGAAGGCAAGCAGAAGCTTGAAATTCTAATCTTCATCATATATTTTAAATGTATGATACATTTATAACGTTTGAATCTAATCGGAGCAGAATCATGAGATATGAAAAGAAAGCTACTATGATGACTACAGAAGAACTTGCCTCGTACATCGACCATTCAGTTTTAAAACCAGACTTTACGGTTGCCCAAATTCACCAGCACATTCAAGAGGGTATCGCGTATAAGTGCAAGACGGTTTGCATTAATCCTTCGAGTCTTCCGATTGCAAGAAAGCTTTGCAAGGACGGACAAACTGGAATTTGTGTGGTCTGTGACTTTCCTTTCGGTACGTCGACTACAGAGAGCAAGATTGTGCAGGCAGAAATTATCTGTAGGGACGGGGACATCGAGGATCTGGATATTGTAGCCAACTATGGGTGGATTTGTAGTGGTTTGTACACCGATGTACAAGCTGAGATAGCCGCTATAGCGGACGTGGTTCACAGCTATGGAACCAAGCTCAAGGTGATATTAGAAACTGATGCCTTGAATCTTGATCAGGTTGCAAGAGCGACGGACATTGCATGCATGGCAGGCTCTGACTTTGTAAAGACCTCGACCGGCTTCTATACAGGAGAGAGAAACCTTGGCGCTACCACAGAGGTCATCAAAACCATGATACAAGCTGCACAAGGAAGATGCCTGGTCAAAGGGTCTGGAGGCATCAGGACCCAAGAGCATTTCTTTGAACTGATAGATCTCGGGGTGGATAGAATGGGTATTGGGTTCAAGTCGACACCTGTTGTATTAGCTCAGTGAACATATATATCTCATCATAGGTGCGAGAGAATATGCTCTCGTAACGTCTTGAATTTTGTGGCTCCTGTTGCATGACCATATAAGATTGTCCTTACAGTATCTGGCTTGAAGTCCTGCCTCTGTACATCGTAGGTGATTATCTGATCGTATTTAGATAAGAGTGGAAACACTTTCGATCTCTCTCGTTCTTTAAAATCGATCTCAAAGTTGAGACAACCAAGAATTTCATGCTTATGAGAGAGAGCACTCTTTGCCGTTACTTTACTATAGGCGCTGTTGAGAAACACATCGCCGAGTCTTGCACCGGCAAGAAGCGGAACATAGGAGTCTGCACTCTGATAATAGGTGCAGTGCAGATTAGTGACAAAGCCTCCCAAACTGGTTCCTGCAACTACGATGTTTGCGTTGCTCTTGGTCCTGATTTGGCAAATAATCGCCTCAATAAGCTTGGTCGAACTAGCTAGTAACAAGCAGTAGTTTGCAAGTGAACGTATGCTCTGCATGAACTCAAGGTTGTTATGATTGAACATCGCTTGAATGCCTATGAGATTGGCATCGATCAGATGTCTTTCATTTGCAAGAATTTTGTTGAAGCTGAGATCATATGACCCTTCGGCTGCCCCATGATGGTAGATAATGGTCGGGTAGTCGAATCCTTTCCACTGAGCCACATGAAATCCTGCTTCATTCCGTGTTCCGTTATAGTCGATCATAGTTGTGTAGTGGCCCGCTTTTCCGATAATCGGGATGGAGAATGTGATCAACTTCAACAGGTCGGAAATTCTGCTGCCTGCCACGTCCTGAGAGAAATATGCGTACTTTCTTGTTGCGAGTGATGCAATGTTCATAGATAGGTTGTCAATGAGGGCATACCGGTTCATAGAAATACTCCT
>CAZJMG010000029.1:0-47633 GCA_964547185.1 uncultured Sphaerochaeta sp.
CTGAAGCATCCCCAAGACCCAGGCCATTATGATATGAAGGCCTGGGTTGAAAAGAGCCGCTGGAAGGCCTTTGATTTCAACGAGGTGAATCGTAAACTGCAAGTGTGTGGGAGATGGTAAGAGAAGGAAGGTTTGGTCAAATAGAGTTTTGGAACTCATATTGTATAGTCTTCTGGTATTCATAAAAGACAAAAAAAGAAAAGTATTTAACTTGAAAAAGAAAGTTGATGACAAATTTTAAAATTTTGATTACACTTAACTCACCCGATCCTGGGTGGGAGAAGACATGAATCCTGCAGCAAGAAAAAACCATATTCTCAGTGTGCTTGAGCGAGACGGCTCGGTGCATGTACCTGATTTAGCGAAAGAACTGGAAGTTTCCAAGGTAACCATCAGAACAGATCTTGATGAGTTGGCAACAAAAGGTGTATTGGTGCGTACCCATGGAGGGGCGATACCTGCGGAAAAGCAAGGCAGTTCCCGCTTTGTTTCTCAGACGATCAATGAGTATACAAAAGAGAAGAAAGCTATCGCAAAGCTTGCTGCTTCTCTGGTAAAGGAAGGGCAGTCCATCATCATCGATAATGGAAGTACTACCTTGCATATAGCCCCGTATATCTCAGAGCTTTCCATTACTGTTTCGACCAGTTCTCTGTTGGTGATGCAACAGCTGATGCATGAGCAGAGTGTCGATCTCTTGATGGCTGGAGGTATTCTCAGACGTCCTTCCATGGGCTTGATGGGAAACTTCGCCAAGGAGTTTTATCGGCAGATTCATGCAGATTGGTGCTTCCTTGGAGCCTCTGGCTATAGTGCAAAGCATGGGGTGTTCTGCACCAACATCATCGAGGCAGATACAAAACAGACGATGATAGAGAGTGCTTCAAGAGTGTGTCTTCTGGTAGACAGTTCAAAGATGGAGCATCTTTCCTTGGCAAAAGTTTGTGAATGGGGCGCCATACACTACTTGATTACCGACAGTATTTCCTCCGAGGTTCGTACAGCCATAGAGAGCCATGGGGTGAAAGTACTTATTGCAGATGCACATGCATAAAGTCGTTACCTCACTTGTTGGGTTTAAGAGTGTAGAGGACGTGGCTCGCTATGCCAAAATGTTCCCTGCAATGCAGTATGAACTCTCTTATAAGATGGATCAGGATTTTCTGAGTGCGGTCCATCCTTATATCCAAGGCAGGGTAGCCTCGGTGCACGCCTGCTGTCCTGCGTTGCCAATCTTCCCGAATTTCGGCAGTCATGATCCTCAGGTACTTGATCAGAGTTATGATGCTGTGCGAAAGAGTCTTCAGACAGCACAGCAGTTCGGTGCTGATGTTTTGGTGCTGCATCCAGGGTATGTTACCGATGCATCAATACCTGCGGGCAACAAGCAGCGGAAAATCCTGCTCGATGATCCAGTGTTCTCCCCCTATGTAGGAAAAAAGGAGGGCTCGATTTGCAAAGTTGATTATCCTTTGCAGGAAGTATATAGGTATCATAGCAAGCAGGCTTACAAAGAACTTGTGCGAGTTGGTGATATAGCTGGTTCATACAATGTGCGTCTAGCCGTTGAGAATCTTAATCCCAGAGTAGGGTATCTGTTTCAGACTCCTGATGAGATGATTGAACTATCTCGCAGTTCACAACATATCTTCCTCTGCCTTGATGTCGGCCATCTCTGGATAAGCAGTGCTGTCTATGGTTTTGATTTTTTTGACGCAATCAAGGACATCCTTCAGACAAATAAAGTGGTGAACTGTCACTTGCATAGTAATGCGACCAGTAGCAAGAATGACGTATATAGTGATGATCATCATAGTTTTACAAAACATGGTTTTCCTGCAAGGCATATTTTATCCCTGCTTCTGGACAGTGAGGCAAATCTGACGTTGGAAACCATAGAGGAACTGGAAAAAAATACCACAGAATTGCTTGACTTGCTTTCTTCACTAGGGGAGGGTTACTGTGGAAATTATTGAACAGCTTATTGTATCAAAGAGAGATAGGCAGGATTTGTGTGAAGATGGCCTCTTCATAAATGAGCATTTTGCAGCAGTTATTGATGGGTGCACCAGCAAAAAACCGATAAAGGGACTTAATCAGAGCGCTGGAGTCATCGCAAAAGAGTGCCTGCTCTCAGCGCTGCTTTGTCTTGAAGGTTCTGAGACGATGGAGCAAGCCTTTTTAGCCATGAACGATTCAATTGTTCGCTGGTATGAGAAGATGGGGCTGAAGGATGAAGCACAAAGGGACACCAGTCTTCGCCCTAGTGCCTATGCGGCTATCGTGAGTGTCAAACGGCGCGAGGTCTGGGTGCTCGGTGATTGCCAAGCTTTATATGAAGGATTTCTTGTCACCAAGCACAAAGCTATTGATACCCTGATGGAGGATGTCCGTCGTTTGTTGGTCGAACATGCACTCTTGAACGGGAAGACCTATGATCAGTTGCTGGAAGATCCTGCTTTCATCCAAGAGAGGCTCGATGCTCTGATGCAATTGCAATCGGCATTCCAAAATACGAGAGAGGCATATCACTATCGGTATGCTGTATTGGACGGATTCTTTTTTGACACCAGGGAAGTGCAGGTTGCAAGACTTTCTGAAGGTCCTGTTGAAGTGGTGCTAGCTAGCGATGGCTATCCTGTGCTCTTTGCTACGCTTGAAGAGAGTGAGGCGTATCTGCATCAAGTATTGTCAGAAGATCCCTTGATGGTGTTCAAACATGGCGCGACAAAGCCCCTGATCAGGGGGAATGTGTCGTTTGATGATAGAAGCTTTTTGCGAATACTTGTCTAAATTTGCTAAATTGTTAAATATTTCCTAATGGAATATAAAAGTAAATAAAAAGAAAAATTTTGCTTGCGTTTTTTTGCCTAACCCCCTTATACTAGATGAAACGAAAAATTCTTGACTACAAGAATCAATAACCATCGGAGGATTTAGGTATGAAGAAAACATTTCTAGCAATGCTTTGTCTTGTCCTGCTTTTTACTCCCCTGTTTGCACAGGGTGGAAGAGAAAGTACAAGTAAAGTTGATCGCCTTACTATCTGGAGTGGCGCAAGTGAAGATGAAGCACAGGCTTTGGTGAGAAAGTTCAATGAATTGCACCCGGAAATCAACGTAAGTGTTATTCGCGCAGGTTCAGGTGAATTGGTAAACCGCCTCTATTCAGAGCAACCTCGCCCGGACGGAGATATTCTGTTGATGCTTGCAAAAGAGAACCTTGAGCTTGCATATGATTTCTTGGAGCCCTATAAGAGTGTAAACCATGACAAGATTGATGCATCTGTACGAGACACAGCCGATGTGCCGAGATTCTATGGAACTTCGATGCCTCTGCAGGCTTTCATGGTCAATACCAGACTTTTACAGCCCTCTGAGTATCCCAAGAGCTGGTCAGATTTGATCGACCCCCGCTTCAAGGGTGAAGTCATTCTTGCAAACCCGGCACTCTCTGGTTCTGCCTATGCCCAGATTTATATGATCTACAAGCTCTATGGAAATGAATTCCTTGCAAAGCTTGCCAAGAATGCTGTCTTTACAGCTAGCTCCACAGCAGGCCCTGAGTCTGTCGCTCGTGGTGAGTATGCAGTAACGGTAACTGGAGAATCGAACATCGGAAAGTACATCGGTGAAGGAGCTCCTGTAACCTTTGTGTATCCTGCAGAAGGAACTGGTGCTCGTTTTGACGGGACTGCCATCATCGCAAATGGTCCGAATCCTGAAGCTGCAAAACTGTTCATGGATTTCATGACCAGTCTTGACGCTCTTGAGATTGTTAGAACCACTCGTAATCGTCGTGTTGTAAGTGCCGAGTTGCCTGGTCCTGAGAATCTTCCTGCTCTAAGCGATATCAAGCTGTTCACCTATGATGACCTTGAAGCCAAGGAAATCAAAGAGAAGCTGATCGATAATTTTTCCAATATGATGTAATGCAGAATCCTGCCCGGCTTTTGCATAACCGGGCAGGATGTTCTTTGTGAAGGAGTAAGCGCACACCATGAGTCTGAATCTGACCTACAAAAATGTTAACAAAATCTTCGGACAACAGTCCAAGAATCCCGTACATGCACTGAATGACGTATCGTTCACCATTGAGCCAGGCGAACTTTTTTGTTTGTTGGGCCCTTCGGGATGTGGAAAGACAACCCTGCTTCGGTCCACTGCAGGACTAGAGAGTATCACCAACGGACAGATCCTCTATGGCGATAAGGACATGACCTCTATTCCACCGTTTAGAAGAAATATCGGTATGGTATTCCAGAGTTTTGCGCTCTACCCGCATATGAATATCTTTGAGAACGTAGCATATGGCTTGCGTGTTCGAAAGACCCCTGAGGATCAGGTCAAACGAAAAGTAACCGAGGTCATGGAATTGGTCGGTCTCACCGAAGAATTAAAGAGAAATCCGTCTCCTACCGGACTGTCGGGTGGACAGCAGCAACGTGTGGCGATTGCCCGTGCTCTTGTCTATGATCCAGACATTCTCCTGCTTGATGAACCCCTTGCAAATCTTGATGCTAAATTGCGTCGTTACATGCGCGCTGAGATCCGTAGAATTCAGAAGGCAACGAACATTACTACCATCTTTGTAACGCATGACCAGGAAGAGGCCATGGCAATCGGAGATAGGCTTGCTGTACTCAGAAGGGGTATTGTCGAGCAGATCGGCTCTTCCAATGAACTCTATACCCAGCCAAATAATGCCTTTGTATCCAACTTCATCGGAAAGATGAACTTCTTCAATGCCCGTTTGGTCAAGGACAACCAGGCAACCATCGAAGGCTCTGATGTTACCGTATCTGTGAAGAAGGAGAATGTCCGCTTCAGAGACGCCAAGCAAGTAAAGATTGGTGATTCGGTGCTTCTTGGAGCAAGGCCCGAGCAGATGGAAATTTCCAAGCAGCAGGTTCCTCATTCGATAAAGGCAAAGGTACAGATCATGCAGCACCTGGGTCAGGTTGTTCGCTATGAAGTAGTTCTTGATTCCAAGATCAGTGAAGGCTCCATGGAAGTTGATATGCCCTTCATGCTCGAAGGTGTCCACGAGCAGGATTATGTGTATGTCAGCGTGAAAGAAGGCCTCCCGTTCTTGTTCTTGCCGGAGGTACGTAACTGATGAAGAATGCCAATGTTCCTGTTGATGTAAAGGGCAGTGAGGCAAAAAATCTGAAGAAGTTCCTGCAGAAAGACCTTACTCCTTATTTGGTGTTTGCCGTACCTCTTGTCTTTATGGCAATCTTTCTCATCTATCCTATGGTCATCACGCTGCTCAGAGCCTTCATGCCTGCTGGAAACAGACTCGTATTGGGGACGTTCTCTGTACAGGGATTTACAAAGTTTTTTGAGAGTGTGATGTACCAGAAGGCATTGGCAAACTCCTTCGTGGTCAGTTTGTCGGTAACCTTCTTGTGCATCTTGATCGGGGTGCCCATGGGATACTTCGTCGCTCGTGTGAAGATGCCCGGAAAGAATTTGATGTTGAGTCTGGGAATCTTGCCGATTATCATGCCTTCGTTCGTCGGGGCCTTTACCTGGATTATCCTGTTGGGTCGTCAAGGAGTGGTCCGCCATTTCCTGAATATGGTGTTTGCACCATTAGGGTTGGAAGTACCTCCCATCTACGGCATGTTTGGTATGATTTTGTGTATGACGCTTACCTACTATCCGTTTGTCTTCCAACTTGCCTATGGAGCCTTTGCTTCGGCGAACTCTCTGCTTGAGGAAGCAGGCATGCTCATGGGAGCCGGTCGTTGGTACATTTTCAGGACCATTACCTTCCCCTTGATCCTCCCCAGTCTCGGAGCTGGCGCCTTGTTGGTATTCGTGCGTGCGATTGGAAACTTCGGAATTCCGGCCATCATAGGGGGTGACAAGTACGTTCTCCCCACCTTGATTTACTTTAGGGTCAATGGATTCTGGGATCTCAACGGTGCTGCTTCTATAGCAGTCATCAACGTTTTGATCACAGCTTTGGTGCTGTACTTGCAGAAGCGGGTGATCAATCGTCATGAATACGAGACAATCAGTGCAACTCACTCTGAGATCAAGCAACATGAGGGCAAAGCGATTCGGATCATAGCCATGGTTTACTGTGTAATTATCTTGGTGGTATCCTTGCTTCCTCAGTTCACCATTATCATCATGTCCTTCTTTGAGCGTTGGGTCGGCCTGCTTCCAGAAGGGTTTACCTTCGCCAACTACATCCGTATCCCAAGATACTCGGGTAGTGAGTTGTTCAACACCTTCTACCTTTCCATTCTGGCTACGGTGCTTGCTGCAATACTAGGTAGCTTGATCGCTTACATTACCGAGAGGAAGAAGCCCAAGGGAGCAGCTTTGCTTGATTTGTCCATCATGGCCCCGTTCATTCTTCCGGGTACGGTTGTCTCGGTAGCCCTGCTCTCCGCTTTCAGCGGCAACAGTGCAATCAGGTTGACGGGAACGTATACGATCATCGTAATATCTTACATGATCAGAAGAACCCCGTACGTATATCGTTCAGTTGCGGCTTCCTTGTCTCAGTTGAACCCCTCGTTGGAGGAAGCTTCCACCATCGCAGGCGCAAACTGGTTCTATACCTTCCGCAGGGTCAGTGTTCCTTTGATCATGCCAGCCATCATAAGCGGCTCGATCCTTACTCTGACCACCTTGCTGCAGGAGTTGAGTACAACTATCCTGCTCTACAGCTCAAGGACCAGAACGGTTCCTGTCCAGATTTATGGTGCTGTTGCAGACGGAAAGCTCGGCGAGGCTAGTGCCCTTTCGGTTGTGTTGTTGGTAGTGGTTTTCATAATCGTCTATCTGATGAATCACAAGCAAGGCAAGTCCATTGCCTCCAGCTTCAAGATGGGTTGATCGGAAAAGGTACCAGGGGTAATCCTGGTACCAATTTGGGTGTTGCATGAATAAAGAACAGTTGTTTTTCCAAGAGCACCTTAAGAACCAGATTCTTCCTTTTTGGGACTCTGCTTTTGACGAGGTGTACGGGGGTGTGTTCACCTGTTACTCGAATGATGGCGTATCTTTGGTTTCTGAGGATAAATACACGTGGTCACAGGCTAGGATGTTATGGTGCCTATCATACTTGCTAGATAGTGCTGCGTGCAGAAGAATTTTCTCTGATGAAACCTTGGAGACCTACAGAAAGAGAGCTGATGAGCTGTATGCATTCCTTCATGCACATGTGTTGTTGAATAAAGAGGACGAGGTCTGTGCCTTTCTTCTCTCTAGAGAGGGGAGGCCGATGGAGCCCGTTTATGGAGCTGGTTTTTATACCAGCTTCTACGCTGATTGTTTTGTCGTCATGGCCTATGCTCGCTATGCTTTACTCACAGGCGATACCACTGTTGCCATCGAGGCTATGACCATTTTTCAAAAGATGAAGAGTCTCTTGGATAAGGGCATTGTTAAGACTGATCCTTATCCTCTCCCGAAGGGGGCAAGGGCTCAGTCGGTACCTATGATTTTGTGTAATACGACGTATGAGCTGGGTTCTTGTCTTAAGGGGCTTGGTTTTGAGCAATCAAAAGCAATCTTGCAAGAATCGAAGAACCATGCGTTGCTCCTGCTTTCTGATTTTGTCGATCAGGACACGATGAGGTTGGATGAAATTCGCTTCTCTGATGGAAGGCTCGATTCCCTGCTCGCTCGCCATCACAATCCAGGGCATGCGGTTGAGTGCATGTGGTTTTGCTTGGATGCCTTAGGCTCTGGATCTGCAAATACGCTGTCCCAGATTGTCAAGACTTCCCTTGCTTTGGGATGGGATGAGGAGTTTGGAGGCCTATTGAGGTATACCGATCGTGATGGTGGAACAGTGTCAGGAACTGTAGATGATGATTGCTTTTCCCAACTTGTTGCAAGTACTTGGTCTTACAAGCTCTGGTGGCCTCATGCAGAAGCGTTGTATGCTTGTCTGAAGTTTTTCATTGCTACAGAGGATCCTCTTTTGAAACAGTGGTATGAGCGGATCAAGGAGTATACCTTCAAGACCTTTCCAGCTGAACAGGGAAGGGAGTGGATACAGATCAGGAAAAGAGACGGGGAAGGTGAAGATAGGGTAATGGCGCTTGCGGTGAAGGATCCCTACCACATTTTCAGGATGTTGTTGTTGGTCATTGACTTATTAGAGGATAGAGAAGATGTTATATGAATCATTGACGGATGTAGAGAAGCAGGCCTTGAATACCAGTATGTTCAAGGCTTACGATATCCGAACAAAAAGTGCTTCGCTTAATGCTGTACTGTCACTTCGCTTGGTGCACTCTTTGGCGCGGTACTTGACCGAGGTGCTACAGGTTAAGCAAGTGGTAATCGCTAGGGATGCCAGGCTTGCAGCACCTGCTCTCATGGAGCTTGCTCTTGAGGTGTTTGCTGATGCTGGGATGGATGTTCTTGTCAATCCTTTGCAGATATCCACATGCCAGTTTTATTTTTCTTGTATGCAGAACCCTCATGCTGCAGGGGTCATGTTTACAGCCAGCCATAATCCAGGGATGTATATCGGAATGAAGCTTGTTGCCCCTGGTTTGCAGACTTTGGCCATGGGTGCCGGTCCTCAAGGCGGCATCATTGCTATTCGAGAACTGTATGTGGAAGGCAAGCAGGTCAAAAGCTCTGTCCAAAAGAGGGGAAGAGTAAGAATTCATAGGTATATAGATGAGTATATTGAGTACTCAAGTCGTTTAGCCGGCGTTGATGAAAAGAGTCTTGAGGGAGTTTCCATCCTTACAGATTTTCTCTGTGGTGCAGCAGGCAGTGAGGTTGTTGAGGCGCTCAGCTGTGCAGGAGCACGAGTCAGGGCACGAAACTTGGTTCCCGATGGGCGGTTTCCTGCTGGAGATCCCAACCCCATCATAGATGAGAGTATCAGGCCTACATGGGAGATGATGCGCAGCAGTTCTTTTGATTTCGGGTTCTGTTATGACGGGGACGGCGATCGAATGGATGTAATGGACAGCCATGGGGTCCAGCTGACTCCTTCATTCAATCTTTCCATCCTTATTCCTGAAATCAAGAATTTCTTTAAAGGCGTACATGATCGCGGGTTTTTTGGTAGCTCGGTATGGGATCCTCATATGTACTACGATGTGAAGGCCAATCCTCCTTCTGTGGTGCAGATGGCACAGCGTGATATCTCAGTACACATCATCAGAAATGGTCATTCGTTCATCAAGGAAGAGCTGCGAAAGAATCTCATGAATCAGTACTTGGTGGCAAGTGAGGAATCTGCGCACTACTATATGAATTTCCCTTTCGATCTGGATGATTATTCCAAGGGGTTTGCCGCTACAGAGAATACTTTGTATTTTACTCTCCTTACTGCCAAGATGTGGGCTAAGCATCCTGATTTATACGAACAGGCGATCAAGGTGCAGGAAGAAATTCATCGTATGCGTGAATGGCCTTGTCATTTCTTTGATGATAAGCATCTTGAACCAGTTGTGGGTGAGGTCGAGGCTGCCTTCAGGGCAAAGGGTCTTCAGGTCTTCAAGACAATGGAAGACGGCAATGATCTTGATGCAACGTTAATGCGCTGTGGTCTTTCTGAGTACATCAACAAAGATACAAATCTGAATGGGGATTGGTTGCAGGTTGCCCAAAGAATCAGCCGCAGTGAAGAGGGTATGGCGCGCTGGGAGGTGTCAAGCAGCAGTGCTGAGCGCTTGCAGGAGGCTGTATCTGAAATTCGAGCTATCACCGATAAGTATGTGGATGCCAATCTTGCTGAGTATGAGTAAGGTTCATTGGTAGGAGGTGTTTTGGTGCAGTTATTTGTTCATGCAACCTTGGTTTTACAGGAATCCCTTCTCGTAGATGGATATCTTTTAGAGAATCAAGGAGTTATTGTTTCTTTTGGACCAATGCCTCCTCCAATGCAGTATCATAGTGCAGCTATGCAGGTGTATGACTGTTGTGGCCTGTTTCTCAGTCCTGGTTTCGTGGATATTCATACCCATGGTTCTGGTGGCCATGACTACATGGATGGAACGGCCGAGGCATTCATCGGTGCAGCAAAGGCACATATGCGAAACGGGGCAACTACTATTCTTCCTACGACGTTAGCTTCCACTGACGAGCATTTGTTTCAGACGTTTGCCTGTTTCAAGGAAGCAAAAAAGAGTGGACAAGCCTTGCCCCATCTTCCTGGTTTGCATCTTGAAGGGCCCTATCTGAATCCTCTAGAAAAGGGGGCTATGGACGTTGCACATCTGCGTCTGCCAACCGAAGAGCACTATATGCGCATTGTTGAACAAGCTGAGGGTTCTATTTTGCGTTGGTCGTTAGCCCCTGAGTTGCCCGGCGCTTTAGCTATGGCTGACAGGGTGATCGAAAAGGGAATCCATGTATCGGCAGCACATACCTGTGCCACCTATGAACAGATGAGCGAAGCGTTCGACCATGGTATCAATCACCTGACCCATTTCTACTCTGCAATGTCCACTATTACCCGAAAAGATGGGTTCAGGGTATTGGGAGTGGTTGAGAGTGGGTATCTAATCGATGGACTCACGCTTGAGATTATCACCGATGGGATGCACCTGCCCCCGCCTTTGTTGCGACTGATTTACCAGTGCAAGAAAGCTGACCAGATTTGTGCCTGCACTGACAGCATGCGTGCTTCAGGGGAAGCTGTTGATACATCGATTCTCGGTCCAAAGGTCGGAGGGACGGCTGTTTTGATTGAGGACGGAATAGCCAAGATGCCTGATCGAACATGCTTTGCCGGCAGCGTTGCCACCTGCGATCGCCTGGTGCGGGTTTTGATGCAGGAGGTGAACCTTTCTCTGGTTCAGGCAATTCGTGCAGTTTCCTATCTTCCTGCTTCGTTTATGGGTTTGGATGCAGAAACCGGGTCGATTGCTGTTGGAAAGAGAGCAGACTTGGTTCTCTTTGATAAGGATATACAGATACAACGAGTGTTCGTCTCAGGAAAAGAGATGGTGCACCATGATTAAGGATAGGGGAGGAATACACGTATGAGTATAGCAATACATATTGCTGATACAGCCCAAGAGCTGGGAAAGAGTGCTGCTCAGAGAATTGCAGCGTTGCTTCGCGATGCTATTGAAAAACAGGGAGAGGCAAGAATTATCTTGTCTACTGGAGCTAGTCAGTTTGAAACGATGCAAGCTCTGATAGAAGAGTCTGTAGATTGGTCCAAGGTTGAGATGTTCCACCTTGATGAGTATGTTGGACTTGCAGAAAGCCATATTGCCAGTTTCAGGAAGTACCTGAAAGAACGCTTTGTATCCAAGGTTCCTCTCAAGGCGGCTTACTTTGTGAATGGAGAGGGCGATGTTGAGGACCATATTGCAAAACTGTCAGTGATCCTGAGAGAGAAACAGGTTGACGTCGGGGTAATCGGTATTGGGGAGAACGCTCATATCGCGTTCAACGATCCTCCTGCTGATTTTGAGACTGATGCCGCCTATAAGGTGGTTGAGCTTGATCATGCGTGTAAGATGCAGCAGGTAGGGGAAAAGTGGTTCTCTTCTCTACAAGAGGTCCCGACCCATGCGATCACGATGTGCCCGAAGCAGATTCTCAGTTGCAAGCATATTGTTTCAGCAGTTCCTCATGCAGCGAAGGCACAGGCTGTGTACAATACCATAACCTCTGCTATCGACCCTATGATTCCTGCAACATTGCTTAAGACGCATTCTGATTGGCATTTGTTTCTTGACAAGGCTTCAGCTGCCAAACTGCTTCATAGCTAATTGTTCGAGGCTCCCGAAAGGGAGCTTCATTTCCCTGTTCTGATTTTCTTGATGGCTTTGTTGACCCTTGGTCTAAGGATGCAACTATAGGTGAGGCTCTGTGTCCATTTCATTATTTCTGGATGGGCGGCAAAAAGTTCATCAGGGTCTGAGAAGATGCCTATGTCTTTCTTGATGGCTTTATCTCTAATGGTTGTATCAGTCTCTTCCCAATTGATCGGGGGATTTCTGAAATTCAGCACTGCAATGCCATACCCATGAAAACTACCCATGTAGTCAGAGAACCTTTCCTGTAATTTTGTCAGGTATGGCTTATCAATGACCAATCCTTCCAAGCTGACCCATGTTCCCTTGAAATCGACTTCCACCCAGCTGTGGAAGCAGGATCGAGGACAAAGTTTTGCACTTAGGCCTCTGAGTAATCCTCTGTAGATATGTCGATCTATGCTGCTTGCGTGCATTCTGCCGTTAATACCGACAGCTCGTAACAAAGCCATCAACAATGTTGCTTTGGTAATGCTGTTACCCTTTCTTAGTGCAAGTACTTCTGATGCTTTTTGGTTGTAAGAGGGGGGATATCCAAAAAGGATTTTATCCCGCACAAAGCTATAAATGGCTCCGATTCGCTTTGAAGAGCTTTTAATGGTTCTCCAACCTTGTTGCTCCACAAGTTGTTGGATAGCAGGGTTTTCGTAGTCGAGTAATATGGTCTGTCCGAGCAACTCGGGGTTAGTATTTAATACATTCATGTCTAATTTAAGATTTAGATTCCTTGATTGTTGTTGATAATATGCAAGCAATATAAGAAAGTAAAGCAATAAAAAATTATCTATCCTTAGGGTAACTCATTTGCGAGGATATATCAATAGTAAAAAAATTTAGTAAAAAAACTATATAGCTAAAAGAACATCTTGATAGATACTTGGAAATTACATTTGCAATACCTCTGTTCTCTGCTAGACTTGCTTTGTGAAAACAGCAATACTCTCCTCCTTCAAGCGAAGGGAAAAACCTCCTATTTCGATCCAAAGACGGTTGGTAGCTTCTTTTGTATACCTATCTATGTATCTTATCATTGTCAGTCTTTCAATGTATGCGATAAACAAGAGGCTTGAGCAGAGTTTTTCATCTTTTACAAGATACAGCGAACAGTATTGGCAGCTTTCTATACAGCAGATGCAACTGCAGGAACGTTTTCAGCAAACACTGAGAAATCGTGATACTGCAAATCTAGGGCTCTTTTTTAATCAACTCGAAGTATTGGACTCCTTATTTGCCGAAATCAGCGATGCAAGTATGACGGATCTTGAAAGCCAGACCTTATTTCGTGTGTTGTCGAATATGCATGCATATCGAATCAACAGCATGACTCAGTTGCTGAATAGTCAAGTTTTAAGCCCCTCCGATCATGAGGAAATATCCTACCTCTCACTACAGGCGGGTGACATGAATCGCATTGCACAGCAACTTGCTACCCATGAGCAAAGTCTGGGGACCAGAAACTTTGCCTCTTTTATAGCACAAGAAACAAGACGAGCCTTATTTGTCATGATTCTCCTCATTTTCTTTGTTGTTGTATTTGGTATGCTAGCTCTTCGAAGTATTTCAAGAATCCTTGCAAGGACCCATCAGCTTATTTTGCAGGCGAAGGATCTGGATTCTCAGCAGATTCAATTTGTAGCTTCGGGATATAAGGAGATAGATGCCCTTTCTGTCTCGTTTTTACGGATGCGCAAGGAGATCAGTGAGTATATTGCCAAGCTTCGAGGAAAGGCTGAGATTGAGATTGCTTTGCACAAGGAGCAGGAAGAGAATGAACGAAAGGATAGTCTGCTTAAACAAGCGCAGCTTGATTTATTGCGTAGCCAGATCAATCCACACTTTCTATTCAATACATTGAATATCATAGGCAAGAAGGTTTTGTTGCAGGATTCGGAAAAAAGTCTTGAACTGATCGAGGACATCTCACAGATTATGCGCTACACCCTTGAACATAAGGATGGGTTTGCTTCGTTGGCAGCGGAGCTGGAAATCGTTGAGTCCTATCTGAATATTCAGAAAAGTCGATATGGAAAACGTCTTTCCTATCGAATTGAAAGTAATACTGAGACTGAAACCATCATGGTACCTCCTGTTTTGCTACAGCCTTTGGTTGAGAACTGTATAAAATATGGAATAGAACAGAATGATGGACAGTTGGTAATAACACTTTCCATCAATACTGAAGAGCGATATCATGTCATCCATGTAATCGACAACGGGCCTGGCTTCAAAGAAGGGCGATCTGATAGCGGACATGGCATCGGTCTTGGGAATTTATATAAACGACTTGCTTTACTCTATAAAGAAGAAGCGCTAGTCTCCTTTGGTGTCCCAAAAGATGCAAGAGGTACGGACGTGTGTATTAGAATACCTAAGGAAGAAGCATGAAATATTCTGTATTGATTGTTGAAGACGAAGAGATTGAGCGGGAAAGTCTCATTACGTTGATTCAGACTCGCTATCAGCAGAGACTGGTCATCTGTGCTCTCGCCCAAACGGGGGAGGAAGCCTTATTGAGGGCGAAGGCCCTGCAGCCCCATCTTATTCTGATGGACATTCAAATTCCCAAAGGAGATGGTCTTTGGGTGGCTGAGCAACTTCGAGAGGCTCAATGCAGCAGTGAGATTGTTTTTGTCACAGCCTTCTCTCGCTTTGAGTATGCACAACGCGCTCTTCGGCTAGGGGCTGTTGATTATTTGGTCAAACCGTATTCTTTGAAGACCTTCGATGTAATACTCAACAAGAGCATTTCTCGTCTTGATGATCTAGGTTTCGGGGGTTCTCCCTCTGAAGAGCTTGAGGGGATGGATAATCCCTCTGTCTTGCTGGTCGAAAAAGCAAAAAGCTATATTGATGAGCATTTTATTGAGGATCTCAAGCTTGAGGATATCGCTGATTATTGCAATGTGAGTAAATATCATCTTTCTCGTTTGTTTAGGTTTCATAAAGGAATGGGCGTGAAGGAATATCTGATACATTGTCGGATTGTGCAAGCACAGAAATTGCTCCAGCAAGGGAGGACTGTCAGTGATGCAGCTTTTGCCTCAGGGTTTTCAGACGCCAATTACTTCTCTCGAATTGTTCGTAAGTATACGGGAAGAACCGCAACGGACCTTCGGAGCAAGAAAGTCTAGAAATTGAGCAATTTCATCGATATCGCGCCCAAAAATGCTCGCCTACACTATAAGCACTTAATTTGGAGGTGCTTATGAAAAAGCTAAATGTAGTAATGCTTGTCATGTTGGTTGCTGCCACGGGATTGTGGGCGACGGGCAAGAGTGAGAGTGCAGCTTCTGGTCAAAAAGTTACAGTACTTCGTGCTGGAATCGCAAATCCCGATGGTCATCCCCTTGTAGAGGCAGTCAAGGATTTTGGAGCTATCCTCGAAGAGAAGAGTGAAGGTAGGTTCAAGCTTGATTTGTTCCCAGGTGGCCAGTTGGGAGACCATAAAACGCATGTAACTTCACTGCAGACAGGGGCCTTGGACATGTACATGATCATGGGAGGTTTCCTAGTGGATTACGGTGCCGAAAAGCTGTCTGTGATGATGTTGCCCTATCTCTTTGAGAATGTAGATCATGCAAGAGCTGTGCACAAAAGCCCGATTGGACAAGAAGTGTTGGACGCAATCCAGCAGGCGGGAACGAGACTTGTGGGCATCGGGATGTACCAAGAGTCATCGAGACACTTCTTCTTTACTAAAAAAGCAGTTGACTCAATTGCTGACATGCGTGGATTGAAAATCAGAGCACAGCCGGGTCTCATTTATGAGACATTGCTAACTTCTTTTGGTTGTTCGGTGGTTCCTGTCTCTTTTGGTGAGTTATATTCTGCATTGCAAACTGGTGTTGTCGATGGTGGAGAGCAACCTCTTTCAGGTTACTATGCAAACAGGTTGCATGAGGTGGCTCCCTATTACTTGCTTGATGGCCATGAAACCAGTCCTAACTATGTTATCTTTTCAGAGTTGACTTGGAATACTCTTTCTGCTGAAGACCAAGCGTTGATCAGGGAGGCTTTTGCCCAGTCAGTAGAGAACTTCAACAAGAGTTCTGCTGCTTCAGATGCCCAGATACTGAAGAAACTGGTTGAAGAAGGTGTAACGATTATTGAACCAAGTAACCCAGAAGAGTGGGCTGATGCAGCTGCCTCTTTGTATGACGTTATTGCTCCAGACTATGCAGACATGATCCAGGCGATCAGAAATACAGCATATTAATCAGAAAAGAGGGTGAGCCGGCAGAATGCTTTTTGCCGGCTTCCTCGTATGTTTTTGGAGTACTAGATGAAAATAAATAGATTGATCCATTGGTTTGATTCATTCCTTGCTGTGATTTACTGGATGTTGGATATGTCTTGCAGAATCTTGCTATTGGGCATGGTTGTAGTGGTTTCTTACGCCGTATTTGGTCGTTTTGTGCTCAGTAAGACCCCCACCTGGGCTGAGGAGTTGGCAATATTCTGCATGGTTTGGCTTTCATTCATCAGTTCTGCTGTAGCAGTTCGGGATGGGAAGCATATTCGGATGACCGTCATATCGTATTTCCTTCCCTCTAAGGTGACGGTCGTAATGCATGTGTTTTCCTATGTAATGATTTTATTCATAGGGATTTTGTTTATCGTTGCCGGAATCCATCTGTATGAACTGTTTGCTCCAACCATTCTCGGGGTGCTAAGAATTTCCGGAAAGTGGATGGCGTTGGTAATTCCAGTCAGTGGAGCAGCCCATATCCTCATGTGTTTTGCTCGTTTTAGGAGAGAATTTACATGATTGACAGCACTTCAATACTCATATTGCTAGGCAGTTTCTTTGCCTTGATTCTCTTTGGCGCTCATGTAGCGTTTGCCATGATTGCTTCTTCTTTGATTACGATCATACACCTCGGTATTCCCACCGTTATGGTGGTGCAGAACATGATTGATGGAATAGATGGCTTTGCTTTTCTTGCAATTCCCTTCTTCGTATTGGCTGGACATATCATGTCCACCGGAGGAATTTCTGAGCGCCTGGTCCGCTTGTCGAATGCCTTGGTTGGATGGATGCGTGGAGGCTTAGCAATGGTGAACATCGTTGCCAGTATGTTCTTTGGTGGTATTTCGGGCTCCGCCACAGCCGACACAGCCTCCTTGGGATCGATATTGATTCCGATGATGAAGAAGAACGGCTACGATGGTGAGTTTTCTACCACAGTTACGATGGCCAGCTCCGTACAGGGGCTCTTGATCCCTCCTAGTCATAATATGGTCATTTACGCCCTTGCCGCCGGAGGGGTTTCCATTGGACGACTCTTTCTTGGAGGTTTGGTCCCTGGCATCTTTCTCGGGATTGCCTTGATGGTCTACAGTTATGTGGTTTCGATTAAGAAGAACTATCCTAAGGGTGATGCGTTCAACCTACAGGAAGTTGGTGCGGCTTTGAAGCACTCGATTCTTGGTTTGGGAACGGTAATAATTGTAGTCTTTGGTGTCGTAACAGGGGTGTTCACCGCAACCGAGTCAGCTGCCATCGCCGTTGTCTACGCCTTCATAGTCACGTTTTTCATCTATCGTGAGATTCCTTTGTCACACTTCATGGGAATCTTGAAGGAATCGATCAAGACTCTTTCCATCATCATGATTCTCATCGCTGCAGCAGGTGCTTTTGGCTGGTGTATCGCTTTCTTGCGGATTCCAACATTGCTTGCTAATGCAATGCTCAGTTTTACCGAGAGCAAGGCAATCATATTTTTATTGGTGAATCTGATTCTGCTCATCTTGGGGACGATGATGGGAATGGCATCCATCATTGTCATTATGACTCCCATTCTGCTTCCTATCGTAACCCAGTTGGGTATGGATCCCATTCAGTTTGGTGCGGTCATGATTCTTAATTGTGGTATCGGGTTGATCACCCCTCCAGTGGGTGCAGTTTTGTTCGTCGGAAGCGCAGTTTCGGGGATAAAGGTAGAAAAGCTGAGTAGAGAGATGGTTCCCTTCTACATCGTCATGATTGTAGTTTTACTTTGCATAACGTTCATCCCCCAAATTACGATGTTCATCCCGAATCTTTTAATGTAGTAACTAGAGGAGGTTGCTCTATGGATACAAGACCTAACTTTTTATTGATTTGTACCGATCATTGGCCGGCTCAGTTGCGTCGGTCTGAGAATTGGTCTTCCCTCTTGACCCCGACTCTCGATCGGTTGGCCAAGGAAGGAGTTGAGTTTTCAAATATGTTTTCAGAGTGTCCAGTCTGTATTCCGGCCAGAAGGTCGTTGATGACTGGTACCTCTCCAAAAACTCATGGAGACAGGGTGTACTCCGATAGGATGCCGATGCCAGGTCTTCCTACTTTGGCATCGGTCTTTCGGGATGCCGGCTATCAGACGAGTGTTGTGGGAAAGCTGCATGTTTACCCGCAAAGAGACCGTATCGGGTTTGAGGAGTCGAAAATTGTCGAGGAGGCTCGGTACGAGTTTGGGGTTACCGATGACTATCAGCTTTGGCTGGGCGAGCAAGGTCTGGTCGGGCAGGAGTTTTTGCATGGTATGGGAAGCAATACCTATCATGCCCGGCCATGGCATCTTGATGAATCTGCACATCCGACCTCCTGGATTGGTAGAAATATGGCTAAGCAGATAGCACGTAAGGATCCCACGCGGCCGGCATTCTTCTATGCCTCATTCACGGCTCCTCATCCTCCATTGGTTCCTCCTCAGGTGTTTCTGGATATGTATCAGGATCAAGAGATGCAAGAACCCTATGAAGGTTCGTGGGTGGATGAGGATGTCTATGCAATTAAGGCATTACGCCACATGGGAGTGCAATACTCCAAGAGAGAGATCATAATGGCTCGAAAGGCGTTTGCAGCCCTGTGCACCCAGATAGATCATCAGATTCGTCTCTTGATCGGAACCCTTCGTGAGCACCAGCTGCTTGATAACACAATCATCGGGTTTATGAGTGATCATGGGGATATGTTGTTTGATCATGGGATGGTTGCAAAGCGGGTCTTCTACCAAGGCTCTACCAATGTTCCCTTCTTGTTGGCGGGCAAACCACTTTCTCAATACCGAGCAACAAAGTCTGACAGGCTTCTCTGTCTCTCTGATGTCATGCCAACCTTGCTCGATCTTGCAGGTATCGAAATTCCCAAATCAGTTGAGGGTTTGTCAGCCTTCTCCTCTCAGGAACGAGAGTATGTGTATGGGGAGATCGGCGAAGGGGATAAAGCTTCTAGGATGATAGTGAATAAGCAGTATAAGCTCATTTACTATCCTGTAGGTAATCACAAGCAGCTCTTTGATTTACAAAATGATCCAAAAGAGTTGACCAATCTAGAGGGCACGGCTGAGGTGGCAGAGATACAAAAAGCCATGGAACAACAGCTTATGGCTGAGCTGTACGGTGATGATCTGCTTTGGATTGAGGACGGACGTTTGGTCGGCAAGCCAAACAAGGAGTTCACTCGGCCAAGCGACTTAGGCCTCTACAACCAGCGTGGCTTCCATTGGCCTGCACCCAAGTCGTATGCGAATCTTGGGGCAAACATGTAAGATAGAATACTAGTTTCCAGTATCGATTAACGAAGGAATCCTGAATAAGGCAATTGCTTTATGCAGGGTTCTTTTTTGTAGATAAAAATCACCTTTGGCCGTATTGTTATGGGTAGGATAAGGGAGGTGTCTATGAGTAACTCAATACAGGGGAAACGATTTTTTTATGATAATACATTTGTTCTATTTCTGAATGAGGAGATTGAGTATGTAGGATTGCAGAATAAAAACAATCTTATTCGTGCTATAAATTTTCTCTACCATGCTCCACTCGATCTCGATACGTGCTCAAATGATGAAATACAGCACTATCTACAAATCAGTAAGACCGACTATCTTACTGAGAATACCAAAATTGCCTCACGAACATTAGAGAAGTTCTCAGCCCAGATTAACGATGGGGTTTGTAATGTTGAGACACTACATTTGTTAGCAGAGGGGCTCTACTACAGTCGGTATATGGGCATTAAAAGATTCACTGATTCAAAGGCAGATGCCTATGCACTTTTTTATCAAAAGCTTCGAGTTCTCGATCAAGTAATTCCTGTTGAAGCTTACGCTCAATTAGATAATACTCTCACTGAATCAATGCAATTGTTTACACAGCATACTGCATTGAGTGATCTCTCATTGCATTATCTGAAAAATACGCTGAACATATTTTCGGACCCTGCTCTTTTTGTAGGACTCTATCATAGTTATAACAGTCACCTATATTTAGAGAGGATTTTAAGTGTATTGCATCTTCGAGTTGTAGTTGCTGGACCTTTGTCAGAGATTGAGTATATTACTCCACAATCCAGACTTGTTGTTCCCAATGCTCAACTACTTTGGGATTGTAACTGTCATAGTCCTCGCTTGGATGGGTTGTCAGCAGAAGCGATAGTGAGTCGTTGTCCAATACATGGAAAAGCTGCTGAAGAAGTGGTTGAGGATATTTCACATGCTTTTGGAACCCAAGATATTGAAATCGCTTATAAAGAGGGTAGATACCTTTGGAAGAATGGTTACCTTTGGCCTCCAAGTGTCGATTCTTTTATTCTCATACAGCAAGTGCTGGATTATATCGCCCAGAATGAATTGCAGCCTTCAACAGTATTGGATATTGGTAGCGGAACCGGTTTTTTAGGGATAGAGCTTGCCCGTTCAGTTTCAAGTATTCATACAGTCAAGTTGAGTGACTTTTCATCAACTGCAGTCTTGTACAGTACTTTAAATATCATGTTGAACAGAGCTAGTTTTAGCGGTAGACAGGTGGATATATATTCTGCTATGGAATTCAATGGGGTGGGGATTCATGCATATCATCCTGTACAAGAGATAGATGAGTTTGATTTGCTGGTTTGTAATCCTCCTTATATTCCGATCAAAGATGAATATGTCGAAGAAAGAAAGCATAATGCAATCAGTGGATTGACTTTGCTTAAATGGGTCTTGGAAGCAGGTCCGAAAATGGCCAAGCATGTGATTGTGAGTTTTTCAAATATTGCAGACCATGAGATTTTCCCGTTTGCAGAAAAAAAGGGAATAGTTCTTACACCGATCGGACAATCCCATACTGTTCCTTTCCGAGTTCCAGCGATGTTTCGTAATGAAGGATTTTTTGCCAAAGAGATAAGACCATATTTACAGGAAATCCCAAATTCGACCCATTACTTCTATCATGACATTACAGCGTATCTTGTAACGGTGTGACGTAATATTTCTTCTGATAGTCTATTGCTACCGAATTATTTTTTGTAATGATTCGGTATTTGGCATGCCTGTTTGATGGTACAAATAAGTAACAAGCGAAGGAAGATAGTGTGAAGCACTATCAAGGCAATGACAGTTTTATCCTACAAGGAGGATGCCATGAAAGAGGTTGATTTTGAGGTTTCTGAGAACGGGATTACTCATACAGAGTATGACGATGGGTCGTATGACGTGACAGTTTCAGATGACTATGGCACTGATTCTGCGTCGTTCGATTCTAATGGATGTATGACTTCATACGAAACGGATGAATGATGATTAGTTTCAATCAACAATGCAGGAGGTTCTTATGAGTGACATGATGGGTTCTTTTGAGTTTTTCACAACTTTGCTTGGTCCTGTGCAAAGTATAGGGTCTTCCAAGGATGGAAGGGCAACAAGTTTTAATGGAGAAATAGCTTCAGGAATTGGCATGACAATATATCATCGGGATTCCAATTCCTGTGGTATTGGTATTGATGCTTCTATCGATGGAAGGCATATCAGTCATATAGAAGGGGATCCTAAGTTCTGATGTTCTCCATTTCCGTGTAAGAAGCCTGCCGTTCTGAATGAGAAAATATAAACAGCAGGCTTCTTGGTAATTTCTGCAGCAGTCCTATGTCTGAAATTCTCAGAAGGAGGAGCATATGGATACACAACAAGGTAGTGGGCAAAGAGTGTTTTCACTCTACACAAATCCGCAGGCATCCAATATGGGTGGAACTCGGCGGTATGAGCAGCAGGATTTAGCATTGGAATACAAGGAGGGAATGATGAATACCGCCAAGCCATGGTTGGAACAGGATGTGACGTTGGAGAATATGATGGGGTTGCTCTCTCAGTCCGATGTGAAGTTCACTGTAGCGGATGAAGAGACGTTGAATCTTGATATTGATGGCGCCAGCGTTTATTTTGAGGTGGACCAGGATAAGAAGATGATTAAATTCATTGCATTTGCTAAGATCAATGCGTTTGCTCCTTATGAGCAGAAACATGATTTAGTCAATGCCTTGAATGATAGCTATGTACTTACCCGGTTCTCTCTTTCCAGAAAAAATCCAGAAAGGATGATGGCGGATTATTTCATTCCTTTTACCGGGGGTATCGTTCCTCTTCAGGTACTTACTTCTTTGCACATCTTTACTCGGGTGCTGGTTTGGGGTATTCAGAAGGAGGATAAACATGACCTGCTTGTGTAACAGTACTTTTCTGCTGTTATGCGTACGATATAAGACATGCGGGTGAGATTTGGTATGATATCTGTGCGTGACATCGCTTTGATGATCGATTATTCTTTGTTGAGACCAAATCTCACCCAAACTGATTTCGAAGAACGTCTGGCCATAGCAAAAGAGTATGGGGTGACATCAGTCTGTGTCCCCCCTTGTGAGCTTTCGTTCGCTTCAGGGTACCTCTCTGATGCATCGGTAAAAGTAGGTACGGTGATAGGATTCCCTCACGGTTCCAACACTACCTTCACGAAGTTGTCGGAATTGACGTCTGCCATGGCAGATGGGGCTCAGGAGTTGGCTGTAGTGTTGAATATCGGTAGGTTGCTCAGTGGGGACTATTGCTATGTACGAGACGAGCTGGGAGTGCTTGTCAGTATGGCAAGAACCGAACAGGCCTTGGTCAAGGTGGTTTTTGAGACCTGTTATCTTACCAAAGAGCTCATCAAGAAGGCCTGCGAACTCTCTGAAGATGTAGGAGCCGACTTTGTGGAGACCTCAACGGGGTTTTCAAGCGGAGGCGCTACTGTAGAGGATGTTGTTTTGATGCGTAGTTGCTGTAGTTCGAAGATACAGGTCAAGGCTTCTGGAAGCATCTGTACTTTGGATGCAGTTTTGGCCTTCAGGAAGGCTGGGTGTTCCCGTTTTGGGACAACGGCTGCGAAGGCAATCCTTGATGAGTGTAACAAGCGTGTAGCAGAAAAGACGCTCCAAGTGTAGGGTGCAAGAAAAGATTCCTAGTGTGATTATGACTTGCATGGTGCTAAAGCCTACGGTACTATCAGAACAAAGGAGAAATACGTTTTGAAAAAGAACGGTTTGTTGCACAAAGACATTTTGACTTTACTTTGTACAGCTGGGCACGGGGATTACATCATGATAACCGACAGGGGGTTCCCTCTTCCTGATACCAAGTATACCAAAGTTATTGATTTGGGGCTTGTTGCTGGATATCCAGATTTTTCCACTGTCGCAGAAGCCGTACTCCCGGCTCTGGCCATTGATTGGCTGTATTTTACGAAAGAAACCTTGGATAGTAATCCAGCAATGATTGATTTTGTTAAGCGTTTGATACCTTCTCAGACAGGTACCACCTTGATGAATCACACGGATATGAAAGAGGCAGTTCTGTCTCCAGATGTCTATCATCAGCGAACGAGGAACTTCTCTAAAGAGATGTCTAGATCCCAAAAACAGCTCTTGGATCAAAGCCGGATCATTGGTTTTATTCGCACTGGTGAATTTACAAAATATACAAATATTCTCATTGAGTGCGGCGTTGCATTCTAAAAATACAAAGTAATACTGAGCTTTTGCTGAGAGCAATAATTTTGTCACATGAGGCAAATGTGTAAAAAATTTTGTTGACAGGTGAATTTTGCCATGCTATGTTAGCGTTAACAGTTAACGGTAACAGTTAGCGTTAACATTAAATGGAGGTACACATGAAAAAGAGTATCGTTGTATTGATGCTAGTTTTGATCGTCGCCGGGGCGCTCTTTGCAGCGGGAGCAGCAGAAAAAGCAGAAAGCCAAGTGGTGTCTGCACGTGGGGGACAAGAAAGTAAATTTATCCCAGAATTCGGAGTTATTCCTGTACCAAGCAAGGTGTACAGAATTGGTGTTATGGAAAAAACCTTGATCAATGATTTCTGGCTTGATGCCAAGAATGGGTTTGAGGATGCTGCTCGCGATTATGGCATTAAGGTTGAGGTTTTTGCAGCACCTACAGAAAGTGATTTGCAAGCACAGGCCAACACTATGTCTGACATGCTTGCTAAACAGTTTGACTTGCTTTGTGTTTCTCCGATTACTGATACGAACCTGCTTAAGCCTTTGGCTAAAGCAACTCAGATGGGGATTCCTATCATCAATTCAATTGATGCTCATATAGATGAAGAGAATCAAAAGAAACACGGTATCAATATTTCTGCATTCATCACTGTTGATTTCAAGGAAAATACCCGCATGTCAGTTCGTTTTATTGCAGATAAGTTGCAGGGAGCTGAAGCAAAGGTTATCCATCTGATGGGTCTTCCTGGTGGCCGATGTGCTGAAGAGAGAAAGATGGGTTATGAAGAGGAGCTTGCTCTGTATCCAAATCTGAGAAGT
Organism: uncultured Sphaerochaeta sp.; assembly: GCA_964547185.1. Taxonomy (GTDB): domain Bacteria; phylum Spirochaetota; class Spirochaetia; order Sphaerochaetales; family Sphaerochaetaceae; genus Sphaerochaeta. The sequence continues at coordinate 24,377 of CAZJMG010000029.1, forward strand.
GTTGGTATTTATAATACTGAATGGGACCGAAAGAAAGCTATGGATATTACTGCAGATGTCTTGCAGTCACATCCTGATTTGAAGGCTATTGTTGCTTGTAACGATGATACTGCTCTTGGTGCTTATCAGGCTGTAAAGAACGCTGGTCTTGCCGGAAAAGTATTGGTTACCGGTGTTGATGCAACTCCTGATGGAATCAAGTCAATTATGCGTAATGAGTTGAGTGCTACCACTGCGTTCTTCCAGTATGGGCTTGCTTACTCTTCAATCGAGGCTGCAATTCTAGTCTTGGAAGATCAGTTTGCCGGTAAGCCTACTGTAGTCTTTGGACCACAGGAAATATGGGATGCTGAAAATGTAACAAGTAAGGTTGCTCAATATCGAGAAATGTATGTAGGTCTGAAGGACTTGTAAGCACAATGATTGGGCTTGGAGGTCATCCAAGCCCAACCTTTAGGATGGGCACATGAAAAAATTCTTACTACAAGCGTGGAGACAGTATTGGGGAGTATTGCTTGCTCTTTTGATAATAAATGTTCTCTTCTCCCTCCTTTCTCCTTATTATCTTACAACCTATAATTTCTTGAATATTTTTGATCACTCAGCAATTTCTTTAGTAATGGCCATTGGCATGGTATTTGTATTGGGAACTGGTGGAATTGATCTTTCGATAGGTTCAACCTTGGCTTGTTCCGGTATCATTGCTGCACTACTTTGTAAAGTGCTTCCCTGGCCGATTGCTCTTTTTGTCGCGGTTCTCTTTGGTATTTCTGTCGGTCTTGTTAATGGGTTTATAATTACACATTTTCGACTACAGCCATTTATTGTGACCTTGGCAATGCTGAATATTGTAAGAGGATTGACCCTTGTTCTTTCAAAAGGACATCCAATTATCGGGCTTCCTTCAGGATTTTTGAATCTCATTATTGGCAAGTCCTTGGTGAGCAACAGCATCTTTGGTAGTTTGGGGCTTGCTCTGATTACCATTCTGATTCTTACAAAGTCCAAATACAGCAGATCAGTTCGTGCTGTAGGTGGATGTGAAGATGCTGCTTTTGTTTGCGGTATTGCAGTACGGAAAATAAAAATTAGTGTGTATGCAATTTCTGGAGCAACCGCAGTTTTGGCTTCGTTTATCTATATGGCAAAAATGGACTCTGCTGAACCTTTAGCCGGTCTTACCACTGAGTGGATGGAGGCTATCGCAGCACCTATCATCGGAGGGAATTCCATGAAAGGTGGCAAGTGTTTTATATTTGGTACAATCATAGGAGTTTTAATTTTTTCTTGTATTAAGAGTGGATTGAATATGGTAGGTATTAATCAACACTACCAGCAAATATTTATTGGAAGTCTCACAATTGCAGCTGTCATTGTTGATTCTTTGAGGAGCAGCCGATGAGTGATGTATTTATACAGTTCACCAATCTATCCAAACGCTTTGGTGGTATACAAGCGTTGGATCAAGTTTCTTTTTCCATTCAAAAAGGAAAAATTCTCGGCTTGATGGGAGAAAATGGAGCAGGAAAATCGACATTGATGAGAATCCTTTGCGGGATTCAGACCTGTAGCGAGGGTGAGATTTTTGTGGAAGGGAAGAACGTGTCTCTTGCCAGTCCTCAGGAAGCACAAGACTTGGGTATCGGTATGATTCCCCAGGAGTTGCTTTTGGTGCCTTGCATGACTGTTGCTGAGAACATGTTCCTAGGTTATGAGATTCGAGATTCTGTAGGCTTTGTTGATGCAAAAGCCATGGAAAAGAAAACTAGTGAGGTTCTTGCGGAGTTGGGTTGTGAGGGTGTCGATCCTTCGGATATCCTAGGTATCATCTCTAAGGCTAATCAGCAGATGGTAGCTATCGGCCGGAGAATCATCCAAGGTGGAAAGCTGTTCATCATGGACGAACCTACTTCAGCTTTGACGGTGCATGAAACTGAAAAGCTGTTTTCTGTGGTGAGAAACCTCTGCAAGAAAGGGAAAGCAGTAGTCTTCATTTCTCATCGTTTGGAAGAAGTCTTGGAACTCTGTGACTATTTTGCCATTCTGAGGGATGGGAAATTGGTTGATATGTTCGACAATGGCCCTGAAATAACAAAACAAAGTCTGATAAAGCCGATGATTGGTTCTATCCTCGATGAGGAATATCCACACGAAAAAACTGAGTTCGGCGATGTATTGTTTTCCTGTGCTGATCTTTCCTATAAGAAGGATAACGATGAACTGGTTCATGATATCTCGTTCGACCTTCATGCCGGAGAAGTTGTAGGGTTTTCAGGTCTTGTCGGTATGGGTAAGAGTGAACTTGCCCAAGCCTTATATGGGCTGAGACCTGTGATCAAGGGGTCAGTCAAGTTCCATGGTAAGGAACTAAAGGCCCATAATCCTATTGAATCCTCAAGAAGAGGGCTTGCGTTTGTTACGGAAGACAGAAGAAGTGAAGGACTGATTCTTGGTTTGAAAAGTCTGTTTAACATGACCCTCAAATGCTTGCCGAAGGTATCGGTGGCAAGTGTGATTGATTCAAAAAAAGAGAAATCCATCGGAATGGGATATGTAAGTCAGATGAATATGAAAAAGCAATATCTTGATTTGCCAGCAAATAGTCTGAGCGGAGGTAATCAGCAAAAGGTTGTGGTTGCTCGACAGCTTGCGAGTGATTCTGAAGTGATAATTTTTGATGAACCTACAAAGGGCATTGACGTTCTTGCAAAAGCTGAGATGGCAAAGATTATCAATGCCTTGAGCAAGCAGAAGAAAGGTATCCTCATATTCTCCTCGGAGCCCCGTGAAGTACTTGGACTGTGTGACACCTTGTATGTTTTGAATCTCAATGGGCTGCAAGGTCCTTATAAGCGAGGGGAACTCGATTATCAATCCCTGATGGGAATACAGTTTGGAGAGAGCAATGAGTAGATGGTTTAAGCAATGTCCCTATCGGGGTTCTCTTATCGGTATTGTGATATTTTTCCTAGCACTCAGTATTCTTTCACCTGTATTTCTGAGTATGAACAACTTCATAAATATATTTAACCAGATAACGGTGAATATTATCATTGCGGCAGGAATCACTCTTTTGATCATTGGCGGAGGAATAGACTTATCAGTTGGATCTGTTCTTGCCCTGTGTGGAATTTTTACCGCAAACTATTTTAGGAGTGCTCCATCATCAGGCTCTGTGATGGTTGGGATTCTCATAGGTCTTGCAGTGGGTGTAAGTTGTGGTCTTTTTAATGGTCTTTTAATTGCATATCTTCGTATTCCGCCCTTTATCGCTACTCTTGGTACAATGAGTATTTTTAGAGGTATGGCACTGGTATTTTCGGGAGGTAGACCTTTGATGGACCTCAATCCACAATACATAAATCTATTTACTGGATTTATCGGTCCTTTACCTAAACAGTTCGTCCTAGCCATCCTTATATCGTTGTTTTTGTATTTCCTTTTGCAAAAGACAACGATTGGAAGAGTTGCTTTTGCTTTGGGTGGCAATGAAAAATGTGTGCGTATCTCAGGCATCAATGTAAAAGCGTATAAACTTCTCTTTTACGGTATCAGTGGATTGCTTGCTGCTATTGGGGGAATGTTTTTAACTTCTATGATTGCAGCTGCTGAGCCCATTGCAGGAATAAACTATGAGATGGATGCCATAGCTGTAGTTGTCATGGGCGGAACAAGCATGGAAGGTGGTAAAGGAAACATTCTTGGTACGATCTTTGGCGCCATCCTTTTGGGTATTGTTCGAAATGGGTTGAACCTCTTGGGTGTGGATGCAAACTATCAACAGCTATTTATTGGTTTGATTATCATGATCGCCATCATCAGTGGCAGTACAAAGAAGGATGCATAATATGAATAATCCACGTGTAGCTTCAATAGGTACACTTGCAGTAGATCATTTTTGTTTCATTCCGAATCTTCTGATTGAAGATGGGAAAACCATGGCTAAACGATATGAGGTCAAGCCTGGTGGGGTAGCCGGTAATGTTATCTCGCAACTCTCGGCCTTGGGTATCTATGCTGGTTGGTTTGGTAAGATAGGCGATGATGAAACCGGTAGGTTGCTGATTGAAGATTTTAAAAGACAAGGTGCTTCCTTATCCAACGTAGAGGTAGTTGCGGATAAGCACTCAATGTTTACCTGGATTACCTGTGATGATCATGCCAACAGGACGATCATCATGTTTCCTAATGTATTGGTGGAGCTCACTGCGCAAGAGGTACGGTCAAAGCATGCTGGTTTAATCGAGAATGCTGAAGTGTTGATGACCGAGGCGAGTGTCTTACCGTTACCTCCAGTTATCGAGGCGATGAAGATTGCTCGTGAGGCTGGGACTAAAATTGTCTTGGATATGGATATTACCCCTAGTGAACTGGTCAGAATCAATGGGGGGTCTGAGCTTATCTATCAGGCAATTGAGCTGACTGATGTGTTCATTCCCTGCAAGGCGGCTGCTATCGAGCTTATCGGTAGTCATGATCTTGCTAATCATCTGGGTGATTTACAGAAACGCGCTGGGCAAATCATTGCTGTGACTGCGGGTTCCAAAGGTTGTCACATCTATGACGGTAAGGATACATACAACATTGCAGGCTATCCTGTTGAAGTTGTGGAGTCTACTGGTGCTGGAGATGCTTTCCATGCTGGATTTGTATATGGAATGCTTGATGGAAAGATGAGTCTGCAGGAAATTGGTAAATTTGCCAATGCATGTGGAGCTTATTGTTGTACTGGAGTGGGAGCCCGGTATAATGGTACTATTGAACAAATCAATACAATATTAGGGAAATAAGTCCCAAAGACGGAGCAGATATGAGCATTACAATTCGTGATGTAGCGAAAGAAGCAGGCGTTTCTACCATGACCGTTTCAAGAGTTGTGAACAACAAGGGTCAAGTGGCGAATGAAACTCGTATACGGGTGGAATCGGCAATGAAGAAACTTTCCTACATTCCAAATATGAATGCACAAAATCTGGTAACCAATAAGACTTGGACAATTGGTGTTATTGTTCCTGATATAGCAAACCCCTTCTTTGCTTCATTGGTTAAAGCTGGTGAAAAAATTTGTAATGAGCGCGGATATTCCATGTTGATTGGAAATACTGAAGGGGATTTGTCCATCGAGAGAAGATATATTTCTGTTTATAAAGCGAGAATGTGTGAAGCAATTATTCTGGTTGCTCCACGCATAGACGATTTTGAGTTGAGTGAGTTGAATAAGCAGATTCCTTTGGTCGTTGTGGATAGGACTGTGCCGTTTCACGATATTGTACAAGTCTATTTGGACAATACAAGAGGTGCTGAGGTAGCAACAAAGCATTTACTTGATCTTGGACACAAGCGTATTGGATTTATCATGGGACCTGAGGAAGTTCCCAACAGTCATACCCGATATGAAGGATATGCTCAAGCTCTTAAGCAAGCAGGGATTCCTTTTCTAAAAGAGCTTGTGTATCAAGGAGATTTTATTGTCGAAACAGGTAGGAAGGCCTTGGATTATTTTGAGTCATTGCTTGAAAAACCTACCGCGATTTTTTGTTCCAATGATTTGATGGCTCTTGGTATTATTGAACGAGCGAATGAATTACATATAAAGATTCCTGATCAGTATTCCCTGGTTGGATTTGATAATATTTTTCTATCGTCTTTAGTGAGTCCTACACTAACTACCGTCAGCTATCCTATCTTGGAGATGGGAACGAAGGCTATCATCTTGCTCTTGGACTCTTTGCTTTCGGAAGCCAAGGTGCAGATGAGTGAAAATCTGGAACATAACCTGATAATCAGGGATTCAACAAGGAGCATATATGATTAGTAGTGAAAAAATGAGAACTCTGTTCAAAACCGATAAACCTGTCATTGGAATGGTTCATCTTATGCCGCTTCCCGGTACTCCTAACTATAAGGGAAGTTTACAACAGATTATTGATTTTGCTTGTCGCGAGGCTGAGATTTTGCAAGAAGGGGGCGTGGATGGTCTGCAGGTTGAGAACCAGTTTGATAGACCTTATCTCAAGCCTGCCGATATAGGCTATGAGACTGTCGCCTATATGACGATGATTACTACTTTGGTATCTAAGATTATTCATATCCCCTATGGCGTGCATGTCATGATGAACGGAATTGAACAAGCCATCGCTGTTGCTCATAGCACCAACGCTAAGTGGATCAGGGTGTATGAGTTGGCGAATGCCTATATTTCGAATTCTGGTTTTATCGAGGCGGCAGGTCCGAAGGCATTGCGTTATCGGTCAATGCTTGGAGCTAATGATATTATGATTTGGGGTGATTTTCACGTAAAGCACGGAAGCCATTTCATCGTCAACGATCGTCCGGTTGAGGAGTTGGCTCATGATGTCCAGACTTGCGGTGGAGATGCTCTAATTCTTACCGGGACCTCAACAGGAAAAGCTCCTGCTGTGGAAGATGCAAAATTCATCAAGCAGGTGAGTTCGCTTCCTCTGCTCATAGGCAGTGGGTTCAATAGCAAAAATGCCTCTGAATTTCTTCCCTATATTGATGGGATTATTGTCGGTAGTGCTTTGAAAAAGGATGGGGTTCTTGAAAATCCGACTGATTTGGCTCGTGTTACGGCGATGATGGATATGATAAAAAATCAGAGAAGCTAATTGCTAATACCCTACAATTAATTGAATGAAAGACTTCCAATAACTTCTTGGGAGTCTTTTTACTTGTCTATTTACTATGTTGTTTGCCATACTGAATGTATTGAGGAGTAGCTTGTGAATACCATATTGCTTGGAAAAGATGCAACGCTAGAAACTGTGGCTGAAGGGGTAAGTAGAAAGATACTCTCCTTCAATGAGAAGATTATGGGTGTACAGGTCCACTTTGAGACTGGTAGTACGGGTGCTGTACATACTCATCCTCACACTCAGTTCACCTATGTACTCGAAGGATCATTTGAGTTTAACGTTGACGGAAAAACAGTACCGGTGAGCAAAGGGGATTCCTTGGTCTTCGAGTCAGAGGTGCAACATGGGGTTGTTTGTAAAGAGGAGGGTGTGCTTCTTGATGTCTTCACTCCTTATAGAGAAGATTTTGTGAAGTAGATAAGGGGTGTGCCCTAAATTGGCTTCTTTGCAGATTGATGATCGACAAGAGATCCTCTCATCAGATATTTCACGTAAGGTTTTGATCCGTTTTTTTCAATGCGTTCTTTCAGGATTGTGAATCCTATCTTGCCCATTGCTTGATAAGGAAATTGTATGGTGGTGAGGGGCGGATGGATGAATCTGCTTTCTGGAAGATGCTCAAAACCTATGAGGCAGATATCATCAGAAATTCTAAAGCCTTTTGTAACCAGGTGTTGATATACTTTCAATGCTAATACATCATTGCCGCAGACAAATGCAGAGGGGCCCTCATATGAGGCCGGATTCTCAAAACCTTGCATACTAAGGGAATCTAGAGGATTGATAGAAAATATATCTTGCTGTCTGTAGGAAAATCCCAGATCTTTACTCGCTCGAATGAATGCTTGTTCACGTTCAACCAAGGAATTAGTTAGAAACACATTCTGGATGAATCCAATGTGTGTATGCCCTTTGCTTTGTAAATGTGTTATAGCCGTGTAAAGTGCGGCGGTATTGTCAATTCCGATTTGATCACAAGCTATAGAGGGTACATTGGAATTGACCAGTACAACAGGCTTTGTCACTTTGGCAATTTCAGAATAGTCTTTTTGGGTAAGGTCGTTCCCAATAAAAAAGAAACCCTCTGAGTCTGGAAACTGCTCCTCAAATTTTTTGGGTAAGCCTTGGTAGTACGACATGTTTATCGTGTACCCATTGCTTCTTGCTTCAGTTGAGAGGCCTTCAATGAGATCATCAAGATATGCTGCATATCCTGATTCAGATCCGTTGGTATTGTTGGTAATTTTAATGAAGCTAACTGATTTTTTACTTGTCGTTATCTTTCCTTTATAGTTCATTTCTTTAGCGATGGATAAGATTTTTTGGCGCATATCATCACCAACGCCAGGACGGTTATTCAAAACAAGTGATACAGTCGCCGTAGATACATGAGCTCTATCTGCAATATCCTTAATTCTAATTTTCATAATCCAATCGTACTTTATTCCTGTTTTTGAGGCAAGTAAATTTAGTTAAGAATTTAAAAATTACTTAATAATTTAAAAAAGTTAAATAAAAATACTAATTAAATAACTAAAATATTTAAAACTATTTGACAATACGTAAGTTGTGTTTTAGTATTACTACAATAAAGTACATGAATTGCATGTATTTGGATTACGAGGAGGAAAAAATGAAAAGAGGAATGTGCTTGCTGTTGATTTTTTTGCTGGTAGTATCAAGCCTTACTGCAGCCGGCAAAAAGGATGAGGCTTCATCGCCGATAGTTGAAGTGAGTGTTTTTGCGACAGAGGAGAGTCAGCAAAAACTCAATTTGAAGGTATTTAGTTCGTTGTTGGAAGAATACAATTCCATCAATGGTACCAGTTATCAGCTAAAACTGGTTACTGGACAGAGCAAGGATATCATCAATACACGAATGAGCTCAAATAATAAGCCGGACATTTTCATTTTGGACTCACCGGCAGATGTACATCAATATGCTCAGGATGGTCTGTTGCTCGATCTTACAAAGTATGCTCAATCATACCGATGGGAAGAGGTCTTGTTTCCTTGGGCCTTCGATTTGGCAAAAGTTCAGAATCGCGTCATGACTCTTCCTTATGGTTATGAAGGAATGGTCCTTTGGTACAATAAACAGATTATGAAACAACTTGGGCTTGAGGCAGAATCAATCATTGATCTTAATTCCTTTGAGAATGCCATGATCAGGGCAAAAAATGCAGGATATGTTCCCGTAATGCTAGGGAGTCAGGATTGGCCTTGGGCACAGGAGTGGTATCTTTCGATTTTATATAGCTATACAGGAAGAGCATTAGTGAAGAATACAGTTGAAGGCAAGAACCCTAATGGATGGAATGACGAGGCCTTTAAAAAAACTGTTGAGCTTTATAAATCTTGGCATCAGAAAGGATATTTAGCAGATGGGAAATCATTTGTACTAACCAGTGATGATGCCATCAATGCTTTTACTACTGACAAGGCGCTCTTCAAGTTAGAAGGTTCCTGGGCTCCCTATTGGATAGCTCCGCTTGATGCGAAAGATCAGGACAAGATTGGAGTCATGTTGCACCCAGCCATCAACGATGTGGAAAAACCACATCTTCCTTTGGCCGTTGGGGGAATGTGGTGTGCTTCTGCAGATACTAAGCATCCTGATGTTGTTGGATTTTTGATTTCAGGCCTTTTGCGGCAAGATTTCCAGCGTGATTTCTTGGCAACAGGAATGGATGTCGCTCCGATGGATATAGATGATGAGATGTTCTCGGATCTGCCCCCTACAATTCGTGCAATGTGGTCGATGGTAAATGATGCCTTGACCAATAACAGTTTTGGTTACACCACTTGGGCTTTCTATCCTCCAGAGACTCGCGTCTATCTGTATGAAGGAATAATAAGTGTGTTGGAGAATAGGCTAAGTGTTGCTGATTATCTTGCAGAAATGAATCGGTTGAATACCCTTGAACTGCAACAGGGTTTTGAGCCTGTAATTCCATCGGCTCTTTAGATACACTCTCAGTGTTTTCATGCATCAGAGTTTTGACTATCTGATGCATGATTACTGATATGGAGGCTTATGAAACATCAAGCTCAAAGTTTTAAGTTCAGAAGCGAAATTATTGGCATTATCTCGCTTATTCCGATTTTTCTCTTTCACGTATACATTGTAATTATTCCTGTATTTAATACGTTTCTCAACTCCTTTACCAATTGGAATGGTTTGTTGAGAAAAGAGTTTATTGGATTAGGGAACTACCTGGCTATGGCCTCAGATCCGAGTTTTTGGGATGCACTTATGAACAATGTCAGATGGATGGCCATCTTTCTTACCATTCCCATCGGCATAGGTCTGGTTCTTGGATATCTAATAACCAATCTTCCAAGAGGAAAGATTGTGTTTAGAACTTGTTATTTTCTGCCTTATGTCATTTCTGCGGCCATTGCTGGGAAGATATTTGCTGCTTTTTACAATCCGTATTTTGGTATCAATGTACTTTTTGAATCTCTGAATCTAGCATTCATGGCACATGATTGGCTCTCTCCTTCTACCGTATTGTATTCTGTAGCTTTTGTGGATATTTGGCACTGGTGGGGGTTTCTTATGGTTATCTTCATTGGATCATTGCAACAGATTGATCCGATGTTGTATGAGAGTGCTGAAGTTGAAGGAGCTGGAGGGTTTCAAAAGTTCATTTACATCACGGTTCCTTGTGTCCGGCAAACATTAGTATTTATTATTCTGATTACCATGGTTTGGTCTATCAGCACTTTTGAGTATGTATGGGTTATGACTAAAGGAAGCCCTGGCTCGGAATTACTATCAACATTGTTATATAAAAATGCTTTATTGAAATATAAGGCTGGATATGCTTGTGCTATTTCAGTGATACAAGCTCTATTGGCTTTTTTCATATTCTCAGTATTCGGTGTATTGAGAAAAAGGATAGAGGATTAGTGGAAAATGAAAAAACGAACATCGTTGGGCTTGTATATTTTCCTTTTATTGGTTGCGGTAGTACAGTTGTTGCCTTTGTTGGTGACAGTTTTGAATTCTTTACGTTTTGATAAGGATATCAAAAAGTTCCCTGTTGGAATTCCTTTACATCCTCAGTTCAATAATTATCTGAGGGCATGGAATGTTGGAGGTTATTCCACTGCTTTTATCAATAGTATGGCAATCAGTATGATTGCGTCTTTGGTAATTCTCATTTTAGCTATGATAAGCGGCTATTTCCTTGCCCGATTGTCTACCAGACTCAAGAATTACCTGATCCTCTACTATGGAGTTGCTTTGTCAATTCCTGTATTTTCTTTCATGGTACCTCTTTATTTTAGATTTTCTGAATGGGGGTTGGTGAACACCCATACTGGAATTATTATTATCTATGTTGCATTAAATCTTCCTTTCAACATTCTTCTTGCAAGAACTTTTATTAGTGATATTCCAATTTCTCTGGATGAAGCAGCAACAATTGATGGTTGCTCATCCTATCAAATTTTGTGGCAAATTATCTTTCCTCTATCTAAACCGGTTGTAACTACAATTCTCTTGATAGTTTTTGTTGCAACCTGGAATGAGTTTACCTTGGCCAATACTTTTTTACAGATTCCGGAGATGAAAACCGCGGCAACACGGTATGTGTTGTTTGTTGGAGAAAGAGGAGCCGATTTATCAATGGTATATGCTGCAGGAGTCATTACGATGCTGCCAATAATAGTGGCATTTATTGCTCTGCAAAACTATTTCATCGAAGGTATGACTTCCGGAAGTATTAAGTAAGCTGTCGAAACTAAAATTAAAAGGGTGTGGAATATGGAATTAAATAATTATATTGAAAAAGTATATGCTGGAGTTTTGGGGAAGATTATCGGTGTCTATATGGGAAGACCTGTTGAAGGTTGGAGTTATGAGAAAATCAAAGAAGAAATAGGTGATATCTGGTACTATATTCATGACAAAATTGGACTTCCTTTAGTCGTTACCGACGATGATATATCAGGGACTTTTACCTTTGTAAGAGCAGCTGAAAATCGAGATGCAAATTACTTGGTTTCAGGAAATGATGTCGCTGATGCTTGGCTGAATTATATTATAGAGAACAGAACAATTCTCTGGTGGGGTGGGAAAGGAGTTTCCACAGAGCATACAGCTTTTCTAGCTCTAAAAAATGGTATCGATCCTCCTCAAAGTGGCTCTATAATGAATAATGGAAAGATTGTAGCAGAGCAAATTGGTGCGCAAATTTTTATAGACGCTTGGGCTATGCTTGCACCTGGAAAAGCAGAGCTTGCTAAGCAGTATGCTTCAACAGCCGCTCAGGTAAGTCACGATGGGGAAGCTGTTAATGGAGCTGTAATGGTTGCAGTGATGGAATCTTTAGCCTTTGTTGAATCTGATACAGAAGCCATCTTCAGGAAAGCCTTGACCTATATACCTCAGAATTCTGTGATTTATACAATGAATTCCTATATCCTAGAGTTGTATCATAGAGAGAACGATTGGAGGAAAGCTTGGGAAGAATTCAGACAATATTATAACTATGCTATGTATCCAGGGGTCTGCCATGTGGTGCCGAATCATGGACTTGTTATGCTCAGTTTATTATATGGTGGAGATGATTTCCAAAAAACCCAGATGATTGTCAACTCTTGTGGTTGGGATACTGACTGTAATGCTGCTAATGTTGGATGCTATCTGGGAATCAAGAATGGCTTGATCGGTTTGGATGCCGGAGCCGATTTCCGTTCTCCTGTGCGAGATCGCTTGTATCTTCCGACAGCAGATGGAGGCAGATCAATCAATGATGCCTTGAGTGTTACGTACGATATTGTGAATATGTACCTAACGTTGAATGGAGAGAAACCGATTTACCCAAAGAATGGAGCGAGGTTTCATTTTTCACAACCAGGATCCGTACAAGGTTTTCAATACGAAACTGCAGGTGGTGAGGCTCCCCAACCTAGATTGGATACCGTGTTGGATGATTCTGTCTCAAATGAGCAAATGTTGCGCTGTAGATTCAAAAATTTAGGAAGAGGCCAACATGTGCGAATCATGACAGCTACATTCATTCCTCCGGAAGCAAGAGAAATGCCAGGGTATGAATTCATTGCATCCCCTACATTGTATGCCGGCAATACAATAAGGGTACGATGCTACCTTAAGGAAAGTACAGGCAGTGTTGAAGCTTCCTTGTTTGTGCAGGCCAATGGTGACGATGACAATTTACTGACAAGGCAAGGTAAAAAAATTCAGTTGGAACCATGTACTTGGTATGAAATATCTTTTTCCGTTGGGGATACTGGTGGGCAGCCAGTAATATTTGCAGGTATTGAGTTAAAATCACCGAATGGAGGAAGCAAAGGAACCCTTTATCTTGATAGTTTTACGTGGGATGATCAGGTAAAAGTCGATCTGATTCCCTTGCAGAAACCGAAGGGTAAAGTGTGGGTTACTTCCTGGGTAAGTTCTTTGGATTTGGTTGAGCATCGGTGGCGTCCTGGTGTTTCAATCAGTAAGGACTCGGGTTTAGGCCTGTTCTATCAAGGAACATCTCGTTGGCGAGCACAGCACATTGAAGCCACAATAATCCCTAATCTTTTCAAACGAGGTGGTTTGGTGTTTGGTGTTCAAGGTTTGCGACGATTTGTTTCCATAGTCTTTAATCAATCAGGGACTATTGAACTGGCTGTATTGAAGGATAGAAAGAAAGCTGTACTCGATTCCCAAGCGATGAAAGTTGAGTGGGGGAAGGCCTGCAGGATTTGCGTAGATTGTGACGAAAACACTATCAATGTTCTTATTGATGGAATACAAACTTTAAAAGCACCTGTCGGGCAACAGAATATTCTCAATGGGGCAATCGGGCTCCTTGTCGAATCGGGTAGTCTTACTTGTATGCAATTATCAGTGATTACTCAGTAGTAACCAGGGAAGCAGAGTATTATGAGCACTAGAAACCGAGAAGGCGGTTTTTTTGAATGCTTTGAAAAATTTTTGTTTTAAAAGGATAGGTATATTGCGTTTCTTGATATAGTTAAACATAGTGTAAAAATGAAATTGTTTTCCCTCATTTTTCATGTGACGATGAACATTTTGTTGGATGGATAATCATGAGCACAATAAGAGAATTGCTTGAATCACAAGACAAGGAGCGCTTGATAGCTTTCCTATTACAGGAAGCCTCTGAAAATCTTTCACTTCAAGGAAGTATTATAACTGCGTTCAGTCAAGAGCCGTTTGATTTGGATCTTGATGAGATAAGAACGATTCTTAAAGAAGCGTTCTCAGACTATGTACAGGATTGGCAGGGAGATATATGCCTCAGCGATTATGGTAGTACTATCTTATCTGAGATGCTGCATGACATTGAACTTTCCATCGATTCAAAGAAGCTGAAACGTGCTGCGTGTTTGTTGGTTCTGCTCGATGAGGAAATATCGGTTCTTGATGGCATCGAATGGGAAGCAGGAGCGACTGAAGACCGAATGCATGCCTTAGTCAGGGCTTTGGGGTATGCAAAAGTCCCAAAGGAAGAGAAACAAGCGCTCTTTGACTACCTATGGGATAATCATAGCGACTCCTTGCTTGCAATCAGGATGTGCTGTTATCTGGCTACCGACAAAGAACAGATTGTGATGATGCGTTCTGAACTTGATGATCAATACCTCGATTCTGAACTCATTTTCCTGCTGGTTCTGCGTTTTGGAACCGAAGAGGATATTCAAACCTTTCTTGATGGTACGGTAAGGAAGGAAAAGTACTATCAGATGATGATAGAGCAAGCTTTTGATCAAGAACAATATAATACAGCACTAACGTATTTCAAACAGGCCAAGGAGTGTTGTGGCTATTGCTCGCAATGGAATTCATATGCTATCAAGGCATACGAAAAGCTGGAGATGATAGATGAAGCGAGAGAACTTGTCTTTGAATCTGTAGTGAAAGGTGAATATGTGTACTTTGAAAAGCTGCAGAAGATGACAGACCCAGAACAATGGGATACAACGTTGGAACAGCTTTGTGATGCAATAGAGAAGCAAAAGAATTGTCCCTATTGGTATCCAAAGCTCCTTGTGGAGACAGGGAAAAAGGTGCGGTTGCTCGCGTATCTTCAGAACCACCCGTCGAATGTACTTCCATATTACGAAGTGTTGCTGCCAGAGTATCAGGCACAGCTTCGTCCCATCTTCTTCCAGTACTGCCGACACCGTATATCTTCAAATAGTTCCCGCCAGAGTTTTGAAAACCTTGCCCAAACACTTGTGATTCTCAGGTCAATTGGTGGAGCAGAGGAAGTTACCAGATGTATTTCTGAGTTGATAACTGAATATCCAAATAAGAACATGCTCAAGCAGGAGCTTAGGAAAGCAGGTTTTTCCTATTGATAAGGCAGAGGGTTTCTTGCCCTATACACTTTGAGCACGGTATGATTGGCCTGTTGGAGGCCCGCTTGTGGATGTGAAGCAGAAAAAACTAGGAACTTTTGATAGTGTCTATCTTTTGGTAGGAGGAATGATAGGATCTGCTATCTTTTCCCTCTCAGGGATGACCATCCTTGCTGCAGGTCCTGCTGCAATCCTTTCATGGTTTCTTGGTGCCATGATACTTTTTGCCTATGGGCTTCAAACAGCAGAGCTGGCTTCCCGATATCCTCAAAGTGGTGGTGTTTTTACCTTTCCAGCCTTGCTTCTTGGAAGAAATCGTGAAGAAGGAAAACTCTGGGGCTGGATTTCTGCCTGGGCTTATCTGTTCGGCTGTATAGCCGGAGCTGCCTTTTCTGCGATTTACATAGGTATATATCTTGGAGTGGCGTTTCCCGTCTTAGCTTCTTTGCAGGTTCCTTTGGCAATAGTTGCCACTCTTTTAGCTGGAGTTCTGAATATTCTTAGGTTTCGTGTCACCGGAAGGACGACAACGCTACTCTCTCTCTTTTTGATAACAACACTTGGTCTTTTTGCTGCTGCCGTCTTTTTGAGTGGGTCCTGGGATGTGTCCAAATTCTCTCCGTTTTTCAGTCAGGGAAGTGGAGGTCCAACTGGATTCCTTGATGCTCTTCCTCTTGCCATGGTCGCTTATGGATCTATTGTCGCCCTTTCCTTCTTGGTTGGGGAGGTTGAGAATCCAAACAAGACAGTACCAAAAGCGATGGCGATTGCCATGGCTATCGTCCTCTCCTTGTACTTGGTGGTCTTATTAGCAACGTTGGGCATTGTTGATGCTGGGTATTTGCTTGAGAACGAGGGGATGAGGTATATTCCTCTCTACGCTGCAGCTTCGTTCTTACCGGGGCTTGGGTTTCTTACCCCTCTTATCTCCATTTCCGCTGTCCTAGCTTTGGTTACCACCATGATTGTAACGATGGCCCTTGCCGCTCATACGCTGCAAGCTACGGCAGAGAAAAACGCGTTACCGGCTATCCTTGCAAAGAAGCATAGGAAAAGTGAAGCTCCTGTAACTGCTACTGTTGTGGTTGTACTGGTCACTGGGTTCTTTGCTTCTTTGCCACAGCTTACGAATTTATTGATCAATCTTGGGGCTCTGTGCAACGTCATTGTTGTGGCCATTGTCTGCCTTACTGTACTCGCTTCGAGGAAAAAGCATCCTCAGGAGCCCGGATACTTTCATGCTCCAGGATCAAAGCTGCTGCCGATCATAACCTTGGTACTATTGGTTGCTACCTATATTCCCAGTATTTTACAGGGAGGGTGGCAACTGTGGGTTGCTACAGCCGTTTACTACCTGATCGGGCTTCTATTCTTTAGAAGAAGAGGGGCTAAAAAATGAAGGTGGCATTTGGTCATTTCGATGGAGTCCATAGAGGGCACCAAGCATTGCTTTCTCACCGTCCTGAGAGGATTTTCGTACAGGATGCTGTGACCCCTTGGGTTTTAACTACCGATGAAGAGCGCGATGCTCTGATACGCCAATATGCCGGACCAGAATGCCAGATTCTGCATGTTGATAAGCGTCTTGACCATAGTGGGTTCTCTCATGTGGTAATTGGTTCCCATCATCCTGCATTGGCTTCTTTGAGGGAGCAATCGTGTGCACTTGAGCTTGTCGATCCAACTTTCCATGAACGTGAGGTGATCACTTCTGTAAGGATTGCCAGAGCGTTGGAGGAAGGGTTGGTGGAAGAAGCAGAAGCGATGCTCGGCCATCCGTATGTGTTCAATGGAGAAGTAGTCTATGGAAGGCAGCTTGGCAGGACGGTGGGCATGCCTACGGTGAACCTCAAGGTTGCATCCAACAAGCTGATACCCAAACATGGTGTGTATGGGTCGATTACGATCGTAGATGGAAAGCGCTATCTTGGACTGACAAATATCGGTCCTCGTCCCACTGTTGACGACCTCCCCACTGTTACGATCGAGACGTTTCTCCTGCACTTCAACCAAGAACTCTATGGACAGTTCATCAGCATGGAGCTGAAAACTTACATACGTCCTATCACCAAGTTTGAGAATCTTGAGGCAGTGAGAAAGAAGGTAGACGAGGATGTGCGTTTTGTTGTGGAGAAGGACTATTTGTAGTTTTTTCTAGACGCTCTTTCTTTCTCATGGTACCGTCACGATACAGGAGTACGTTAGGATGCTTAATTCGAAGAAGTATGGTTTGGTAACCATACCCATGTTGAAAGATACTCAAAATATCGGAATCACTTGTTCAGAGCTCTTTGTACAAAGTCTTCTTCTGGTAACGCTACTACTCTCAATTTTTATGCATGCAAGCGAACAAGAAATGTTGCCAACTGTGTTAGGTTTTTTCTCTCTTGTGGTATTTGTTTGTACTGTTTGGGTTTATTGGAAAAACCTCTTTCTTTTTGATCTGATGGTTCCTTTTGTCTTTTTCCTTTTAACTCTTTATGCTCAGTTGGTCAGTCAGGAGGGTGCTCTAAATTTTACTGTTGCTCTATCGTATGCATTTCTTGGGTATAGCTTTGGTATTATCGCACGGGCTAGTCGGTTTAATAAATGGATACTGCATACATTCGGTTATTTGGCGCTTACTCCTTTTCTGTATGGATTTCTCATCAAGGGAATTGACCTCAGTCTAGGAGGAGATTTCTTGGGGATGAATCGAAACACTATTCCTCGTTTGCTATTTATGAGTTCTTCGTTGGTTTTTGTTGTTCAGTACATGCAAAGACAGCGTCTTGATTTTTTCCTTGCTGCTTTAACGGTTTTATTTTGTTTTCTTTCTCGGAGCAGAGCTGGGTTACTGATTTCAAGTGGGCTTTGTGTGTTGGTACTCTTTCAAGGATATGTGGATATCCCAAAACGTACCTGGTTACGAGGTCACCGTCTTCAAGCTGTATTGCTTGTCCTAATAGTTGTATTTGTGTTGTTTTTTATTGGCATGTATATGTTTGAGAATTCTCGGTTAGAGACTCAAGGTATTGATAGCAATGGGCGAAAAGAAATCCAGATGAATTTTTTGAATGAATTGAATTCTTCTAGAATTCTCTTGGGTTTTAGACCTGCAATACTAGAGGGAATTGGTCTCCATTCCTCTTATCTGACGTTCTTGGCTATGTTTGGAGTTTTTTCAACTTTAGTCATATTCTGTCTAATTAGTATAGGATTGCATTTAGGAAAACAATCGATATTTCTTTTTGGGGTATTCTTGCTCTATTGTGTGTATTCTACGGTAGAGTCGTTGTCTCCTTTTTCTGAGGGAGATGTCTTGATGAGTGCCTTATTTATTATTATACAAAAAGTAAAACCCTCTTCATCAATGAAGAAAACATAATGTAAAACTCACCACAAATTTTTTAGATTTAAAAAGTGGGGACTTTGAATATCCTCGTTGATGTTTACATTTTATTGTACTTATAGTATGTACAGAGAAGCAAAGGATTTGATAAATAGATGAAGCAGTATATAAAAGAGTTGTATCGCAGAAAGGATCTGGTACATTATTTAGTTACCTCAAATTTAAAAGCCCAACACAGAAACAGTGCCTTGGGGTATATATGGTGGATGCTCGATCCTCTTCTTAGTGTATTGGTATACTATTTCTTGGTTGTCATCGTAATGAATCGAGGAGGAGAGGGGTATGGTCCCTTTCTTGTTGTTGGGCTTGTCGTTTTCAAGAGTTTTTCTGCTTCTATAACCAATGCTTCGAAGTCGATTATTCGGCAAGCAGGAATTATAACACAAGTATATCTGCCAAAAGCTGTGTTTCCTATTGCTTCAAGCATCTCTCAGTTGATTAATTTCATATTTGGAGTACTGGTCATTCTTCTCTTTCTTCTTATTAATAAAGTCCCTTTAGGTTTGTCTCTCTTATGGTTTCCATATATTTTGGTAATACATCTTATTACTTTGACAGCCATTTCATTGTTCATAGCATATATCTGTGTTTTTTTACGTGATATTGAGAATTTTCTTACCTATGTTAATATGTTATTACGGTACGGGTCTCCTGTTATTTGGGACATTACCAGTCTTCCTGAGAGGTTCAGGATTATTGCCCGTATCAATCCACTTTCGGCATTCCTCAATAGCTACCGAAACATCTTCTTGTATAATACTGCACCAGAAGTAGTGAACTTGCTTATCATTGGCAGTATCTCAATTGCAGTTTCCATACTTTTTGTGTACATCTACAGTAAAACTGAACACAAGATAGTGAAGATCTTGTAGGGGGCAATGATATGGATCAAATTGTCCAGGTAACAGATGTTGGTGTTAAATACGTCAAATATAATAATGTCAAACGGCAGGAATTAAAAAGTATTGTATTGAACTCTCTGCGTGGGAAAAAACTGAAGAAGCAAGAGTTTTGGGCTTTAAAACAAGTTTCTCTCACATGTAGTACTGGTGAAATTGTTGGAATCATTGGAAACAATGGGGCTGGAAAATCAACGCTATGTCGAGTGCTATCGCAAATTTTGATTCCTGATACAGGAGAAGTATATGTTGATGGGTTGGTTTCAGCTCTTCTTTCTCTTGGCACTGGCTTCAATGCTGAACTTACTGGCAAAGAGAATATTTATCTAAATGGAATGATGCTTGGTTTTTCCTATAAACAGATACGAGCTGTCTATGACAAGATTGTTGATTTTGCTAACATCGGAGAATTTATAGATCAGCCGATTAAGCAGTATTCGAAAGGTATGAGATCTCGTCTTGGATTCAGCATTGCTTCAATGCTGGAGCCAGAGATTCTTATTCTTGATGAAACACTGAATGCCGGTGATGAAGAGTTTAAAAGAAAGGCCTCCCAAAAGATGGCTGAGCTTATGAAGAATGCGAAGTTGGTAATTCTTGTTTCTCATGATTTAACTTTTATTCAAAAACATTGCTCTCGAGTTATTTGGTTGGAAAAAGGTATAGTTAAGAAAGAAGGTGATCCGGTTTCTCTATGTGAAGAGTATAAGAAGGGTTTAAAGCCAAAGAAAAAGAAAAAGAAAATCCTAGATACCTATACACAGACTGAAATAAAAACCGTAGATGTTGATGTAGTAAATGCAGCAAACATCGGAATTCGTTTTCGTGTTGGTCATCATGATTTTTGGGCTCTCAAGGATTTGAGTTTTACTGTTCAGAAGGGAGAAATCCTGGGTATAATCGGTCATAATGGAGCGGGAAAAAGTACACTTTGTAAAGTATTGAGTGGTATTATCCAGCCCGATTCAGGAACTATCGAAATAGAGGGCAGAACTACTGAGATTCTTGGATTCGGATCGGGATTCAACAAACAGCTGTCAGGCAGAGATAATATCTATCTTAACGGATTGCTTTTGGGAATTCCTAAAAAAAGACTCCAATCATTGTATAATAACATTGTTGAATTCTCTGAACTTGGAGATTCCATTGATATGATTCTTAAGGAGTACTCCAGCGGGATGATAGCACGTCTAGGGTTTTCCGTTGCAACCTCAATTGACCCGGAGATTCTTATACTTGATGAGGCTCTTTCTGCTGGGGATTATGCATTCCAAGAGAAAGCCGCTGCCAAGATTCAAGAGATGATGGATAAGGCAAAAGCAGTAATTGTAGTCACTCATAATATGAACTTTGTTAGAAATATATGTACTCGAGCGCTTTGGATTGAACAGGGAAGATTGGTAAAAGAAGGGGATCCTGATGAAGTAGTGGATGCGTATGTCCAGATTTCGGAGAAAGCATGAGAGAAAGGTATAGCAGGAAGACTCAAGAATCAGATGTACTGATCTATCTTTCTTGTTCAATTGGATTACTGCTTGATGGTGCCGACGTAGATACATCGTTGCTTACTAAAGTGATGGGCAGCGTGGTTTTCAGATCAAGAGAACCTTTGCTTACAGAAGAGTTGTGCGAGATTGTTTCTACTACCAATTCCTATAGATCTACCAGAATCTATCAGCAGGCCAGTTCTTTATCTCAATTACTCCATGCAGATCTTGCCTATGTACTTGCATTCAGCCAAATTTTCTTCTGGCAAAAACGTGTAGAGCAATCTATAAATGGTTCTTTAGATGAATCTCTTAGGTTGATTACTTCAATGTTTAATGCTCAAACTTCTGAACATGCTATCGATAGATTCAAGATATTTATCTATGAATTGGATCTTGATGCAGAGTTTACTGATATTTATGAGAGCTTAGATGAAGTCCTTGATTCATCGCTTTTTCCAAATAATAATGACAAGTCTGAGTTGTTAGCATCCCTTACAGCTGAGCTGCGAGGCATTCAACATAACAAAACCTTAGCAGAGCATCGTAGTGCAACAATAATCATTTATCGTTGGTTCGTTGAATTCTGTAAGCAACACGATTTCCGATTTTTCATAATTGGAGGTAATGTCTTAGGGGCCGTAAGGAACGGTAAGATGATTCCCTGGGATGATGATGTGGATGTTGTAATGAGATATCCTGATTATGAACGATTCCATAGCTGTATTGCAGAGGCTCTGCCTGAACCTTACTATTGGAGTCATCCCTACAATAATCCAACACATCCACGGTTTTTTGGAAAAATCGTGCATAATGGTAAATGTTGCATCGATATATTCCCTGTAGTCAAAACACCCGACCAACAAACTATTTCCAAGTTGCACTTTCTTGCCAATAAAGTACTATATCGCTCCTATATCCAGAAAATTGGATTTCTGGATGAGATCAATCCAAAGCGTTTCCATGCTCCATTGTTCAAGGCATTTATTCCATTGATACCCAAAAGGTATATTCTCAAAATTGCCTATTGGAACATGGCACGATATGAAAAGAGGAACAAGCGATACAAGTATACAAGTATCTGTGGTAGATATGGTTTCTACAAAGAACTGTTTGAGAGAAGCTGGATTGAGGAGGGCCCAGAGTATTTGATTTTTGAAGAAATTCAATCACCAGTATTCAGTGCCTACACTAGGTTCTTGGTGCTTCAGTATGGGGATTATATGCTTTTGCCTTCATTATATAAGCGCATTGAACAGCATAATTTGGTTTTTCTTAAAGACTACTAAACAATAAGGATTTTACCACTAATAGCGAATAATTCGATAAATCAAGTTGATAATTGCTAGTTTTCGGGATAGGATTGTAGAAATAGAGGTGTGATATGATTAAATCTAATAATTATTGTGCTAGCTCATGTCTTGCGTTTCGATATATTGCCAGTCCCGATTATTGTTGGGAAAATTCTTTTGCTCCCGTATTTGATCTTCCTAAGCAATCAGATTTGATTTCTGTCTGTAATGAGTCAGAAGTGGATGCGTTTCTTAACGATGAAATTGCAGAGCTTATAAAGAATAGAAGTACAGGAATTTTTTTGAGCGGGGGTATTGATTCTGCCATTCTTGCTTCTTATTGTCCTGCAGGAACCAAAGCATATAGTATTAAGTTTATGGCAGAAAATGCTATTGATGAAACTATTACTGCTAGGCTTTTCGCTGAAGAATATGGGCTTGATTTGACTGTAATCGAGGTATTTTGGGAAGATTTTATATTATACACCGATATCTTGATGGGGCATAAAAAGTCGATACTCCATCCTGTGGAAATTGCACTCTATAAAGCATCAATCCAGGCTAGAAAAGATGGTCTTGAACAGGTAATTGTAGGTAATGGTGCAGATTCTACTTTTGGTGGTTTGGATAAGTTGTTATCCAGAGACTGGACGCTTGAAGAATTTATTAACCGCTATTCCTTTTTGAATCCAAATGATGTGTTAAAGGAACCGGTAAGTATGCGTTCGATTTTTGAGGCTTATCTTGATGAAAA
The DNA here is from genome assembly GCA_964547185.1 of uncultured Sphaerochaeta sp. Classification (GTDB taxonomy): domain Bacteria; phylum Spirochaetota; class Spirochaetia; order Sphaerochaetales; family Sphaerochaetaceae; genus Sphaerochaeta. The sequence goes on from CAZJMG010000029.1 coordinate 47,205, forward strand.
CGGGGTTGTGGATACTTCGAACTTTCTTAAATATGTACATGGATATGGCGTGATTCAAGCATTTAACAATTCTATCAAGCTTGCAGGCTTATCTATTGCAGAACCATATGAAAAGTTGTTACTTGGAGTTCCTCTTGACTTAGAAAGAATTAGAAATGGTGAAAGTAAATATTTTCTAAGAGAATTATTTAAACGAAGGTTCCCAAATATTGAGATTCCTGAAAAAATTGCTTTTGCTAGGCCTATGGATGTTTGGCTAAAAGATTGGGAAAGCCCTAAAAGTAAAATTTTTAAAAAATTCGATTTAGATATTTTAACTGGAGACCAAAAATGGCTTGTGTACTGTTTAGATAGGTATTTTCAGATTAATGGTTTTTAGGAGGAATGATAAAAAGTCAGTAGGTGGTTACTGAGGCTCTGTCTGAAGGG
>CAZJMG010000030.1:0-46181 GCA_964547185.1 uncultured Sphaerochaeta sp.
AAAAATCCCATGGGGTAAGCCCCACGGGAAAAAATAAAAACCGTATCACTTAAGCCGCGTGTTATCCTTTGACAGCACCTATAACAAGCCCTCCGATGATCTTACGGGAGATTACTGCATAAATCAGAATAATCGGGATGATTGACATTGCAACCCCGAGATAAATGGCGCCGTAGTTATCTGAGTAAACTCCTCTGAGCATCGCAATCTGCAGGGGAAGGGTGAACTTGGTTTTTGAAAAAAGAATCGTCAGAGGCATGATATAGTTGTTCCAGGATCCGACGAAATTAAAAATGGCCAAGGTTGCTATCGCCGGAGTAAGCAGCGGAAGGATAAGAAAATTGAACGTCCAGAATTCTCCCGAACCGTCAACTCTTCCCGCTTCAATTAGCTCATTTGGGATTGCTGAATCAATATACATCTTCATGAAAAATACTGTCGGGGGGTGGGCTATCCAAGGGATTATCAGAGGGATGTAACTGTCGAGAAATCCCAGCCTGCTGTGCATAAGATAATACCCAACAAGACCGAGTTGCATCGGAACCATCAGGGTCATCAGTACTAAAAAAAACAACTTTCGGGAGAGCCTGAATGAATACTTTGAAAACCCGTACGCAGTCAGAGAACCGAAATACAAAGAGAGCATGACAGAAGGAATCGTCACACTGAGACTGTTTGCAAACCCCCTCCAGATATTCATGCTTCTCTTGATATGCTCATAATTTCTTCTGAGGTTGTCACCTGGAAGGAGGTTGAGGCTTCGAACGATTGCCACATCACTGTGAGTGGCATTGATCATCGTTATATAGAAGGGCAAAACCGACAATACTGCAAGGAGTGCGAGCAGTACATAGATCAATAAGTTACCCCCGATTTTTCTCAATGGATTGTTCATGAATCCCTCCTCTGCAAATTGCGGAAGGCTACAATGGAGAACACAAGGATGAGCATAAACAGCCCGTAGGCGACCGTTGCCCCATATCCATAGCGGCTGTAGCGGAAGGACATGTTGTATAGATGCATCACCATCGTCAGGATGGATCGGTTGGGGTCTCCAAGCCCTCCTGTGAGTACGTTAGGAACGTCAAATATCTGCATTCCTCCAATAATTGCGGTTATGACTACATAGGTCATGGTGTTCTTCAAAAGAGGTAGGGTGATCTTGAAAAACATAGTCGTTGAGCCTGCACCATCGATGCGGGCGGATTCATACAACTCATCTGGTATTGCCTTCATTCCAGCCATTATTAGGAGGGTAGTGTACCCAAACCATTGCCACCACTGAATAAAGGATACAAAGAAAGATGTCCAGAAAGCAGATCGAAGCCAGTTCGTCGGTTCACTGAGAATCCCAGCGCGTAGAAGAAGCTGGTTTACTGCCCCTCCTTTCCAGTCAAGCAATAAAGCGAAAAGAATCGCAATAGAAGTAGCGGTGATCAAGTTGGGAAGATAAAAAACCGCCTGAAAAAACTGAGCTCCCTTCATCTTCCGATAAGTAAACAAAGAGCCAAGAAGCAGGGCCAATCCGATTTGAGGAATCGCAGCAAAACCCCAAATCCTGAAAGTGTTTACGATTGCAATACGAAAAACTTTGTCACCAATGAGACGTCTATAATTTCCAAGCCCGACAAACACCCGCTCGTTGAAACCATCCCATGAGAAGAAGGTAAGGAAGAAGGTATAGAGTATGGGAAATAGCTGAAAGACCACAAAAATGATAAAATACGGTAGGATAAAATAGACCCCGTAGCGGGCGTAAGAAATACGTTTCATGCTCTCATCCTCATCGGCAATAACGATGCAGGCCCTGATTGCTCAAGGCCTGCCTATCTGCTAACGAACTACGATATCTGGATATGCGTTTGCAACGCTGTCCCGGAAATTTTCAATTGCCTGATTGCGGGTCAATTCTCCGTCTATATACAGGCTGACTGAACTTCTGAACATTGCTTCAATCTGCTGGTCGTATCTGGTGACCAAGGAAGGGTTGATTCCCATCGCAGCATCTCGGAAGAATGCATAGCTGTTCTGTCCACCAAGGAAGGGAGTCGAAAAACCTTCGGTGACTTCATCAATGACCCTCAGATCGCTTACCAATTCTCCGCGTTCTCGTGCAACGGTATGGAGGAAATCTTGGTTCAGAGTCAAGAACCGCAAGAACAGCCAAGACAATTCAGGGTTTTTGCTGTTTGCAGAAATACCCCACCAGGTACCTCCCCAGAAGAATGGTGCCGGCCCGTCAGTGACTGCCCAGTTCCCGGTATAGTCTTTAGGATTGGTGATATTCGGTTCAACTCGTGGAATGATGCCAAAGGGCATGCCCCAAGTTGGATATACGTATCCGATGACAGAGCCTTCCTGCATCAATGTTGTCCATGAAGGTGTTCCTGGTTCTGCATTGGCGCTGAGGTTCTGATCTCTGATGTACTTGGCCAAGGTGATGTAATCCTCGATAACATCATCAATTACCAGACGGTTGTCCACTACCCATGGCTTGGTTCTCGCATTGAAGAAGAACCATCTGATATCCCACCAACTTGAGAATAAGTGAACTTTATTTCCACTTTGGTCACGAACTTGTGCAGCGACCTTCATGAATGAGTCGATGTCTGGCCAAAGAGCACTTACTGCATCGGGATCATCAGTACCAAAGAATTCTTTAGCAAGGCTTCTGCGATAGAAAAAACCGCCCGGAGTTGCCTGCAAAGACAAAGCTCTTTGGTTGCCTCTGCTGTCCTTTCCCAGCTCGCGAACGTAGGGGATCATATTCTTGGTTAACTCATCGGCATTGAACGGAGGAGCACTAATATTTGCCCAAATCCTGTCAGATTCAATCCACTGGAGAATCCAGGAAATCTCTGCTGAGAATACGTCAGGCTGGTTGCCTGCAGTTACTGCAGCATTGACTCTGGCAATGTACTCAGGGCCTCCCGGGGTGTGAGTAAACTCTACTTCAACGTTCGGATACACTTCATTGAATTTTCTGATATACCACTCCGGCTCATCGGTAAATGACCACAAGGTAATCTTTCCCCGATAGTCTTCTGGAGCACGTTCAATAAACGCATCCTGAGTAGCCTTGGGTGTTTCCCTTGTTCCTGCAGCACTGAGAAGTACCGTTGAAAGACACAAAATAAGACAGAAAACTAAGATTTTTCTCATAACAATTCTCCTTTTTTTATCGTAATAAATCTCATGAGTAAACGCGCGTTCATAAAACTTAAAAATTTTTACTCCCTCCTTATACCACTTTATGAATTCAACTTTCCCGTTGAATAAACATCGTAGGAATAATGATATTGTTTGACTGAATAGGACGGCCTTCCACGATGTCGATAAGCCGTTCAACCGCCTTGTCTGCAATATCTCTCTTCGGTGCACATACTGTGCTCAGTGAAGGTTTGATGTATCTCGATAGCTCAATGTCGTCGAACCCTACAACCGATACATCTGTCGGTACCGATATGTGCATCTCCTCGAGAGCTTTAAGCACCCCGATGGCACACTCGTCATCTCCTGCGATAATCGCATCCGGCTGATGCCTCTCCATCAACTGCTTTGCTCCGATATATCCCGACTGTTCAGAGAAATCCCCAGAGATTATCAGATCCTCAATAAGCGGGGCTCCTCCAAGCCGTTTCATAGCTAGCCGAAAACCTGTGAGACGCTCTCTTCCGCTATAGATACCCAAGTTTCCTGTGATATAAGCAATCTTCTTGCAATTTTTTTCAAGTACATGTCTCACAGCACCTTCCATGCCGCCTCGATTGTCAAAATTTACTGTAGAAGGAGTAGTGCTACGACCTTCACTGGGAATCTCCTTATGGTCAAGGATTACAGTAGGAAGCTCATAGAAGGGCCTTACTTTTGGATTCTTATTGGCGACCCCTACAAAGATAACTCCCGAGGCTACACGGCCGAAAAGCAGGTCTCTGGTTCGTTCCCACGAATTGGGAGCCGTCGACTGGGTGACGATGGCATCGTAGCCTCGTCGATTTGCACTGTCGATAATAAGAGCCGTCAAAGGAGCGAAAAAGGTACTTCCTGCAATCTTGTCAGCGTAATAATCGTTATTATTGTTTACAAAGAGCATCAGGATGCGGGACTGCACTCCTGCAAGGCTCCTGGCCTGCTGGTGGGGGACGTACCCCGTTTCCCTGATAATCTCCATCACCCTGTTGCGGGTTGTATCCGGAACGTTAGGGTAATCATTTACTACCCTAGAGATGGTGCTTCGGGAAACATTGGCTAGTTTTGCAATATCATCAGCTGTGACTCTAGTCATAATCGTACCATACCACGGGTTTTTATGAGACGCAAGCTTTTTTGTAAACGCGCGTTTACGGAATCATTTTTCAATGCTATGCTTGGGTACATCAACCGCAGCATCGAAGGAGATCTTCATGAAGAGTTTTAAAAATCCGGTGATTCCAGGTTTCTATCCTGACCCATCAGTCTGTATAGCAGGAAAGGATTATTACCTAGTCACCAGTACCTTTGAATATTTTCCCGCCGTTCCGATATTTCATAGCACAGACTTGTTACACTGGACACAAATCGGTCATTGCCTAACGAGAACTTCCCAAGTGAATCTAGCTGGAAGGCCGAGCTCCCTTGGGATTTTTGCTCCTACGATACGGTATCATGAAGGAACCTTTTATATGATAACCACCGATGTTTCTGGAGCAGGACACTTTTTTGTCACAGCCAAAGACCCCAGCGGCCCTTGGTCTGATCCCATATTTGTCGAAGGCCCTGGTTTTGATCCTGACCTGTTTTTTGATGATGACGGGAAAGTCTATTTTTCACGTGAGGATATCACAGGACATGGCATACGCCAGCAGGAGATTGATATTTCTACAGGTACGCTGATCGGTGGGGAGCGCCTTATATGGGACGGGTTGGAGGATGTTCTCTGTGAGGCTCCGCACATTTACAAGATCGACGGGATGTATTACTTGCTTGTTGCCGAAGGGGGCACATACAGAGGGCATATGGCGGTCATTGCAAGAGGACCCAATCCTTGGGGGCCCTTTGTGTCTTGTCCCCATAATCCGATTCTGACTCATCGAAACCGAGTTCTCTCAAGTGTCCAGGCAACCGGACATGGGGATTTGATACAGAAAGAAGACGGATCGTGGTGGATGGTTTTCCTCGCAACCCGTCCCGTGGGGAAATGGCATCATTTAGGACGAGAGACCTTCCTTGCACCGGTACGATGGGAAGAAGGGTGGCCTGTCGTAAACGACGGAAACGAGATTACCTGTAGCGATGAACCAGTATATGAGGATCAGGTTGATGACGTAACCTGTGACGGTCAATTGCTTATGCCATGGAATGTTCGCGGCATCCTTGATCCTCGCTATATCAAAATTCCTTTCAGCCACGCAGGAGTGGATCTTACGCCGAGCCCGGGCAGAGTGGGCGATACTTTTGGAAGTGCTTTTATAGGACGTAGGCAACGTTCCTTTGAGTGCGAGCTAAGTGCTACTGTGACTGAAAGTGACCTGAAATGTGGTGAGGAGGCAGGATTAACCGCTCTAGCCAATGAAACCCATTATTACTGTATTGCCTTGAGCGCAACAGAAGAAGGGGAGCGCGAGGTAATCGTACGGCGCAAAATTGGAACCCTTGATACTGTAACAGTTCGCAAGAAACTTCCACGGAACGTGATTGCCGAAAAAGGCCTTCGATTGTCAATCCGGGCAGATCGAAGATGGTATTATCTTCAGTTCAATGATCCTGAAAGTGGGGAGACGATCCTCCTTGATTCGGCTGAAACACGGTACCTTTCAACTGAGGTTGCAGGAGGCTTCACCGGAGTATATCTCGGTCTCTACGGGTCATCGTCAGATGAATCAAACACGATAGTTTCCATGAAAGAGGTGAGGATGCAATGACAGAAACACGTCCCTATGTACGTTGGTGGTGGTTTGCAGGAGATATCAAGAACGAAGATATAAAAAGGCAAATAACATGGTTTTCCGAGCAAGGTTTCGGTGGAGTGGAAATTGCATGGGTATATCCATGGCCTTTAAACCCCTCTCCAAAGAAGATATTGAGGCTGTTTTCCTCTGAATGGGTTGATGCTGTGGCATACGCCCTTCAGACTGCCAGATCATGTGGTATTTCAGTGGATTTCACCTATGGTACCTTATGGCCTTTCGGAGGAACCTTTATACCGAATGAGCATGCCTCGCAATGCTGGGACGGACCATCAGAACAGCGGCTTCGCAGAAGCTGGGAATCAGCATATTCTGAACAGCCGGGAAACATCATGAACCATTTGGATGCCTCCTCATTGGCGATGTATGACAGCATTGTCGGTGCTGCCTTGGAAAAAGTACTCAAGAAAGCCTCAATAAATGAAGATAGTACAACCCCTTCAGCCTTCTTTACAGATTCATGGGAAGTGCATCCAGAAAAACTCTGGTCAGTACCCCTTGGAGCTTTGGTACAGTCTTGGTATGGATGGGATATGTCCAAGCCCCCTGAAGATGTTCTTTACGAACCGAAGCAACGGTACCGTTACCGTGAGGCTCTTGCTGAAATTATCCTTAAACAGTTCTACCACCCCTTGAGTGCTGTCTGCAGATCCAGGGGAGCGCTCAGTAGAGTTCAAGCCCATGGAGCCCCTACCGACTTGATCCGAGCTTATGGTTCAGCAGATATTCCTGAGTCCGAGGCTGTCCTCTTTGATCCTTCCTTTTCTCTGATTGCATCATCGGCAGCGGCTATATCGGGAAAGACCGTTGTTTCTGCAGAGGCAGGAACCTGCCTATATGGTTGGAAGGCTTATCCCCAAACCGGACCGTTTCAAAAACAAGAGGATCCCTCAGACGTTTTACTGTGTGCATACAGCTTGATCGCCTATGGCGTAAACCATCTTGTCTGGCACGGAGCGCCTTTTCAGACGCTCAAAGAAAACCAGGAATTTTATGCATCGATTCATATAGCGCCGGACGGAAGCCTCAGCTCAGCAATGAAGCCGATCAATTTGATAGCGCAGCAGCTTTGCGAGTATATGAGAAGAGGTATCCCAGCCTCGGAGGTAGCGGTGTATCTCCCTCTGGAAGATCGATGGATGGAAGACCGGCTAAAACCCTCTCAATGTAGGCCGAGTGCTGCATATCATTGGGAGTTGCACTATGAATCCTTTCCCGATTTCCTGCAAGGCTATCAACCTACATGGATAACTGGGTTTGCTCTTTATGAGTCCATGGAAATTCATGAAGACCGTACTTTTTCCGTCGGGAAAGCCCGCTTCAAGGCTCTGGTGCTCAGTGGGGTTTCATGGGTGTCGACCCGAGGAGCAAGAGCAATCATTGACCTGATCGGCGCAAAAGTTCCTGTGTTGGTCGACGCTAAGCTGCAGGTTATAGACGGGTATCCTTTGAAAATGAGCGTTGATGAACTCCAAAGAGAACTCGATGTTCATGTTGCTTCGGTACAAAAGAGCTCAATAGAGCTTAAGAGCCTGGGAATTGACCCATGGGTCATAAGTGAAGATCCTTCTGTATTGTTTCGTCTTCGAACTCAAACAGACAGGATGACCTATTATATTGCTCCACAAGAGGCAGCAGAGATAACATATCCGATGGAATACCGACAAAGCAGTGCCTGCAGAGACCACAGCTATAAGCTGTATCTCAAAAAACCAGAAACTGGATACGCCTTCTGTCAAGTGGATATGAGTCCGGGGGAGGCTGTGGTTATTGAGGTTTCCCAAAACCAAGAGCCCACAATCCATCGTTTTTTCGATCCTTTCAGGCAATAAGCAAAAAGAGCTATTTCCAAAGGTAGTCCTAAAAGCAAACACCTTCAATCAACTGGGGCTGTTGCGTCAGAGTATGACCGCCCCCAGTGTCTTCTCAATAGGGTGCAAGTGCCAGCTCAGCCTGTGTCTCATGTGATAAAGCGATGATGTTTCATCGTGGCGTCTCATTATATGAATTCCTTTGGACAGAAATGAGTACGCCCTAATCGTATTTGATTCTTCTGGAAGTATCTGGACCGCTATTAGGGTGCATCCTCCGATAATATGATTAAATTTAAACATTATTAAGCTATTTAATAAAAAGAAATTAACTAATGTTTGAATATCAAATTACATGAATATTCATTTGGATAAAGAAATTACTCTGAAAAAATATTTGACAACCTTGTTGAAGAGGTTTAGACTTCAATACACAATGTGCAATTGGTTAAACAGACTCGTTGTCATTGAAAGGCTACTTAATCACCGAAAAAGAGAGGTATGTTTATGAAGAAAAGAAGTTTGATGCTTGTGTTGGCATTGGTGTTGATTTCATCAATGGTATTGTTTGCTGCTGGAACAAAGGAAGCTGCAACCGGGGATGATTATAAGTTGGTGCTCAGACTTAGCCATGTTTTCAGTCCGGCTGAACAGCTCACCATTTCAATGGATGAAGTAGCTGCGAGTATCTATGAAAAGACCAATGGTGCCATTGAAATCCAGACATTTCCTCAGGCTCAGTTGCCAGCCTACAAAGAAGGTGTGGAACAAGTGGTTCGTGGTGCAGATTTCATCTCCGTTGAAGATCCTTCATTCATCGGCGACTACGTTCCTGACATGAGGGCTCTCTACGCTCCTATGCTGTATCAGAGTTTCGATGAGTACGTGGATCTCGTCAGACGACCTGTAGTGCAGGACATGATTGCAAAGGCAGAAGAGCAGGGAATTAAGATTCTGGCTCTCGACTACATCTATGGATTCAGAAATCTTATCACCGACAAGGAAATCAGAACTCCTGCTGACTTGTCAGGAATGAAGATTAGAGTTCCTGGTACTGAGACCTACATCAATACCCTTACTGCGATGGGAGCTATTGCAACTCCACTTCCTTGGGGTGAGACACTCTCAGCTGTACAGCAGGGTGTCATTGATGGACTGGAAGGTTCAGAATTCACCAATATTGGAACCCGTGTCTATGAAACCCGCGCAAAGAATGTCGCAACTACTCGTCACATTCTCGGAACCTGCGGCGTTTATATCTCAACGGATGTCTGGGCAAGAATTCCTGAGAGATATCAGACCATCATCCAGGAAGAGTTTACCAAGGGCGCAGACCATATGGTCAACTTGCTCAAGTCACAGCACGCTGGTGTAGTGAAAGAGCTGGAATCCTATGGCGTGAAGTTCAATGATGTAGACGGCAATGCGTTCAGAAAAGCACTTGCGCCGATGTATGTCGAGAAGGCTGGAATGACCCCTGGAGTATTTAACAGAGTATTTGCAGAATTGGATTCCATGCGATAACATGGAACGACCGACACGCACGAAGCTTTCGGCTTCGTGCGTAATCTTTTTATCTGGGGAGCATTATGGGCGTACTACTAGGCAAGCTGTACAAAAATTTTGAAGTGATACTGAGCGCATGTTTCCTTTCCATCACCGTCGGAGTAGTAATCCTCAATGTGATACTCCGCTATGTGTTCAGCAGTGGATTGTTTTGGGTGGAAGAGGTTGCGACCACTGCATTTATCTGGAGTGTGTTCATTGGTTCGGCTGCGGCCTACAAACGCAAGATGCATATAGGTATTGATCTCATAACTAAACTTTTTTCTGAAAAGGTACGTGAGATTATCGCGAGTGTTGTCAATGTGCTTATGGTGCTGATCAATGGCTATGTCTGCTATCTAAGTATTCTCATGATCAATGCGAACAAGTTCAAGAGCACTCCGGTCTTGAATGTTCCATCAATGTACGTGAATTTAGCGATTACTGTTGGATTTGGTCTCATGACCATCCACTCGATTCAATTTCTCATCAGTGAGGGCATCCTCCTGGTACGAGGCAGGAAAGAGTCGCCTCGTGAGTCTTTATAAGGAGGATATTGGTATGACATTATTTCCTATCGTCATCGTCATGGTGCTCTACTTTTCCAGCATACCGATTGCATTTGCGCTCATAGCTGCCGCTCTAGCGTATTTTACTTTTGCATCGACAGGGACTCCTCCTGATTTGATATTGCAACGATTTATAACCAGTGCTTCCTCCTTTCCCCTATTGGCTGTTCCCTTCTTCATCATGGTCGGGGAGATCATGAACTATAGTGGGATCAGCGAAAGTCTTATGAAGATGGCCGATGTGTTGACAGGTCACATGAAAGGTGGCCTTGCTCAGGTGAATGTAGTATTGAGTACACTGATGGGAGGGATTTCCGGATCAGCAAACGCCGATGCTGCGATGCAGGCGAAAATACTGGTACCGGAGATGGAAAAGCGCGGGTATGGCGCGGCTTTCTCGACCGCAATCACTGCTGCTTCTTCTGCAATTGCGCCGGTCATTCCACCCGGAATAAACCTGATCATTTATGCACTCATTGCTCAGGTTTCCGTTGCCAAGATGTTCATTGGTGGATATGTTCCCGGTATTCTCATGTGTATTGCCTTGATGATTGCTGTAAACATCATCTCTAGACGCCGTGGATACCAACCTGTTCGAGAGAAAATGTCACCACCGAAAGACATTTTTCTTCAGCTGAAAGAGTCAATCTGGGCACTTTTATTGCCGTTTGGAATCATCATGGGAATCCGATTTGGTGTGTTCACTCCCACTGAAGCGGGAGCAATCGCTGTGCTGTTCTGTACGATAGTCGGCGTTTTTTTCTATAAGCAACTCAAATGGGAACATCTTCCGATTATTCTCAAGAATACGGTCTATTCAACCAGCGCAGTCATTCTTATTATCGTATCGGCCAATGTGTTCGGTCTTTATCTGAGCTGGGAACGGATTCCTCATAGTCTTACCCAAATACTATTGAACTTCTCTGGCTCTCCTTGGATGATGCTTGCCATCATCAATGTATTCCTCCTTCTGATGGGGATGTTCCTTGAAGGTGGAGCTGTTCTCATCATCGTCGCACCGCTTTTGGTTCCGGTTATGCGTATGATGGGATTGGATATGGTTCATTTCGGCTTGATTCTCATTGTAAATATCATGATTGGTGGAATCACTCCTCCGTTTGGCTCCATGATGTTCACTACCTGCTCAATCACAAAGGTTCCTGTGGGAGATTTCATCAAAGAGGTGTGGCCTTTTATCATAGCTTTGTTGGTAGTGCTTCTGATTGTGACGTATATTCCGTCAATAGTTTTGTTTTTACCAAATTTATTGTAGTAGTTTTTTCTGGGAGGGATGAGGATGGCCAGAATGAAAGTGTATGCCCACAGAGGGCTCAGCGGGGTATACCCGGAAAATACCATGGTGGCATTTGCACATGCGGCTGAGGCGAAATTTGATGCTATCGAGATGGATGTGCAACTTACTCGTGACGGGCAAGTGGTCATAATTCATGATGAGACCATAGATCGTACTACCGATGGTACAGGACTGGTGATGTCGTATTCGCTTGCAGATTTACAACGATTCAATGCAACTCGCGTTCGTCCGAACGTGGTAGACAGTGCTAAGATACCCTCCTTTGAAGAGTATTGTGAATGGGCTTCTTCAAATCCTACCGTACGCACCAATATCGAGGTAAAATCATCTTTAATCTATTATCCTGGATTGGAAGAGAAAACCTTCGCCCTAATCCAGAAGTATCATTTGGAAGACCGTGTTTTCTTTTCTTCCTTCAATCACCTCTCCCTGGTAATGTTGCAACAGATAGCTCCGGGTATTCCCCTTGGCCTTCTCGTGGAAAAGCAGGGGTTGGTGCATGCAGGAAGTCTGTGCAGTCGATTCGGCTTCGACTATTTTCACCCGGCACTCTCTTCGGTGACTGCTGAAAGTGTTGCCGAGTGTCACAGTCATGGAGTAGGGGTGCAGGTATGGACAGTGGACGCTCTAGCGGATTGGGATCGGATGGCCCAGGCCAAGGTGGATGCAGTATTCTCCAACTTTCCCCGCCCTCAAGAACATAGCTGATTCTTGACTCTAAGAATTAATCCCATAGAAAAAACTGCATTTGGATGATCCAAATGCAGTTTTCTTATGATATTACGAACTCTTTCATTGAAAAAATAGAGTAATTAGTCAACTTCGCCTCTCTTACCCAAACACATAGATTAAAACTATGGGTTTTCTTGGCCTCTTGATGTAGTAACTCATAAGATTATAGGTCCTTCTCTTGTTTGCTCCCAAACAACTGAGTATAGTTAAGTTGTTGCTAAGAAATTACTAATTTCGCAACCAAGGAAGGAAAGCTATGAAAAAAGAACAACTTAATCGCATGGCAACTAAAAAAGGCTTTATCGCTGCATTGGACCAAAGTGGAGGCAGTACACCAAAAGCACTGTTGCAGTATGGAGTTCCCCAAGACTCGTATACAACAGAAGAAGAAATGTTCGATGCTGTCCATGCTATGCGCTCAAGAATCATCATGAGCCCTGCTTTTTCCGAAGAATATATCCTTGGAGCAATATTGTTCGAAGGCACGATGGATCGCACCATAGAAGGAGTTCCAACTTCAGAGTATCTTTGGAAAACAAAAAAAATTGTTCCTTTCCTGAAGGTGGACAAAGGTCTTGAAGACTTGGATCAAGGAGTTCAGCTGATGAAAGCGATGCCTGATCTTCAACTCTTGCTTGAACGTGCCATCACTCAAGGCATCTTTGGCACCAAGATGCGTTCAGTCATCAAGGAAGCCAATCCCAAGGGTATAAAGAAGGTTGTTGAACAGCAGTTTGAAATAGCAAAGATCATACTAAAAGCAGGCTTGGTTCCCATCATCGAACCCGAGGTTGACATCCACAGCATGGACAAGCAAGCATCCGAGAAAATCCTCAAAGCTGAGATAGCCAAGCAGTTGGCACTTCTCAACTCAGAGGATAGGGTAATGCTGAAAATCTCCATCCCTACTCAGCCAAACTTCTACGCTGATCTGCAGAAAGAAGAGCATATGGTTCGTGTAGTAGCTCTCTCAGGAGGCTATCCTCGTAACAAAGCAAATAATCTGCTATCTAAGAATCATGGGCTCATAGCCAGCTTTTCCAGAGCTCTTTCTCAAGATTTGCATATTGACCAGAGTGATGATGAGTTCAATGAAATCCTTGGATCTTCCATTAAGAAAATCTATGAGGCCTCCATCACGTAAAGGAAATGGAGATAATAAACTGAACGCACCCAGTACTTGTTTGTGTCCTTGGATATAGTTGTCAAAAAAGTTTTGTTTTTTGACAACTGGTACTCTATTTTTTATTGATATCCGTCTTGAAGACCGTACGCAGATGCACTGATACCTCAGGTCCACTCAGCGTATGCTTCTGTATACCCATCGTCTCCTCATTGGCAGCGAATCGCCAACCGCCACGCAGTGCCAAACGCAGATGCTTTGAGAGGTTCACTTCCAGACCTGCAGAAACAGAGGCGAAGGATGATCGGTTGGAATGAGCGACATCGTAGCCTTCTGAATCATCGATATCCTCAAGATACCCAACACTGATACCCCCAACAGCCAACCGAATCATAGGATGAACCACCCTGTCAGAATATGGGATGAAGAGAAATTCTGTTCCTGAACTCAGAGCAAAAGCCGCCTGTGTATCTGCAATGGACAATCCTAGATCGGCATGTGCAAAATTTGACAAGGGAATTACGCTGGCAAAGGCCCCAAGAGAAAACCAAGGAGAGAGCTGGAATCCGTAGGATACATCAACTGTCGGTGGCTTCTCCTCTCGAATGAACGCAACCGATCCTCCTACATTCAGATAGCTCACAAACGAGAACGAAGGTCCAGGGCTCTGAAACACTGTCTGTGTTCCAAATACAAAGCTGCTGCTTACGAGAAACATAAGGGCCAAAAATCCAATTTTAATCTTTTTATTCATAATCTATTTCCTTATAAAAAAGTATTTAAATAATTTTGCTTAGAAACATAAGAATCAAGCATGTCCAGCAACTCAGACTGTCTGTACGGTGAGCCTTGTACGATTATCAGACTGATATCACTGAGATTTGCGATATTCTCAAGAGGATTACTGTTCAGAACCAACATGTCTGCTCTCAGCCCTGTTTGGATGGAGCCGAATTCTTCGTCTTTCATACAGAGTTGAGCAACTCGAATCGTCGAGGCTGCTAAAGCCTCCCACTCTGTCATTCCCAACGCAACCAGACTTTGCAATTCCTTATGTAAGGAAGAGCCTGCGACCACATTCAAGGTTCCACTGTCCGTTCCTGCTGCAATTGGAGCTTTTGCTCTGATCAGAGAGCGCACGATCAGTTCAAAATCCTCTATATGGTCGGAAGGGAGAACCTCATAGCCTTTAACTCCTCTCTGTATCAGATTCGTAAATGATTTGACCGTAGACTCCCAGATGTTTCTATTTGCCGAAGGAACGTATCGGGTCCAAGGATCAGCATCAATTGCCTTGATAGATTCTGGTGCGACTATATTTCTCCAAACCTCAAGGGTAGGGATGTTCCAGACGCCTGCTTGGGCAGTTCTGGCGGCAATTTCGTCAAGGCTGTCAGCACTCACCTTCAAAGCACCGAAGGGATTTATATACCCGGTTAGATGTTCGATAGAGTGCATCAACGAACCCTCGATCACCTCATGTATACTAACCTCGTGGGGAACATGGCCCACCACTGGCATTCCCAACTTTTCAGCTTCCTCTACTACACTGAAAAAGGCATCTCTAGGAAGCTTATTGTATATCTTGAAATAGTCAAAACCACTCTCGTGGGCCATCTGAACAGCTCTTGTCCCCAGAAAAGCATAATTAGTATTTATATAGAGAGAACCGTCAAAATATCTGCCCGTTCTAGCCTCATGAATAGGACTTGCCTGGTACACCCAAGGAGAGAGTACTTGTCCCTTGTGAATTGAATCACGAAGACTCAAATGGTCGTTGAAGGCAAACCTCGCATCAATACGACCGGCGTCTGTTAAAGCCGCCATATTGCGCACCGATGTCACGCCATTGGCCAAAAACAACAACGGATCGAGAGCATTGAACAGAAGATGCACGTGGGCATCAGCCAAACCAGGAACGATCCATTTCCCTGTACAGTCGATGACCTCTGAGTTCAATGGAACCCTTGTATAATCCGTACCTACGTATGTTATCCTCTTATTTTCAACAATTACGATTGCATCTTCTATAACCTTGTCAGGTTCGGTCATAGGAATCACCGTTGCATGTACGAATGCTTGCGTAGTTTGTATCTGCTTCATTTTTGGAAGTTCCACTCGAACAGCACGTGGACCTGTTAAGCAGGACGTCAAACACAATATCAAAACCAAACCTAACCCAATACCAATTTTCTTACTTCTTCTAGAGAGCACAGTGCCATCCTCCTCACGCTTACTGGCCTCAGAATAGGCGTCAATGAAGGTTGCTTCTATCGAACGAATGTATGAAAAGTGCCTAAACCAACTACGTAATTAGTTGTAGTTCTGTAGATTTCTTTGACAAAGTGAAGAGGAATGCTTAGATAGAAGATTTTGTTGGAGGATTACCAAGCATATCAGAAAACTTTCCTATGAAAGATTTTCTTGTGATATAATAACTAATAGCTATAAAAATGGAGTAAATACTACATGAAATATGTAAAGATAATGGCTGTCTTGATTGTATCCTTGGCATGTACGGGATGCATAGATGTCTTTCAGTACGTATCGATTCAGGATGGTGAAGTAGATTTGGTGCTACGTTACACAATTCAAAAATCTCTCATAGAAATGGCCGGTGAATTCTCAGGAGAAGAAATTGATATCAATGAATTGGTAGAGCAAGCAACCTCCACTGTTTTAGATTCTGAAGACTTTATTATAAACGGTAAACCAATCAATACTTCATTCGTTGCTGGAGCTGAGTTTCGTATACAAGGAGACTTGGATAAGGCCAAAGGAGAAGATGAAGAAGCCTATTTCTTACCGATCAAGAATAAGGATCATTATTCAATTCTCATCCCTTCCATGGCAGATCAAGATGAAATGGATGCAATGGCCATACCTTTTTTAGCAGGAGCAACGTACACACTGCTTATAGATTTACGTGGTGACTTGAAAGGTATTAAAGAGGCGCGATTGGAGTATGAAGGCATTGTAATGGAGCTTTCTGAGGAAGATTCCGAAATACTGGTTACTCACTTCGGTTCTCTAATGCAGATTGAGATACCCCTGCTGTTACTTTTTTATTCACCTGTAGATTTCTACTTGGAACTGTACTGATATCAGTATTTGTCATGCGCGAGATTAGATATAGGACTCTTTTTTCTCCAATTCTGTTATAGTTTCAGACAGTTGTAGATACCTCGATTCAGATTAATACTATACATTTTGCAGAACTGTCATGAAGAAAGAAAGCTCATCTTGTTTGATTTCATCGGTAATGGTATGTCCAATGCCTTCGTATAGTTTGAAGGTAGTGTTGTGTATGTTCAGTTCCTCGTATATGTTTGCTATCTCTTTAAATCGATCGATCAAGATTTTTCCTTCGAACGCCTTAAATTTAATATTGTCCAAATCTTCTTCAGAGAGCAGGGGCTTAGTCGCATGGTCGATACCCTTTTCAGAGTGTGCAAGCAATTGAGGGAGCAGATACTGTTTATAGTACTCTTGCCAGGTATATTTCACTGTAACTCCCTCTTTTTGTACAATCTGCCATCCTCCGCAATCATCACTACCCTTATAGATCAGCTTGTGCACAGCAGCAAAGGATTCTGTATCAAAGGCTTTTCCCGTAATCTTCTCATAATCATAGATTCCTATCGGATAGAACAGATTAGCACCTCTGAGGTTCGTAAGAGGAATCATGGCATCCGATCCTCCTATTATAGCAGCATCGACCAGACTCGGATGCAAAAATACAAATCGATCCACAAAGTCGCCGGAAGCCGAAAATCCAGACATCAGGAGTTTTGTGTCACTACCAAACACTGTACTTTCCAGTAGTTCTTTTGCATCATTGAACATACTGATCAATTGATTGTCCAGTCTCTGTAGAGCCTCAATTTCTGTGAGAATGCTATTGCGGTCCAGGGCATGGGTATACAGAGCCTGTTCTTTCAATGGCCTAGGAAATACAGGTACGAGTAAGGGGACTTGAAGGCTGTCGGCAAGTTCTGATTTGCTTTGTATAAGTGATTTGGCTTTTTCTCTATGGATGGTATAGTTGTCAGTGACTTTCCCGGTATTGTTGGGAACAACCAGTATCCTGTTATGCTTGATGTGTTCGGGGATATACAAAATATAATCCCAGTAAAAGCCCTTTTCAGGATTGCGTTGTACATATGTGTAACGCCTCTCGTCAAGATCTTGTAGGATTACCACGTTGTCAAAACCGATTGCAACGGCACCAGTGAAATAGCTTTGTGTAATTTGGAGGGAATAAGTTCCGTTCGCTAGAGTAAAACTTTGGACGGAGTCTTCATTGCCTCCCTGTAGCGAACATATTGGATTATTGTCTTCATCATACAGGTAAAAACCAACGTTTCCGGTGATTCCTCCCCACCAGATTTTGAAAACCACAACCGAGTTTTCATCAACGGTGAAGTGTAAGCTTTCAGTTGCCGTGTAAAAAGGGTGCATGCTTCGTGTCCAATTGGTATAGCCCGATTCGTTCTTGACTTTTTTAAAATTACGGATGACCATCAGATATCTACCTGCTGTTAGGAAAATACATGCTATAGCTCCAATTAATAAATATCTTTTTATTCTCTTACGTGTCAATTCTATGCCTCTTATGCTAACATGCTTGGGTATACTTACTATTAAGATATGAATCTTGTCTAGTCGCAAAGCCTAAAAGCGTGCTAATTCACTGTATCATCATTAGAGATGAGTCAGATAATCCTTGAATGTAGCTATTAAAAGGGTTTTAGCAAATGTACTTTATCTTTCTTTATATCCGTCTTGTACACTGTACGCAGATGCTTTGAGAGGTTCACTTCCAGACCTGCAGAAACAGAGGCATAGGATGATCGGTTGGAATGAGCGACATCGTAGCCTTCTGAATCATCGATATCCTCAAGATACCCAACACTGATACCCCCAACAGCCAGCAGAATCATAGGATAAAGAGAACTTCTGTCCCTGAACTCAGAGCAAAAGAGCCTATGTATCTGCAATGGACAATCCTAGATCGGCATGTGCTAAAATGGACAGAGGTTCTGTCTGAACGCATTTCCTTCTCTCACGTTCAGATAGTTCATTGCAATAAACTATGCTCTTAGTTCTGAACAATGGCATAGTTCGATCTTCATAGTTGCTTGAGTGCCCGTAAGTGCCATCATCTTGCACTTAAAGACATACATTGAGCAAGTAATTTCTCCAGAGCTTCATACGAAAAATATTTTCTGGCTATATCATAATTGGTCTGTGCAAACTGTTGTTGCAGATTTGTATCTACCAACAACCTGCGTACCTGATCAGCTGCTTCTTCAGTTACCGTGTTGTTGATGGAAATAGTTTGAAAGCCTAAGGGCTCAATATCCCTTTGATACACCTTGTATCGGTTGATGAAGATTGGTTTTCCAAAATAGACTGCCTCAAGAAAGGCATTGCCAAATCCCTCATAGAGAGAAGGATAGGTGATAAAATCTGCATGATTGTACAGGTCCCAGAGACTGTACCGTCTACGGTTGTCATTGGTAGTTCCACGTTCAAGACCAATAATATCAGGAGAACACATGAAGTTGACACCTTTCTTTTCAGCCTGACTTACAAGCCAGTGGGCATAGGTGTCACCCTCGTCCAATTCATGGTGGGGGACTACCAGACGAATCCTGTACTCTCTGAGCATGCTGATTAAGTCTATCGCGAGCTCAATACCCTTTCGAGCAATTATGCGGGTTGGTTGAACAAAGAGGAGTTCTCCCTTTTTAATCGCCAGATCCTTCTTAAGTTCATGACTGTACGCATCAATTTCCATAGGAGGGTTCGCAAAATCATGGACATTGGGTATCACTGTGGCATAGATATTTTTTCTTTTGTATAAATCGTCCTTGGCATCGCTGTTGATGACGACATGTCTTATATTCTCTAGGTTTGGAGGAAATGTTTCTTCCAGTAATTCTGCAAAGGGTGTTACAGAAAAGCGCTCTCTCTCCCAATAGAAATCATGATGATGGGCGAGTGTCGTGATACCGGTCTCCTTTAGTACTTCTGTAATTGCAATAGCTAATGGAATATGCATCGGTATCGCCAACGCATTTTCGATGATCAGCAAATCTGGCTTGAAAGTTTTAATATAGTGATACAAGTGTTCTTTTAGTTTTGATGCCATGTTGCGGATATCCAGCTCAAGAGAAGCTGCTGCTTTGGTTGTGCCGAAACACAGGCTCTGAAGATGCTGCACTTGAGAATGCCCAAAATATGCTTCTGGGGCAACGTAAGAAACTGCCGGAGCCTTATCACAAAGGCCAGAGAAAAAAGATGCTGTATATCCGAGGCGGGAAAACACCTCCACCCACTTATCGGTTTCCAGAGAAACCCCGTCGGTTCCTGCAAAACGTGTACCGATAAAACCTACCTTCTTAGCCATAAGTCACCTCCAAATACTTAGTCCAATTGAAGCCAGAGCGTTTCGTAAGGGTTCAAAGTGATTTTACCTTGGTCTGCGTAAACCTTTCTTTGTGTAATAAGATCAAGAGCTGAAGAACAGAGTGTGTCGTAGCTCACAGGTTTGCTGCTCATGTTGTTCAGGCACAAAACCTTATGATTCTCGGTATATCTAAGTAAAGCGAATACTTCTTTAGGACTTTCAACAACTTGTTGGGATGCTTCAGGATGAAAACAAGGATTGGCTTTGCGAGCCTTGATCATTCTTTTTAACAGCTGATACACCTTCCCACGTCTGGAACTTTCATCTGAAAGTTCTCTACTGATTTCTTCAATGAGTAGTTTTTCTCGATTGATAGCCCTGTTGTGGCCGTTTATCTTGGGCCCCTCATTCCAGTTTTCCGAACCGAGAAGTGAGTGGATATAAATGCCGGGAACCCCTGCAAGTTCAAGCATTACAGCTTGGCTGGTTAAAAAACAGTCAATGCGTTGAGATTCATCTAGAAGTGGATCAGCAACAGCAGAGAAATAGTTTATGTTGTATTCATAGGCTATTTCCCCTTGGTCGATTGCCTTGTAAGAGATCAAGCCTCCACGGTCGAGAATCGTCTGTTCAAGGCCAGCTATATCCTCCTTTGGAATCCAGTCATATCCTGGTGTTATTCCAATGCCATCATGGGATGCAAGGAAGTTGAGAAAATAACGTCCTTTTTGCTCTGTAGGAAGGGTGGAAGCCCAAGCTTTCAGAGTTTCGGCATTGCCAAAAACACATGAGTGAAGAACCAGAGGAGGAAGGGCGAAATTATACACCATATGCGCCTCATCAGTACCGTTTCCATAATAGGAGATATTGTCCTTATGAGGAACATTGGTTTCTGTGAGAATGACTGCATTAAGGTTGTAATGGTCTATCAGAGCACGAATAAGCTTGATGACTAGATGAGTCTTTTCCAGATGAATACAGCTAGTGTGATTTTCTTTCCATAGATAGGCTACCGCATCAAGGCGTATCATTGAGGCTCCTTGACGAATATAAAACAACATGATTTCAATAAATTCCAGCAAGACTAAGGGATTGGAAAAATCCAGGTCCACTTGGTCGTCACTAAAAGTCGTCCATACTTGAACCTCACTTCCTCCATTCTGAAGAAAGGGGGTAAATAAAGGATGAGTTCTAGGACGGACAACTTGAGAAGTGTCAGAATCTTTTTCGCGGATGAGATAATAAGAATCATAGGGAGGACTCTGTTCTAAAAAGGATTTAAACCATCGGTGGGATTTGCTTGAATGGTTGAGGACCAAGTCGAATGCAAGTCGTATTTCCTTTGAGAGTGTATTAATCTCCTTCCAAGTTCCGAATGACGGATTGACCATCCTGTAGTCTGAAATGGAAAACCCGTCATCCGAAGTATATGGAAAAAAGGGGAGGATATGAATATAGGTTGCAATATCCTCTAGATAGGTCCGCGTAAAGTCCTTCAATACGTTAAGAGGATATGTGTCAGAGGAAATCAAAGAGTCCGCATATGTGATGACAAGAACGTCTTCTTCGCTGAAGTTTTTGGAGGTTTTGCTACGTACAGAGGAAAGTTGTTGAATATTGGATTCCATCTCTGAAAGCTTTTCAAGGAAAAGATTCGCTTTATCTTCATAGATTTGTCGAGCCAATGTTGCAATAACCTTGGGTACTTTGTGTGCCTCTGTCATACCGTTTCCGCCTTTTTACTGAAGTTAAAATGCATGCTGTTTCAAATAGTAATACAGAAAAGCACATACACTACAACAGTATTCATTTCTTGTCAGCACTCAATTTCATTGTACAGTCTGCAAGAATTTCTGAAAATTTCATAAAAATTATACATTTTCAGAAATAATTTGACAAGTAAAAAATTACCACTTACACTACTATTTGTAAGGGGATGCCGGCAAGTCATGGAAAATAGCAAGATTACAATAGAACAAGTTGCAGAAGAAGCAGGAGTCAGCCCCAGTACTGTGAGTAGAGTGCTGAATAAGCCGAACCTAGTTAAGGCGAAGACTCGAGATGCTGTTTATAATGCTTTGAAGAAATTCAACTATGTACCTCCTGCTGTACATAAAGAACGAGAAAACGATAACAGACAATATACAATCGGTCTGGCCATTCATAATCCAAAATTGGAAGTAGTGTCTGATTTAATAAGAGAACTTGAAGATAAGCTCGATTTTTATGGTGGGCACAGCGACCTTTTAATTATCAATATGCGTGGAGAGAAGGATCTAGGCAAGTTTTTTAGAGAACATGGTTACTACCGATCCAAAATTGATGGACTGATTGCCTTCTCTGTTTCTTTGAGCTTTGAGGATGCTCAATATTTTCAAGCTCAAAATATTCCAGTTGTGTTGCTTCAATCACGATGTACAGGAGCAAAGTCTATCAGTAACAATGATTTCCAAGGAGCGGTCGATGCAGTTACCTATCTGTTTTCCAGAGGGTATGAACGAATCGGATTCGTTGGTTGGGATTTTAAAGACACTAGGTTGCTTGACCGATATGCCGGTTACAGGGAGGCTCTGAAGCGATTCGGTAAGCAAGTTGAAGAAGCTCATAAAGCGTATGGGGAGCTTTCGATCAGTGGAGGGTATGAAGCAACAAAGACCCTGCTGGCCAATGCTCAGCTGGATGCCGTGTTTTACGCATGTGACAGCATGGCTGTTGGGGGAATGAGATATTGCAATGAAATCGGTATTTCCATACCCGATGGACTAGGGGTCATGGGATTTGACGGATTGGAGCTCTCCGATGTGATGGGGCTTACAACCATGAAGCAGTTTATAAACGTAAAAGCTGATATGTCAATAACATATTTGCTTCAGCGCATTGAGGGGCGTATAACAGAGCCCCAGGCTGATGAACTATGCATTACTCCGCGACTTTTAGTGAGGTCAACGACAAAATAACTTAAGTTGAACGCTAAAAATCGGCGAAGAATTTTAGGAGGTTTGTATGAAACGGAAGATGTTCATCCTTATGATGATCGTGGTGTCGTTGTTAATCGGCATGCCGGTTTTTGCTGCTGGTAGCAGGGAAGTGACTCCACCGGCAGAGCGAATTGTGCTTTGGACTACAGAAGAGCAACCTGAGCGTATGGATATCCAACGTGCAATTGCTGCTGATTTTACAAATGAGACTGGAATCGAGGTTGATGTTGTTGCAGTAACCGAGAGCCTGATAGGCGAGCGTACTACTGCAGCTTTTGCCGCAGGCGATCTGCCGGACGTAATTTTCCATCCACTGGCTTATAATTACACATGGACAGACGCAGGTATCCTTGATACAGCAGCCTCTACTGAAATTGTTGAGCAGCTTGGCGTAGACACGTTTCGCTCAGGTGTGTTGAACCTAGTTGAGTTTGAAGGTGATTATGCAGGAGTGCCTTTAAGTGGATGGGGACAGTTGGTTGTGTATAGGTCTGATCTTTTTGAGAAGAACGGGCTTGAGCCGCCTACAAGCTATGCGAGTCTGCGTAAAGCTATCGAGTTTTTCCACGATCCGCCAAATTTCTATGGAATTGTAGCAGCTACAGATCCAAGCCAAGAGTACATGATGCAAGTATTTGAACACGTTGCACTGGCCAATGGTGTGGATATAGTGGATGAGAAAGGCAATGTAACCCTTAACACTCCACAAATGAGAGAAACCTTGGAGTTTTATAAATTCCTGGTAGAACATAGTCCTCCGGGTGATCTCTACTGGCAACAGTCCCGTGAACTCTATCACGATGGCAGAGCTGCAGTAATTATCTGGTCTCCATTTATCCTTCACGGGTTAGCTGGATTGCGCGATGGTGTTCCAGTAACCGGGTTCGGACCAGATCCAACAACGGATAAGCTGGCAAAACTTACTGGTTTTTCCACCACTTTTGCAGGACCCTCAAACCCTCAAGGGGCAGGATGGGCGGAAGTAGGCTATATGGGCATCACTGTTGATGCAAATACCGAAGCTGCAAAGAAGTTTGTACTGTATACCATGGAGAAAGCCTACATGAGGACTCTGGGTATGGCGGCAGTTGGAAAACATCCTGTGCGTTCTGGAACTCTTGCTGAACCGACCAAGTACATTGATGGCTGGGCAGAGATGGAAGTAGGGCAAGATCGATGGATGCCCTTAAATCAAATATATGATCCAGATGTAATTGAGGACATTCTTTCAGGACTTGAACGAGGAACACGTTGGGGGTATGAAAAAGGTTACGGATATGTGACTTCACGCCTCTATGAAACTCGGGTTATAGCTGAAGTTGTTCGTGAATATTTGGATAATGATATTACGATCGACCAAGCACTTCAGATCATGCAGGAAGAAACTGAAAAACTGCTGTAGAGAATAGATAATTCAGTTCGAGACATAAAAATCTCGGACTGAATTTTGATAGATTTGTAGAGGTTCTATGAAAAGGAAATATAGGAGTTTGGCAGCCCAGGAAGCACGACTTGCCATTTGGATGTTGCTTCCAGCACTGCTTATAGTTGCTTCAGTTATTTTGTTTCCAGTGGTCACGAACTTTTGGATAAGCTTCAAATCAATCGGGCTTGGTGATCTGCGGCCTCCTGTCGCAGTCATTCGTGAACGAGTGGTCCAGGCTCCAATTAAAATTGGTGATGAACTGGTGATTACGTACCAAGTAAGAAATTCCAGCAGGGAACGGGATCTCAGTGATGTTGTAATTACTGCAAAAATACCTGAAGGTTTACAGATAGTCGCTCTTGATGATATTTGGACATTGGAAGATCGTTTGTTGCAAACCAAATTTAAACGTTGGGAAGGTGGACTGTCACAAACTTTCGAATTACGGTTCATTGCTGAATCAAAGTATTTCGATAAAGGTATTGATTCTAGGACTCCCACATCTGCAAGTATTGCATCATCTTCGCGCAATGCTCTTATATATAGTCCATTTACACTCGATAATTTCCGTAAGGTAGTGCAGTCAAGAAATTTTTCACGCTCTCTTGTTAATAGTTTTGTGTACCCCTTCATGGGTGCGCTTTTATCAATAATCATGGGGATTATGGCAGCTCTTCTGTTAAATAAAAAATTCCGTGGCCAAGGATTTTTGCGAGGATTGTTTTTATTTCCTTACGTTTCCCCCATTATTGCAGCCACGTTTGTATGGGTGTTTTTTCTAGATCCGTTCAGTGGAACAGTAAACGCTTTGCTTGTTAATACTGGACTTATAAAAGCGCCTATCCCATTTTTGAATGCAAGGATGACAGAACTCTCGATTCTGGGATTAAGTATTCCCTTTCCTCTTGCTCTTTCCATGGTTATTTTCTTTGATGCTTGGCGTTATTTCCCGTTTGCTTTTCTCTTTATCCTCTCCAGACTCCAGGCGATACCCGTCCATCTCTATGAATCAGCTGATGTCGATGGAGCAGGGTATTTTAAAAAATTTTGGTATATTACACTGCCTCAAATCACTTCAGTATTGGGGACAATCTTTTTGCTTAGATTTATGTGGACATTCAACAAGTTTGATGATGTATTTCTTCTTACTGGAGGAGCTGCTGGAACGAAAACGCTCCCTGTTGAGGTGTACGACAATGCCTTCGGACGTGGCGATATAGGAGCTGGAGCAGCTACTGCAGTACTGCTATTCTTGATGCTTGGCGTCTTTATGCTCATCTATTTTAGGCTCTTGAAGGAGGTGGATAATGACTGAACGTAAGATTAGCAGTCAGGGAATAGCAGTTGCAGCGGTGCTAGGTATTTTTTATACAATCCTTGCAGTCTTTACTTGGTATCTCTCATCCTCTCTCCTTAGTAAGAACAATTCTTTTCCTTCACTGCTTCCTATGATTGTATCAGGAATATTCATTGGAGCCTTTGCCGGCTACTGTAAGAATAGGTTTTTAGATGAAAATAGAGTCAAATTATATACGGTTGCAATCGGATTATTAATCGGTTTTATTTGGTTGCTTCTGTATAGTTTCAAACCTCTTGGAGGAGAATCTATAACTGCCAAAGACATTCTTGGCGCTATGATTGTATTTCCTATTGCTGGGTTATTCATAATGAACTCATTAAAAGATATTCCCCTTTGGAGTATCTCAAAAGGCCATGTAGAATTAATGACCATCAGGATTCTCAAAGCTTTCGGAATTTTCATGTTTACCCTTATCGTGGTGTTCCCTTTCTTTTTTATGCTAGCAACATCTCTTAAACCTAGGGCCGAATACTTAATGGATCCATCCAATCTCTCGGTTAATTTGTTCCAACACCCAGCGAAGCTTTTCAATGGATATACAGAAGTGCTGATACGCTTTGGTTTTTTACGATTTATCATGAATAGCGTGATAGTTTCAGTCCTTACAGTGATCATCACCTTGATACCATCAATTCTCGGGGCATATGCGGTGACAAGATTGCATTTCCCGGGAAGGAATCTGCTTTCTCGTCTAATATTGCTTATTTACATGTTCCCTGCAATAGTGTTGGTTATTCCTTTATACAGTGTGTTCACTCAGCTTGGCCTTCGGGATACCAGGCATGGTCTGCTCTTGGTATACGCAGCCATGACAATACCAGTTGCCCTGTATACACTGCGTAGTTATTTTCTAACTTTGCCAGCTGATCTTGAAGAAGCCGGGCTTATAGATGGCCTTTCCCGCTTGGGAGTTATCATTAGGATTACTATACCCTTGGCGATGCCTGCAATTGCTGCAATAGGACTTTTTGTTTTCATGATTGCATGGAACGAATTCCTTTTTGCCTACATGTTCCTTGATACTCCGGCAATTTTCACCCTCGCCAGAGGCATGGTTATGCTTGATGACCAAGAGGTGCCTAGACAATTCTTGATGTCAGGCGCCGTCATTATTACTGTTCCAATCATG
Organism: uncultured Sphaerochaeta sp.; assembly: GCA_964547185.1. Taxonomy (GTDB): domain Bacteria; phylum Spirochaetota; class Spirochaetia; order Sphaerochaetales; family Sphaerochaetaceae; genus Sphaerochaeta. The sequence continues at coordinate 26,349 of CAZJMG010000030.1, forward strand.
GTGCTATTTGTTAAATTTCAAAAACTGTTGGTTGGCGGATTGACTGCTGGAGGAGTAAAAGGCTAGTTATGCCTGATTTCCTACTAGTTTTGCTTCATTATGCTCTTCGGTGTTAACGTCGGGGGGCATACTTTTCAGTAACTCTGGCTGCAAAAAGATTTTACAATAAGCTCTCTTTTCTCCACTCCAGTGGAATGTTTATTTAGTTTCTCTTTTCAACATCCTTAATTACCTTGATTGTGACCAGCACGTAATTTGTATGGATATCTTCAATGGAAACGAGAGAGATAGAGGTTGCATTATCAATTTTCGCGTCTCATAATAAAGGAAAAGGAGTGCGAAGGATATCGCACGGATATGTGTTTCAAGGAGGCTTGTATGAAACTCAATCGAAAGATTGCAATGGTGCTTATCGTGGTTCTGTTGTTCAGTACTGCATTTGTATTCGCAGCAGGACAAACTGACCGTTCTACCAAGGTTGTAGCCTATACTGCGCACGAGGACACAATCATTGCAGGAATGAAACGGCTTTGGGAACAGGATTACCCTAATCTGCAGCTGGAAGTAATCAAGATGGGTTCTGGCGATGTAATCAGCCGAGTTGCTGCCGAAGCATCCAATCCTCAGGCTGACGTCATCTGGAGTATCGGAGGAGAACCGCTTGAGCAGAATAATCACCTGCTTCAATATTATCAACCAAAAGATTGGGACATGATCGAAGACGTTTACAAAGTCGGCACAAACTGGCTTCCGTATACCGGTATCATGAATGTCTTTTTGGTCAATAAGAATATGCTCAGACCCGACCAATATCCAAGAACTTGGAAAGATCTGGCATTGCCTCACATTGAAGGTGTCAGTACAGCCCGTGCTGACCAATCAGGGTCTTCCTACATGCAACTTGCCAACGTATTGGCCATCTATGGTGATGGAGAAGAAGGCTGGGCTGTCTATAAGTCAATCATGGAAAATTTCTTCATTGCATCAAGCTCCGGGGCTGTATCACGCTTGACCAATGACGGTGAAGTTCCTGTGGCTGTTACCCTTGAGGATAATGCACAACGATTCGTCCTTGGCGGAGGTCCGGTGGAAATTGTGTATCCAGCTGATGGTGCTATTGCAGCTCCTGATGGAATTGCTATCATCAAGGGCGCTCCAAACCTAGATGGTGCAAAGAAGTTCGTCGATTGGGCAATGTCCTCAAAGGTTCAGAACTTCTTAGTCCAGCAAATGGGACGACGACCAGTACGTAAGGATGCATCAACACCTCCAGGCTTGCCACCGATGAGTGAGATCAACACTATCGAGTATGATTTTGCATGGTCTGCTGCTAACCGGGATGCGTATATAGCACGGTTTAGACAACTCATGATGGAATTGAATCTGTAGTAACCAACCTGTAAAGAGAGTAGTGGGCCCGTTGTCCCTTTGATGAGGCAGCGGGCCATCGGTAATGGCCAACATATCATAGAGGTACCATCGATGGTCGCAAAAAGAATTCAGATACAGAATATTACTAAGACATTTCCTGGTGTCAAAGCATTGGATGATGTCGATATTGAAGTAGCCGAAGGGGAATTTTTCACCCTGCTAGGTCCCAGCGGTTGTGGAAAAACCACACTTTTGAGGACGATCGCCGGATTTTATCGACAAGATGCAGGACATATCTTTGTTGGTGATACTGCAATAGACAATGTACCTGCCCATGATAGGGATATTGGGATGGTATTCCAGAATTACGCGGTATTTCCTCATATGACAGTTGCGGAGAACGTCGCTTTCGGATTGAAGAACAGGAAGGTTCCTAAATCGGAAATCGGGCCGAAAGTGTCAAAAGCACTGGCAACAGTCCAATTGACTGGTTATGAAGAGAGAACCCCGGATAAGCTCTCCGGTGGACAACAACAGCGCGTCGGCCTAGCGCGAGCCATGGTGATTGAACCAAGGCTGTTGTTGATGGATGAACCCTTGTCCAATCTCGATGCAAAGCTCAGAATCCAGATGCGTGAAGATATTTTGGATATTCAACGTCAGCTTGGCATCACTGCAGTCTATGTAACCCACGACCAAGAAGAAGCTTTGGTCATCTCCGACCGCATCGCAGTCATGAATTTAGGAAAAGTCCAACAAGTTGGCACCCCATGGGAAATTTACCGTGATCCTGTAAATGAATTCGTCGCCACCTTTGTAGGGAGCATGAATGTGTTTGCTGGTGAGACATTTATGAGCATTCTCGATGCTGATTCTCGAAAGAAGGTGAAGAAACCTTCCACCAAAGATTATAAAATCGCATTCCGCCCAGAAGATGCCAGAATACTTCTTGCTGAAAAAGAAGTACCTGAGCATTCTGTATTGGTGAAAGGAAGAGTGGAAAAGATGCTCTTCCTTGGTTCTGATGTAATATATCGGATCAGAGTCAATGAGAACCTCTCACTTACTGTAAATGAATACGTATCTGAGTTGACAGATCTCAGGAAAGAGGACTCCGATGTGACCGTCCAGATTCCTAAAAGTAAGCTTCTGCTTTTTGACGGCAAGGATGGTACTCGGATAAAGATAGGAGGATGATCAATGATCAATTGGATACGTAAAAACGGATTCTGGGCTAGCGTTACCCTGACCGGTTTCGTGGTCTTTTTTATCCTCATTTTTCTTCCTGTTGCGAATATTGTGCGAGAAAGCTTTTTTGATGCAACCACAGGAGCTTTTGGCATTGGTAATTACATTACCTTCTTCAGCACGCCTTACTATACACAAGCGTTGGTAAATAGCTTCGTAGTATCGATCGGGGGTACCTTGGGCAGCATATTGCTCGGAGTCCCTCTGGCGTTCTTTACAACCAGATATCGCATCAGGGGAACTGCCTTGCTCTCTACTCTTGCTACCTTGGCTCTTCTGACTCCACCGTTTCTTGGAGCGTATGCATGGATAGTGATGCTCGGCCGAAACGGGTTTGTCAGACAGTTGCTGATGGCTATAGGAATCAATTTCCCAACCATTTATGGTCCTTTGGGAATCATCATCGTCTTCACCCTGCAGTTTTACCCGTTCGTCTACCTATTGACCTCCAGCGGGTTGCAAACAGTAGACCGTTCTCTTGAGGAAGCGGCAGAGAGCCTTGGGGCAAGACCTTTCAAAAAATTCTTCAAGGTCACAGTCCCCTTGGTTATTCCCTCAATAACCTCAGGAGCCTTACTGGCTTTTATGCTCTCCTTGGCAAACTTCGGTACTCCTATGATTATCGGAGCAAGGTACCGTGTGCTGCCGACGATGGCGTACAACATGTATACCAGTGAGGTTGCCACCCGGCCTGCGATGGCATCAACGATCAGTATTATTTTGGTGTTTCTTGCGAGCTTGGCCATCTTCTTCCAGCGTTATGCGGCAAACCGAAGAAAATACACAAGCCTATTGCTCAATCGCCCAGTTGTGTTCACCCTCAAGGGATCAAAAAACTTCTTTGCACATTTGGTCTCATATCTAATTGTCGCACTGAGTACGATTCCCATTATTGTGGTTGTAGTTTTTGCATTCAGGAACACAAGTGGACCAGTATTCACTGAAGGCTTCGGACTTGATAGCTTCAGGCGTGTCATTTTCGATGTACCTCAGGCGATTACCAACTCATTGATATTCTCGATTACTGCAGTAATTTTGATTGTAATAATCGGTACCCTGCTTGGATTTGTGATCAGTAGAAAGAGAAATACCGTAAATGGTATCCTTGATACCTTGTTGATGAGTCCTTACATATTGCCAGGAACGGTTCTTGGTATTGGGTTTATCACCACATTCAATCGACAACCCTTCATGTTGTATGGGACTGCAACAATTATCATCCTTGCTTACTTCATCAGAAGATTACCCTATTCAGTACGTTCGGCAGTATCGATTCTGCAACAGCTCGACCCAGCTTTGGAAGAAGCAGGTATCAGCCTCGGAGCTCCTCCTGCAAGAGCTTTTAGAAAGATTTCGCTTCCCTTGATGATGCCTGGCATTATCAGCGGAGCTGTTCTCAGTTGGATCACCTCGATCAACGAACTCTCTACCTCGATCTTGCTGTATGTAGGTGGTACGATTACGATGCCTATCAGGATTTACCTCTCGGTCATGGATGGCTATTTTGGTCCTGGATCTGCCATGGCGACCATCCTTCTAGCGGCAACCGGCATGGCATTGATGGTGCTCAACCTTCTAGGTGACAGCAAGCGCAATTTCGTATAATAATTCATTTCTCGGTCTCCCTCAAAAGGGGAGACCTAAAATAATTCAAGTACAGGAGAAGTTCATGACTCGCAAAATCACCGCTATAGCCTTTGACTATGGGGGCGTATTGGCAAAAATGATTGATGAAACAACAATCGGTCATATGGCCGATTCTGTACATGCTGATTTCGAGCACTTCCGCACCGCGTTATGGAAATTCCGGCATGACTATGACTTAGGAGTATTGGAAGCGGACTCCTATTGGATGCAGGTAATAACTGATGCACAAGGGTATTGGCCGAAAGATAAAATTGCACAAAAAGAAGTTCTTGCCACTTTAAAAATGCTTGACACCATTGCCTATCTCACATTCAACCCAGGTTTATTTCGATGGATCAGAACGCTTCATGCAGAGAACTATCGCTGCCTCATGATTTCCAACATGGCGGGGGAAACCTATGACATGCTGGTAAAGGATACGTTTCTTGAGCCCTATTTTGAAAGAGTCATTCTTTCTGGTTGGATCAACGTAAACAAACCTGATGAGAAGATATTCCAAGAAGCAATACGGAAAATGAACGTTCCTGCACAAGAAATACTCTTTCTTGATGATCTTCCTCACAATGTAGAAGGCGCCAGAAAGGCAGGACTCTGTGCCATACAGTTTACTGACTGCTCTTCTCTTGAGAGAATCTTGGCAATCGAGTATCCAGAAGTGCCACGATGGGGTCTGCTCGGAAGTCAAACACTTTAAAAAATACTATGTAAAATGCCGAAATAGGATTGATAATTATGTTATCAATCCTATACTGATATTGTACATTTCAGGTGAGATTGTAAGGCCGCGAAGTCTTGGGGAGGCTCTTTATACAAAGAAGAGTGAAATGTAATAAATACTTGTCAATAGCAAATAAAAATACTATATTCGCTCTGTACAACAGGAGTGAAGAATGAAGAATGTAGTAATAATAGGCGGAGTCGCCGCAGGCGCTACCGCAGCAGCTAGGGCACGCAGACTGAATAATGATATCAATATAACCTTATTGGAAGCAGGCGCAGACGTCTCATTTGCGAACTGCGGTCTTCCCTATTATTTAGGAAGAGATATACCCTATAGATCTTCCTTGATTCTGGCAAGCGAGGAAACGTTTGACGAACAGTACAAAGTGAAAGTACATACCAACACCCAGGCTCTGAGCATCGATCGAGAGAAGAAACAGGTTCAAACAAAAAACCTTCTCAATGGAGAAGAAGCGATATTTGTGTATGACAGCCTTATTCTTGCCCAAGGAGGCAAGCCGATAGTACCACATTTGTCGGGAGTAGATAAAAGTCATGTATTTCAACTTTGGACGTTGGAGGATATGGACAGAATAGATGAGTACATCACAAAATCGGATCCGAAGCGGGCAGTAGTGGTGGGCGGAGGATTTATTGGACTGGAGATGGTTGAGGCTCTTACAAAACGAGGTATTGAAGTCACACTGGTAGAGATGGCCAAGCAAGTCATGCCCAATCTGGATGGAGAGGTTGCTGGTTTTCTTACCAAGGAATTACAGGATTATGGTATACAACTCAAACTTGGCAAATCGTTGCAATCAATTGAGGACGGATATGTAAGACTCAATGACGGAAGCCGTGTGGAAACGGATATGGTCTTGCTCTCAGTTGGAGTCAGGCCCACTTTGCAACTGGCAAAGGATGCGAATCTTGAACTTGGGAAAAGCGGGGCTCTTTTGGTAGATGAGTATCTACGGACCAGCGACCCCTGTATTTATGCAGCAGGAGATATGGTTGAGATTACTCATACCGTCTCAGGATCGAAGGTGAGGATGCCCCTAGCGGGACCTGCAAACAGACAGGGTAGAATAGCCGCGACGAACGCACTCGGGGGCTCTCAACCGTATAAAGGGTCGGTTGGCTCTTCGATCGTCAAGGTCTTTGAAGCGGTGGCAGGATCTACAGGTCTGAGTCTGAAGGCTGCAAAGGACGCAGGCTTTGACGCTGATGCAGTTGTAGTGCACAAGGCAAGTCACACTACTTATTATCCTGGATCACAGAAAGTAAGTATGGTCCTTGTATGGGATAAGAAAACCAAGAAAGTATTGGGTTCTCAAGCAGCCGGCAGGGTGGGGGTGGATAAACGCATTGACGTAATCGCTACTGCAATTGCAGGTGGGCTGACCATAGAAGATCTATCTGAGATGGACTTTGCCTATGCACCCCCGTTCGATTCTCCCAATGGACCGGTAAACATGGCAGGTTTTACTGCCATCAACCATCATAACGGCTTCAGCCCTTCAATCTTGGCTCAAGATTTTGAGAAGTTTGTTCTGGAGCAATCTCCCATAGCTATAGACTTACGTGACCCTATCAGCTTTGCCAAGGCACATCTGAGAGGAGCGAATAATCTTAGTCAGAATATCATCAGGGAAAATTTTGAGAAGATCCCAAAAGACAGTACCATCGTACTTATCAGTGAGGACGGACAGAAAGGCCACGTCGTGCTTCGCATGCTCAAGGGCTTTGGTTTTGAAAAGGTCGTTAATCTCAGCGGAGGGTATATCAGTCTAGAACGTCATGCCAGAGCGGTAGGCTTCACTCATTTACAGGTAGGTCTCTTTCCGTTGGAGAGAAAGACAGTACACGATCAAAAAGAGGAATACCCACAATCAGAATCAGAGGAGATTCCCTCTGAGGCGGAAGGTCATGGTTCGCTCATCCTTGATGTCCGAACCCCTATGGAGTTTGCCATGGGTGCATATCCAAACGCGATCAACGTAGGATTGGACGATCTGACACGATGGGCCGAGACAATAACTGATAAGAATCGGGAAATCATTCTCTACTGTGCATCCGGGGCTCGAAGCAGCTATGGTGTTCGGCTTCTGAAGCAGCAGGGCTTCACGAATGTGGAAAACGGTGGAGGCTTGCATGATATGATGGCAAGAAGATAGGACGAACAAACAGCCTGTGCTTGGCACAGGCTGTCTCTTGGGTATGCTTATGATTGCTTTTTTCTCAAATCCAACACAGAACGTTCCTCTCCTGCATCAAGAGCATCACAAAGGCTGGATTGTTCTCTCGCAAGAGTTTTCAAGACGTCGTCTATGGAATCCTCTGATACAAGTACACAAGCGTAATTCTTGATCAGTCTTTTGATATTGGGGCCAAACACTTTGGAAACAGCTGTATTGACCCTTTGTTGTTTTAGTAAGGAACCGATACCCGAGGCTTTTCTCTTATCCCCATGGGCATTCTCATCCTCCTCGACATCAACAGTGTTTTCCAATCTTCCAACAAAATGAACTCCGCTTTGGTTGACATCATACAAATCATAATACCGTGCATCACCAAAATGTCTGGTGATGCAGGTAGTACCTTCATCTGTGGCAATAGCTGCCCTGATATTATGCATACTACACTCCTAGCTGTATTCCCATGCTAGAAAGAAAAGCAAAAGTAGTCAACCTCAGTAAGTTTCGGCCAGTCGGAACGTCTTGATCTCAAATGGCTTGAGCTTGACAGTGAGGGGAAGGTCCTGCGGTACAGCCTCTCTCAATGGCTGCTCAAGTAAATCGGTCTCAACCACCTGATTGGGTACATTATCAGAGTTCAACGTTACCTGTGAGCTCTTCCCATACAGCTCTACGATGCGAATCATGAGGGCTTTTTGATCGATAGTACAGCCAAGAGCCTCCACCGAACACCCCGAGCCCTCCATATACAACGGAAGTCTGGATTGTTGTCCCTTGGGTATTGAACTGTGTGCAAACACCAAGGCAGGGCAATTTAGCAAGGCGCTCACGCGTTTGACATCGGAATATTCCAGGCTCTGAGTGTGGGGAAGGAAGACATAGCTGAAATCATGCATACCGATATCAGCATCAGGATCCGGATTCAGAGGGGAGCGCAACAGGCTCATACCCAGTACTCCGTCCCTACAGGAGTAGCCGTATTTGCAATCGTTGATCAACGCAATGCCCCTACCGTCATGATAAACGTCTACGAATTGACGGGCGCAGAACTCAAATTTTGCAAAATCCCATTCATGTTGTACCTTGGCTGGCCGTTCTACTAATCCATAAGGAATATCACATATTGCACGCTCACTGAGTTGATCGACATAGAAAGTAACCCGCAGGAGCTTGCGCGTCTCCTGCCAATCGATATGATTCTTGAATATCAAAGCCTTGCCGGTTGAAGAGAGCAACACATCCTGCACCATGGATGAAGAACCGAAAGCATAGTGAAAACGAAGAGCCGACAGAACAGGACCATCGGCTATCCTTTCGTATGTATGTGCCTCAATCGTCCCGATGACCTGCTGTGGATAGTAGTAGTCAATATCCCACGCCTCATAGGTATGGGGGGTATCATCATACCACTGAAGATTGTTTGAACTGCCGTGTGTATCCATCAACGATTCGCCACTAGCAACATCAAAAGCCTCGATGAGCTGTCCGTTGGCAAGGAAACGATAACAAACCTCATCATTTGAGAGCACCAACGCGTCCTTTGTCTTGTTGCATGGTGTTTCTTGACTCATCGGGACAACATCGAGCTCAACCAACCCTTGGTTGGGAAGCAGAAGGTCGGCATACACATGAGGCTTGTTCTGTCTGTCATGGAGAATTTGTGTCTCGTACACTAATTGGTTGTCAGCAACAAGGCTCCTGTGAGCACAGAATGATGGCAGCTCAACCAAGAACCTGTTTCCTGCATTGAGCGGGTTGAACACGACCAAGGAGTTCTCTTTTTGAGTAAAGAGCAGTGATCGGGCTTTCTCCTGCAAAGACTCCAGTTTTTCAAGCATTTCTTGGTAGATGCGGTGTGCATCCTCATAGACTGCATGAATTGAAGAGCCGGGAAGAATATCATGGAATTGCAGCGTGAGCCCTTGCTTGATTATTTCCTCAAGCTCCCGATGGGGATACCTCTGCAAAGGAAGGTAGCTATACAACGCCTGCACTTGCCTTACTTGCTCCTCAAACATCCTGTTGTATTTCTTTACCCTTGCCTGGCTGGTATAGGTGCCTCTGTGATACTCAAGGTACAATTCGCCCCGATAGGTTTCCAACAAGGATTTCTGTTGTTCCAATCTCCTGAAAAAGGCTTCCGAGGTACCGAACGAAGCCTTAGGTACCGATTCAGTATCAGAGGAGCGGAGAATGAATTCAATATGCTCCTCCTTAGGGCCTCCTCCTCCATCACCGATGCCAAGCAAAGTTATAAATTCATCAAGGCGGTCTTTTTCATGAAAATTGTGTTCAGCCTTGATAAGTGATCCAGGCTTGCCGCTGCTGTTGTAATCATGCTCTGGCAGAAAATGGGCGATGACGGAACTGCCATCGATTCCTTGCCAGAGGAAACTGTCGTACATGAATGTGTTGTGCTTGGACCAGGACATCTTCTGGGTCAAGAAATAGGGGAGTCCTGATTTCTTGAGAATCTGCGGCAGAGATGCAGGATATCCAAAAACGTCAGGAATCCAGCAAGTCTGTACCTCAATGCCGAATTCTTCCAAAAAGAATTGCTTGCCGTAGAGAATTTGTCTTACCAGTGATTCGCCGCTGACAAGATTGCAGTCAGGCTCAATCCACATCCCTCCCTGCAGTTCCCACCGTCCTTGATCGACCGCAGCTTTTATTGTTTCATACAGATTTGGATGATCTTCCTTGATCCATGCGTAGTGTTGTGGCGCCGATGCGCCGAAAATGTATTGAGGGTAGGTTTCAAGCAGGGAAAGCTGACTTGCATAGGTGCGTGCGATTTTTCTTCTTGTCTCGGCGATCGGCCAGAGCCAAGCTGTATCGATATGGGCATGCCCGATTACGGTAGTACAAAGACTTGATGGGCATGCGTTTTTATTCAGTTCCTTAGCCAAGGACGCTCTAGCTTCTTCAATTTCCCCTTTTTGATAGGCAACTGTTGCAGAAAAAAGAGCTCCAAGAAGTCGTACTGCGCGAACTGAGGACGCTTGTAGATGTTCATAGAGGTCCAACGCATATTGCATATCAAGAAGCAACGACCATCGCATCTGGTCAAAAACACCAAGACGAAGCAGATGAACCTGAGCATCCCATGTCCCATGTCTGTTTTCTTGTGATCTATCAAAGATCACCGCAGGTTTGTGCACTCCGAAGAGACCGTTTGCTGCAGCTTCTACGTACAACACAACAGGAGCATTGGCCTCAAATGTACCCAGATGGTAGAGTTGCTTTTGGTACATATGGTCAAATGCAGAATAGTCGGTAAGCGAATAACAGGGATTACCGGTGTTGTCGTAAATCAGAGCCTCTGCCCCAAAAGAGAGACGAACTGCCAGCTCCTTATGCTCCCATTCAGGCTTTACCTGTGCCTTCAGAAGGAAATAAGCAGATGACCAAGCTTCTCCCCAATGGTCTTTCTCCTGTATTGGCGTACGAGGAAGGTCTATAGCCTCTCTAAGAGGCAGTCTTTTTTGTGTTTCATATACCTCAGCCTCCATGCAAATATCATCATGGATAACCTTCTGGTCCAATTCCTGAACAACATTTTTGATTCTTTGCAGTACAATGGAGACCCTTCCCTGTATTTCCCATCCGCGCATTGGACATCCTCCTAGGAATGAAATTCTTGAATTTTAGAGAGGGCTTGCTGAGCGGCGAACGCATATCCCTTTTTCTCATAGGTTTCCCAAAATACTACACTCTCTTTCGGGGCAGCGGTCGTACAGGAAAGCGGTTGTTGCAGGCACTTGTCATATGAGGTCTCACAATAGAAAAGAGACGGCAGTAATTTTTGAAACACCTTGTTGCCCTTTTGCGAATTAACCAGCACCAAGGAGACACCTTCTTGGTCATACATGTTTGCAAAAACTTGTTCAACGCCCCAGAAGTCTCCGATGGTAAGGTCCCCCGGTCTGTCGAGGTTCGAAAAAAGACACTCATAACAGCTAGGTCGAAGAGACAGTCTCTTGAGAAACAGTGTATAGAATGAGGAATCAGAAGCGTCAAGAACTTCGCTCTCGTTCTCATATTGGATTCTCATCGTCATCTTTTCCCAACCCCGTGATTTATCCCTGAATGAGCAATCAAGGATCTTTTGGCCTTTCTTCTCTTCTAGCAGCTTGAAATAATCAAAGAGAAGTTGGTCAGAAGCAACTCCATAGCAGATAAGGTCGACCAGCAGTAAAGACGCATACTCTTTTTGAAGAAAGTTTTGTAAGCCGGCTACCTGGCAAGGCGTACCGACAAAGAGCACCTGTCTATTCTGTATCAAATCGTCTTGTACTGCAAAAAATAGAGAGTCGACGTTGCTTTGGGCATATTTTGACCCGCGCAGGTGATCTCGCTGTTCCTTTGTCGTGACACGTTGATGAACAAGATGCATCAGCTTGTCATATCCACAACCGTATACTACACCGTCCTGCTCAAGAAAATAATCGGAAAGAGCTGTGAAGGCTCCTCCACTGCTGCTCTGCATCCGTATTGAATCCTGTTTATGCTTTACTCCAAAAAATGTGACAGAAGAAGCTTTTGCATGATGATATCCTTGCAGATAGGGGCATACCGTCGTGCAAAGGCCGCAATCGATGCACTGATCTTCGTCTATATGTGGATACGCAAAACCCTTGCGGTCCTGCTTCATACAGATACTGGACGTTGGACAGATATGCGCACAGGCTGTGCATCCAAGACAATGCTCTTGTACCCCAGATATGGTATGCATGATGCGTCTTCCTCCATAATCAGTCATGATAGCATGGTTTTCTCTCTATACCAAACATACAAACCATAAAACAGTAAAAACATATATATATAAATTTGAAAACATATGTCTATTGACTTTTGCAGTGTCATCGACAACACTATTTCCTATATGGCCTGCTTTGATGCCAAAGGAAGGAAGGTATGGATATCAAGAAATACAGCAAAGAATTGAAGATGGATCGGTCCTATGATCTTGTGGTGGTGGGAGCCGGACCGGCCGGTGCTGCTGCAGCCGTTGCAGCGGGGAAAAGAGGCTTGAGTGTATTATTGCTTGAAGCAGGGACTCAGGTCGGGGGTATGGGAACTTCTGGTATGGTAAGCTCTTTTGCTCCGATGTCCGATGGCCTAAGACCGATTGCCGGAGGCCTGGCCCTATATCTTGTAGAAGAGCTGTATAGAAGAAAGGCCACGGGACCTCAGGTTGATCCCAGCTACTGGCTTAGTGCTTTGCAAAGATGGGTCCCGTATAGGCCGGAAGAACTTGCCTTGATATGGGACGAGCTGCTTGAAGATGCACACGTTGCCGTTCGGTATTGCTCTCGTGTTGTAGATGTCCTAAAAAACGACGAAGGATTGCTTGATTCTCTTGTGGTCTCTGATGTTACAGGATTGTACGCTGTAGGTGCAAAATTGTTTGTGGATGCAACAGGAGATGCTCAGCTTACTGCTTTTGCTGGATTTCCTACGCTTCGGGCGGGGAAGGATACCAAGAACATCATGCCACCGACTCTGTGTGCGTTATTTTCTGATATTTCATGGGATTCGATGCGTTTCAGCCCAAGTGGCAATCAGCCGTTGCGGCAGCAGGAGCTGCTCGAAAAAGCTCTCAGTGAACATCATTTCAGTCATAATGACAAACACCTGCCTGGTTTGTACAGAATCGGGAAGAGCACCGGTATGATGAATGCGGGACATCTCTTTAAGACCGATGCTCTTGATCGTGAAAGTCTTTCACAGGCTTATACGAAAGGAAGAAAGCTCATACGCGAATATCTTTCATTTTATAAAACCTATATTCCAGGTTGTGAAGATATGGATTTGCTAAGTAGTGCTCCTTTGTTGGGAGTTCGGGAATCAAGACGGATTGTAGGGGAATATGTCCTTAATTATGAAGATTACAAGGCAAGAAGACGGTTTGATGACAGCATTGGTCTCTGTGCGGGGTCTGTAGACATTCATATTTATGATGATACGGAAGAAGAATATCAACGATACTTTGATGAATTCAACATGCGAGATCGTATGCAAGAGGGAGAAAGCCTGTCTATCCCGTATAGAGCACTTATCCCGCTGGGTGCACAGAATTTGATTGTAGCCGGACGTTGTATATCCACCGATGTGAAGGTGCAGGGCGCGGTACGGATTCAGCCTGCCGCCACTGTAATGGGAGAAGCTTGTGGAGAGGCTGCCGCATTGGCTTTGCAAAGCGGAGTCTCTTTTCCTGCTGTTGATGTGAACAGGCTCCAGGAGGTTCTTTTGGAAAGAGAGGCTATTTTAGAATAAAAATAGGTTAACATACATTAAAAAATAAGTTTGACAATATTAAAAACATATGTTTATATGGAAGTATCATTCTCAGGAGGTTCTTTATGAAACGTACACAAGTTATTTCAATCATGTTGATCTTGTTGCTGTCTCTCTCTTTTTCAGTCTTTGCTCAAGGGGCGGCTGAAAAACCAAGTGCTGAAGAGCAACAAGTAACTATTCGCTTTCTCGTACCACGCTGGGCGTCAACCCAGGATGTCCGCATTGAACGGCAAGTAGCATTCCAAAGTGTAATCGATACCTTTGAAGCTCAATATCCTAATGTAAAGGTTGAGGAAGTTGTCTCTTCTGCAAGCAGTTACGATATGGATGTCGTGAATCAAATTGTCGATGGTACTGTAGATGTAGTATGGATCAACAGCCCTCTGTACCCAACCTTGCAGGAGCAAGGCAAGTTTGTTGATCTCAAACCATTGTTGAAAGCAGGGGATGATTCGGACTTCTTTGGTTGGACCTTTGATGCCTTGCAATCAGTTAATGGTGAACTGGGCGGACTTTGGCACAACACCGATGTAAGGCTATTCTTCTATCGATCTGATTTGATCGAAGAACCGGTGAAAACATTTGACGAACTGATTGCTATCTCAAGAAATTTGAAGCAGAGCAATCCTGCAATCTCTCCAGTCTTCTTTACTCTTGCACATACTGATTTCATGACTCATACCTGGGGAAATTATATAGCGCTCGGCGGGACAGCCTTGGATGAAAGCGGTCGCCCAATAGTACTTGAAGGGAAAAACAGAACCTATTGGGAGAAGATTTTTACTACATATAAAGCTATGTATGATGAAAGACTTTTGCATGAGTCCGCCATAGTAGCACGAGAAGCAGGTGCTGTACCTTTGCTGCTCTCAGGTTCTTTGGCCAGCTTCATAGCTAACTCCAACTATGGAGTGCGTGAGATCTCAGCCAAATTGCCAGCAGAAGAAGCATCTAAATGGAAGGCTTCCTTGTTGCCGGGTTTTGCAGATGCTCAAGGTAAGAGTGTAAGTGGTGGATGGGTGTTGTCTGCAAGAAAGAACTCGAATAAAGCGGTTGAGACTGCTGCTGCAAATTTTGTTCTGCATGCGACTTCTACAGCGTCACAGAGAAACGTCAATAAAGCCGGGGGCTGGACGCCTACCAGAACCAGCGTATTCTCATCTGACCCGATCTTTGAAAATGATCCGTTCATGGTGGTAGCCAATGAGGCTCTAAAGACCTCACAAGTGCGCCCTCTCGTTCCCATCATGCCGATCATTACCGCCGAGCTAACCAAGGCTCTTGGAAGTTATGTCAGTGGAAGAAGTTCTTTGGATAGAGCTCTGAACGATGCTCAAACAATCATCCAGGAAGAGTACAAGGCTTTGTAATTTGAGTGCGGGAGGTATTCCCTCCCGCATATTAGGAGCTCTCATGAAAAGACAATCTTCATATCATCAACTGTTGGCATTCATGAAAGGCCCCGGCCCTTTTTTGATTCCTGCTATCATTATTCTTATCGGAATGAGAGCTTTTCCTTTTTTCTGGCAGTTCTGGCTTTCTATGACCAATATGCGCTTAGGAACTACCAGAAAATTCATTGGTTTACAAAATTATGCATTCATCTTCCGAAATCCCTCTTTTTTCCAATCCATAGGATACACTGTGGTTTTTTTGGTCTCGACTGTTGGAGCTCAGATGCTGTTGGGCCTTGCTCTTGCTCTGTTGCTCGAAAATGATTTCAAAGGAAAAGATATATACAGGATTTTCTTCCTCATTCCTTGGGTCGTAAGTGGCTTGGTCGTTGGCATCCTGTGGCAACTTATGCTGGTGGAAACACCCTATGGTCTTTTGAACGCCCTGCTCATTCGATTTGGAGGATCAAGCGTTGCTTGGTTGAGTAATCCCATGAATGCCAGGATTTCCGTCATCGTAGTCTATATATGGAAAGGTCTTGGTTTTTCTATGATTCTCTTAAGCAGTGGCCTTAAAACAGTTCCTTTGGAACTCATCGAGTCCGCTGACATTGACGGGGCGAGTTATATGCAAAAACTGTTGAAGATCAAGATTCCTATGATGAAGGACATCATTTCGGTAAACGTGATATTCGCAGTGATAGCTTCATTGAATTCGTATGAAACAGTCTATGTGCTTACCTCGGGGGGACCCGGGGGAGCAACGAACCTGATTGCTTTGTTGATGTTCCAGACAGCATTCGGGGATCGAAATCAGCTTGGAAGAGGTGCGGCAATTGGGGTTGTCATGTTCCTGATAAATCTGGTTTTTGTGCTCATCTATGTACGGAAGGTGCAATTCGGTAAAGGGGCAAGGTCATGAGCATTATACAGCACAGAAAAAGAAAACAAATAGTGAGCCATCTTGTAAGCCTGTTTGCCGTTCTGATTTTTGCCTATCCTGTGGTATGGATATTGTTGGCGTCTGTAAAGCCTGAAGTCCAGATCTATCGATATCCTTTGCAGCTTCTTCCTGCTACTTGGGATTTTTCGATATTCCAGAAGGTTTTTACTGCTGCTCCCATAGCCACGTATCTTGCAAACTCTCTGCTCTATAGTACAGGTGCTGTGGTGATATCGCTTGGATTTGCCTTGTGTGCAGCCTATGGTCTTTCCAGGCATCAATTCAGAGGCAAGCAACTTATCTTGATCCTCATCCTCGTAGTGCAGATGATTCCTGCTCTGGTTACGGTTATTCCGTTGTACTTGTTGATGAGGTCAATCGGGTTGTATGACTCCAGACTGGGCATGGTATTACTATATTCTGCATTGCGTATCCCTTGGGGTATTTGGATTTTGGTAGGATTTTTGGACCAGATTCCCATGGCGCTCGATGAAGCAGCCTATATTGATGGGGCCGGACAGTGGACCATCCTCAGAAAAATCATTTTTCCCTTGGCCATTCCAGGCTTAGCCTCAGCTGCCATATTCACGTTTGTAGGTACATGGAACGAGTTTGCCATAGCCTCGATCATATTGCGCAGTACAAGCAATCTCTCGATTCCCGTAGGGAGTCTTGCCATGATTGCTGCCGACCCCAACGATTGGCGCCTCATAGCAGCAACTGCGACTATCAATCTACTGCCGGTCCTGTTTGTATTCAGCATGTTGCAGAAAAATATCATTGCTGGACTTACCAGAGGCGCTGTGAAGGAATGATTGCTTCAATTACGAAATAAAGGAAAAGCTCATGGCAAATATTGCATTTATCCAAAACCGGTTGGGCAGGACTGATGGTGTGTCCCTCGAAGTCGACAAATGGCGATGTATCCTTGAAAAGAAGGGGCATACTGTATTTTACCTGTCAGGAAACGATGATGTTGCCGGTAATATTGTAATACCTGAACTGTATGCTGCTCACCCATGGACAGCAAAAATCTTACGAAATGCATCTGTTGCATTGACGGATTATCCAAATGAAGCAGAGCTGGAAATGGATATCTACGCTCTTTCGGATGTCATTGAAGAGAAGCTGCTGGATTGCATCAAGACATATGCATTGGATGTATTGGTGCCGAACAACCTGTGTTCCGGAGGGTATCAGCCGGCAGCAGGCATTGCATTGCATCGGGTGATCAGGAAAACCGGACTGCGCACCATCATCCATAGCCATGATTTCTATTTTGAAGACTCTGGTGAAGTGAGAGCTACCTGTCAAACGGTCCAAAGTATCTATGATAGATATTTCCCTTGCAAGTTGCCGAATGTACAGCATGTGCTTATCAACCGATTGGCTCAGCGAGAACTGAAGCAACGCAAGAATATCGATTCACTGGTGGTGCCGAATGTATTCGACTTTGATCAAAAGCCTTGGAAGGAAGATGATTACAACTGTGATTTTCGATTTTCATTGGGCATAGCCGCCGATGATCTTGTGTTTTTGCAAGCAACGAGGATTCTCGATCGCAAAGGTATTGAACTGGCGATCGACACAGTCGCTGAATTGGGGAAAGACTTATATCGAAACAAGCTTTTTGGTGTGTCAACTGCAGCAGGTGGTGTGTTTTCTTCCTCTTCGAGGATCATCTTGCTTTGTGCAGGAATTGTGGAGACCATCGGCATATCAGCGATGTACTGGGAAAACCTGAAGAACAAGGCAGCTAGCTTAGGTGTGGATCTAGTGCAGGCTTCAGAGTATGTAGCACATTCACGGCATGTACGGGATGACGGGAGGAAAATATACAGCTTGTGGGACAGCTATGTTGCTTCTGACTTTGTGACGTATCCAAGTGTCTGGGAAGGGTGGGGTAATCAATTTGTGGAAGCTTTGTTTGCCAAATTGCCTGTGTTGCTTTTTAAATATCCGGTGTATATAAGTGACCTTGAAGATAAGCAATTTGAAGTAATTTCATTGGGAAACACGATTGCCGGGCATGATGAGCATGGTCTGGTAACTGTAGACCATAAGATTATTGTAAAGTGTGCAACAGAGATTGTAGAGGTCTTGACCAACCCAATACTAAGAAAACATATGGTTGAACATAACTATAAAATGGCTAAAAGTCATTTTTCCTTCATAAACCTAGAAGAATACATAGATATTCTTCTAGGGAATGCAGACATATAATGCGATGATGGAGTACAATCCGGCTATGAACAATGGGTACAAGTACAAACGGATAGCAGAGTCGCTGCGGCAAAGAATCAAGAACGGTGGGTACCAAGAGGAAAGTCTGTTACCGACAAGCAAGCTTTTGGCGAAAGAGTATAAGACAACGCCGGTAACCATCGATCGAGCTATTGGTATTCTTGTTCAGGAGTCCTTGGTGGCTCGTACTCCCGGTGTTGGCACAACAGTATTGAAGAGCTCAAAATCTCGCTCTGAGGACCATGGAAGCAAACATGAGCTTATCGGGGTGTTGTTGCAGGCCCAGACCGACAGCAGGTATTGGGAGAGATTGCTCGAAGGGGTGCAGGATGTACTAAGACCTGTGGGTATTGTCCCGATAATAGCCTACCACAACCAGAAAGCCGAAATCGCCTTGGATTATGTGCAGATGTTCAAAGAACAGGATGTCAGCGTAGTGCTTTTTGCCCCTTTTGATAGACCGGACAGCGAACAATATGAGAGAGACAATGCGGTCATCATAGAAACCATGCATGCAAATGGAATGCAGGTCATTATGATCGACCGCTACTTGGAGAGTGTTCCCGGGCATTTTGTAAGTGAATATTGTTATGCCTACGGAAGAAAGATGATACAAACGCTTATAGAAGCAGGGTATGAACAACCTGTATGTTTCAGTACCGATTATGTTTCTGTCATCGGTGCTCGAGAACAATCGATCCTGGATGGTTTCAAAGATACCAAAACGATAGACATCAGTCAGAGAATCAGCAGAATTCCCTTGCTCGATTATCAAGAAAACCGGTATGAAAAAATCTTGCAAGTACTCGATGAATATGATGAAGTTGATATTATCATCTGTCTCAATAGTAGGATCTTCAATACCTTGATTTATACCTTGGCAAAATATGATGTCCGCAAGAAATTCAAGAATATCAAGCTCTCTGGTTTTGTTGATATCGAGTTGATAGATATGGAACATGTCGTAGCATATGTTGAGCAACCGGTACGTGAGATGGGAAAGGCGGCTGGAAGAATGGTATGTGCACTCTTGTCAGAGCAAGTTCCAGAATATCGTCATGCATTGGTTCCCTGCGAGTTGCGCATCTTGTAGGGGGGGGTCATGGATATTGATGCTTCCCCTCATAAGCTCTTGCAAGATACGACTCTTAGCTTTTCCTGTCTCGGTTCTCCGATAGTCCATCCTGAGGGGTATGCTATGTTCAATGGGCTGGACGATGGAATATTTTTATCATACAACCCTCTAGCAGGCAGTACGCAGTTTTCCGTTAGTATTATGATGAGGCCCTGTAACGAGGGTTCGTTTGAACAGCGGTTTTTTCATATCCAGGACAAACATTCTGAAAATAGATTCCTTATGGAGATTCGCCTTCTCGATCAGGGGCTTTGGTATGCAGATACGTATTTTGAGGTGGATGGAGCCTCTGTTATGCTGCAAGAACCACGATTGTTGCATAAAAGCAATATCTGGAGCAGCTATTGCGTATTCTACGATGGCAAGCATCTCTCTCACTCAATAGATGGGGTTGTTGAATCATCAAAACCCTTTTTGAATGGCTTTTTGCCCGATGATGGGGTGACAAGCATCGGCATGAGAGCCAATCGCACATTTCCTTTTTATGGGGATATCGGTCAGATCCACGTATCAGATACCAGCAATACTAAGAAGATAAAGTATCCATCTGCCTTATGATATCTGAGATTTAGTTTTGATGATTTGTCTTTAAAAAGTACAATAATTGTTGACAAAAAGGGTACCTATAGG
>CAZJMG010000031.1:0-6411 GCA_964547185.1 uncultured Sphaerochaeta sp.
CTCAAGGCTGCTGCAACACTCCGGAATTCTCATAGTACTTCGACGGAAGACGGGACCTTGGTCATCACGAAGCAATGATACAAGATAGGAGCTTATCGCTCCCTTCAAATTTCTCTTTGGTTTATAGATAAACTAAGCAAAACGAATTGGCCTTCTTCATTTTTTGTCCATACAAAAGTGCCATACAGAGAGAGCTCTTGATGTATGGAAAACGGCACCTCGAATATGTTGTTACGCTCTCTTGCTTTTCCAATTTGTATATTGGAAGCAGGAAGTATTGATGCTAATATGTCATTATAGGTAGCCACAAAGGCACTTTGAACACTTTGCGGCACAAAAGCAATAAAGGAGGGGCCGTAGGAGCTTTGCAGAGCTCTTCTCGTTTGTTCTTCCACACTGCTTGGGTCTTCTTCCACGACTTGTTTGATATATTCGTCAAAAGGAAGTTGATATTCAAGAGGGAAAGCAACTGCAAGCAAAGCAGAGGGAACAAACAAGACGCATATGAAATTCAACAACAGCCGGTTTTTCTTCATGATTCTTTTATGAACCATGGTGGTAAAAATGTCAAACATATAGCATCTATATGGCATATAGTTGACGCAAAGGAACAACAAAGATAAGCTATTATCATCTTTTGTATACAGTATACTATTTAGGAGATGCACATGCAGGTACAGAATCCCATAGATCCCAAAAACAAACAGCTGACGCTTCCTGATGCTACTGTTTGTTATGCAATGAATCCACCCACTGCACTAAAAGATCCAGATCATTCTATATTGGAAGCTTTGGAACACCCAATCGGCAGCAAAAGTTTCACAGCCGTTGCACAAGAGAAACTTGCCAAAGACTCCCAAGCCAAGGCCGTGATTGTCATCTCTGACAATACCCGCCCTGTTCCCTACAAGGGGGAAGGCAATATTTTAGTACCGCTGATAAAGATATTGCTCAGTCTTGGGTATTGCAGTGAGAATCTCACAATACTGATTGCTACCGGAACCCATCGCCCTATGACCATAGAGGAGATTGAACGAATAATTGATCCTTGGATATTTGAAAACAATATCAGGATTGAAAACCATGATTGTCTGGATGAGGCGAATCTTACGTATCTTGGAAAAACAGAACGAGGCAGTGAAGTCAAAATCAACAGCCTTTACGTACAAGCAGATTTGAAAATACTCACAGGCCTGGTAGAAAGTCATTTCATGGCAGGGGTGAGTGGTGGCAGAAAATCGGTTTGTCCCGGCTTGATCAGCGAGCAAGGCACCTTTCTCTTCCATGGCGCAGAACTGATGGGACATCAACGTTCCTGTGATTTGAACCTTACTGACAATCCCGTACATGAAGAATCGCTCGCCTTTGCGAAGATGGCCGGCGTCGACTTCATCGTCAACGTTACCCTCGACCATGAATTCAAAATTACAGGAGTCTTTGCAGGAGACTTACAGAAAGCACACCTTGCGGCTTTTGAGATGGTCAAAGGCTATGCCAAGATCCCTATCAAAGAGCAGGCTGACATTGTCATCACTCATTCCGGATTTGTAGGGATTAATCATTATCAGAGCGCAAAGGCCGCCTTTGCTGCAATAGGAGCATTGAAGAAGGACGGCTATCTGATCAATATAGCTAATTTTACTGATAAAAAGGATATTATCGGCTCGATTCATTATAAAACGGTATTGAGTCTGCTTGCCTTGACCGGATCGAAAGAGTTGGTCACGCTCTTGCACAGCAAGGACTGGCCCTTCTTCCCTGACCAGTGGCAGGTACAAAAATGGGCCTCCGTGTTTGAAAGGATTCCTCTTGATCACTACTATTATTGGGCCGCGCAAATGAAAGACATCCCATTAGCCGGACTTCCTGGAATTTGTGCTACAACGCTCAGCGAGAGCACCGATTATAGTGAAATTGTGCAAACCATACTCAAGGACATTTATAAAAGAGAAGGCGCTCGCCCTTTAAAAGTGCTCTGGCTCAGCGATGGACCCTACGCCATCCCCTACGTAGGCTGAGCATAGGCTTTGGTAAAGAGAGAGGATTTTCCTCTCTCTTTACAGCACAGCTGTGTTGTTCTACACTACGCCCATGCACCACACCTCTCTTAGCCTACTTTCAGAATTATACCAGCAACAACAGGTCAATATCCGTGATCCGCTTTGGAAGGATATCCAGATTTCAGAAGCATTTCGTCGTATCCTTCATACCCGACAGATGCAAAAGCTGGGAAGAATCAAACAACTTGGACCGACATTCCATCTCTATCCAGGAGCCGTACATACCCGTCTCGATCACAGCCTTGGCGTGTATCATGTGAGCTTCTTGATTCTTGCAAGCCTGCTCAAACAAGCTTCAAACAAAAAGATAGCATTGCCGATCACCAGTGAAGGAATGAAAACATTCCTTTGTGCAAGCCTGCTCCATGATATCGGGCATTTCCCGTTTGCTCACTCATTGAAGGAACTACCTCTAAAAGAGCATGAAGCCATAGCCGCCGAGTTGATTCTCACTGAAAAACCGCTGACTGATGCGATTCTCGATGCCAATATTGATCCAGTAATGGTAGCTTCGATCATCGATGAGAACAGAAAGACAACAAATGAGGAAGTCACCCTCTATCGCAGTATTCTTTCCGGTACTCTCGATCCCGACAAGTTGGATTATCTTAATCGTGATGCTTTTTTCTGTGGCGTCCCCTACGGGACCCAGGATGTATCCTACATAACAGACAAGCTGACCGTCGTGGATGACCAACTTGCCTTGGATGAAAAAGCGTTGTCAAGCATTGAACACCTGCTCTTCAGCAAATACCTGATGTATAAAAATGTGTATTGGCATAAGACGACTAGAAGCGCCACTGCCATGATCAAAAAAGCTGTACTCTGTGCCCTGTCTGATGGGATGCTCTTCAGCGAGCAGCTGTATAGGTTGGACGATGAACAGTTCTTCCTCCTTCCCTTTGACCAGAACAAAGAGTACAGCTCTCTGTTTCACCTGGTACGAAACAACCAACTATACCATTGCATGTATGAAAAACCATGTGAGGATGAGCTAAAAGAGCTTGCACAAAATCTAGAAGACAGACTGTCTTTGGAGTCAAAACTAGCTGATCGTCTTGGGATAGCCCCACATCAAGTTATCATCGACATTCCTGAATCGATTTCTTTTGAGTCAGAAATACCCATCGTCAAAGACGACAAAACGGTACATAGGTTTACAGAGCTGGATCAACTTTTCTCCCATGATATTGGTAAGGCCTTTACAAAAAGCTTAAGAAAATTCAGAATCTTTACGCCACCTTTTGTGACACAAGAACAAGTAAAGGCCGCACTGGAGTATTGATTTCATGGAAAAATTATCCTATCGCACCCTTTTGGAAGGGACAATCCCTCCCTGGGTCATGCGTTTCATCAAGCACACAGGGAAAGCGGTAAACACGTATTCAATGATCAGGGAAGATGAGACCGTACTGATCAGTGCAAGCGGGGGAAAAGACAGTCTTGCCATGGCCCTTGCTCTCTCTATCAGAAGAAAGTGGCTTCCCATCGAATATACTCTTAAGGCAGTGATGATCAATTGGATTGAACATCCGATACCAAATGAGTACAGAGCACTGCTCAGTACGTATTTCAGCGACCTCGGGATAGAGTTTACAATATTCGATGAACATCAATTTCCTTCTTCCTTCAAAGGAGAGTTCAACTGTTATCTTTGCTCGAGGAACAGAAGAAGGATCTTATTTGACTATTGTGACGAAAACCAGATAAAGCTCGTGGCGATGGGGCATCATTTGGATGATTTGGTTGAAACAACGATGATGAACCTCTGTTTTCGTGCAAATTTCTCCACAATGCAACCAGTACAACCATTTTTTGATGGAAAAATCACCGTAATAAGGCCAATGATAGAAATCCATGAGGCAGTGATTCATCGTCTGGCCCAGGCCTACGATCTTCCGGTAGTGAAACCTGTCTGTCCGTATGATCAGACAAATGTGCGCTCTCGTCTCAAGCCCATTATCAAGGAACTCTCACATATTGACAGTCTCAGTAGAGAACATATTTATAATGCACACCAATTTACTGGGCGACTGTAACTTAGTAGCAACGCACCTGTTTACACCGTATGCACAATGTTTGTAAAATGTGTTAGTATACAGCTATGAAGGAGGACAAACAGATGATCAAACGCGTCAACATTCTCTGCTTGCTACTCCTTTTTGCCCTTGTTCCTCTTTCTTCGAACAGCACTGAGGACAATCAAGAGGCCCCTGCAATTGAAATTGTCCAACCTCCAATCATTCCTGGCACTGATCAGGAGCCCGACTTTTCTGATTCCGGGGGGTTGCTTGAAGGGTTTGCCACCTCCGATGGCTTTTTCAGTGTATCATTCATGCCAGATTTTTCTTTTGGGAAAGTGCTGCTTCAGTTGAATGTCAAACTTGAAGGGCAAGCTACATTCGATCCTTTTGACGTCTCTTTTGACTTTTCGGATTACAAGATTCCAACAAGAGAAGAGGGCCAACCTTTTTCTGATTACTCCAAGTCTGTTCTCATACATTTTTCCAGATTTATTCGCTCTATACAGTATGGCCAGCGATATGACCCCATTTACCTTAAATTCGGGAAGTTGATCGGGATTACCTTGGGAAATGGTTCATTGATAAACGGATATTTCGACCGAGGAGTTCCTGCACGCTCCAGTCGAGCAGGATTGGACGTCATGCTCGACGGCTCCTTGCTCAAGGTTCCCTATGCAGGCTTCGAGTTCATAACTAATGATATTTTTGACCCTACCCTCATAGCATGGAGAATATTCGCCCAACCCATGTATGAGTTTACTGATTATCCGAATCTATCAAAATTACGATTTGGGCTCTCTTTTGCGACAAACCCCCAAAGGGAGGAAGAAGAGCAAGCCATCGAAAAGGGTCGAAAGCTCATTGCCATTGACGTAAGTTATCCTTTACTGTCGAATAAGCTTTTAAGTTTAGACCTCTTCTCTGACTTGATTTTTCAATTACCTGACTCGATCACAACTGAAATGGGTATTGCTACCAGATATGGTATCTGGGGGCATAGCGGAGAGTTCTTCGTATTCAACAGTAGTATCACAAAACCAAGGTACGGGGTTTTCTATAGTGATTATTTCGCCTCTGGGTTCGAGTCAAGGACCCCAAGCGAACTGGAAAAATCTCAAATACCGCTGCAATCGAGCAGAATTGACAGTATGGTAGGATTGAATTTTTCCAAGCTCGGGCTGTATGTAAAATCACAAATGTCCAGCCTCTATACCAACGGTGATTACAGCGACTATCGCTTCAGTGTACAAGGAAAGATAGACAAGCGCTTATTCAATATCGTTTCGCTGGACTTGCGCTATGAAAAGCTTTATCCTACCAGTACTGGTGAAGCTTTTTTCGAAGGACTACGAACGTTGAGAAATGTGGATATAACAGCAACAACCGTAGTAAAGATAAAACCTTACACCTTTGACATCGGGCTTACCGTTCAATTTGATGAGAACGCTGAGCTGACGTACCAGATTGAGAGTGCAGTGAGGATTACGATCCTCTAGTTTTATAGGGAGTGTGTATGAATTCGTTGGCGAAAAAATTGCTGCTTGTTCTGTTGACCATATGCGTTGCTACCGGCCTTGCTGCTGATGATGCAGTATATATTGGTGATGGTGATATTGCTGCAATCCAACTGTATGACAGCCAGGGCAACAGACTTGAAGCTACCAGCGAACAGGCTTCAGAAGTTGATGAAGGATGGATCATCAACAATCCAGATTCTCCGGTTCTCCTGGTTACTCCTCGAGGCACAATCTATATTTATGAAAACTCACTAATTGTCACCGGTGATTTAAGCAAACTGAACTCAGAACTTTACCTTGTAAAGGGAAGAGCTACCTTCAACACATTCAACATGGAAGGAGGGTCGCTCACCATCTATACGCCTGTATCTCGTTTTACGCTCATCGGCAATGGAGAGATGTTGGTACTCAGTACTGATGATGAAGAGAGTGTTACTTCTTTCACAGCAACTGTAGACGCATACAACTCCCTTACTGGAAAAAGACGTAGGCTCTCACCCTTTCAAAAACTGGTGATGAGTGACAGAACTGGTCGTTTAGTTCCCATTGAAACAGGGTATTACCTTACCTACGCGACATACCCGGATATTACACTCGCTAGAACGTTGCGAGAAGATCTGGAACAAAAAGCAATTGCTCCTGCACCAAAACTCCCCAGAAGCGAAGCTGAACTGATAAAAGCTCCAAAACCGATCCAAACGGCAGTTTCAATCATTCCTTTTGAAACTGTAGCTCCTGTAGTGGAGGTTGTAGCCCCTGTAGTGGAGGTTGTAGCCCCTGTAGTGGAGGTTGTAGCCCCTGTAGTGGAGG
>CAZJMG010000031.1:6511-45846 GCA_964547185.1 uncultured Sphaerochaeta sp.
GTTGTAGCTCCTGTAGAGGAGGTTGTAGCTCCTGTAGAGGAGGTTGTAGCTCCTGTAGAGGAGGTTGTAGCTCCTGCAGTGGAGGTTGTTGCTCCTGTAGTACCAGAAGCTCCGATGCTTGCCCAGCCAATTATTTCAATAGAGCCTTCTGTGCCTGTTCTTGAAGAACCAGAAATCGCCATCCTCACTCCCTCAGCTCCTACGCTTGAAAAGCCGCTGGTCATCGCGTTCCCTGCAATTCCAACATTCAAGGATGTCAGGGTCAAGGCACATATTCCCTCAGCTGTGGTTCTTCTTGAACCCACTTCAAAGGCTTTAGTCCCCCAAAAGCCATCCATGCCTAGTGTTTCGACACGAGTCGATATTCCCAAGCGTCCTGAGGTACAAGAAACCCAATCCACAGTACTCGTACCACAGCCTCCTTCAATCCTTATTGAACAGACGTCACAAGAGATTGAAAGTGAAGAGGTTTTGTCCGAAGAGGTGCTGGCCTTGAGTGAACCACAAGAGTTGGAACCGATGGATCTTGTGGTTGCAGAAGAAGAGACATCCATACAAACCAGACCGTCCATCTTGTTCTCTTCTATAGAAAACCAAGATATTGAGGGATCGTTTGGAGTGGAGCTCGGGTATGCATTTTCATTTGATGGAACAAACAATAATACACTAGGTCATCAAGTTTTTGTAAAACCTTATTATGCAAAAGGTCCAGTGAGTATTAAGCTGCAAGCTTCCATGTACACTGAGAATTTTTCCAGCTACTCCAATTCAGTCATTCCTGCACCTGATACTACGCTGGACTTATTGTCCTATCTCTTTTCCTATATTGACCAGATGCGTATAGGGTATAGCAGCTCAGCCTTCTATCTTACTCTCGATAGGAGCAGATTCATTGCCTCCGATTTGACCACCTTCTATGCTCCCAAGTTCAAATCCTCCGATAACCTTGTGCTGCAAAACAAGATTACGTTAGGTTCGGTGAGTCTTCTTTCCAGTTTCGATGACTTGTACCTTCAAAATCTGCGGGCAAACCGACATCAATTCTTCTCAACGCTTATGCTGTTCACTCCGTCAGAAGGATACCCGTTGACCATAGCATTAGGCACACTTGGTAAAATGGAGCGCAGTCCAGGCTCTGTAGACCTCTATCCTACGTTGAGCTTACGCCTGCCCATCATCAATAACAGAACCACCCAGCTCAGTGCACTTTTACAGGCAAGTGCGTATCTGCCGGTCTATCCAAGCATCGACCTTGACTCTTTTGTCGACACCTCCTTAGCCTCAATATTCCCCAATTATCTGGTATCGTTAGGAATGTCTGTCAGGCATAACCAGATAGCTTCAAAGGTACTTGTCTCGTTGCCAAAGGGAAAAAACCATAGCATCATGGTACATGAGCTAGCCTATACCACGTTAGACATCTCCTACCAAGCAACAGCAGAAGTAACGGCAGAAGTACAGATGATAGGGGACGCATTGCAAGTGCAGTTCTTATGGAATCTTCCCCTTACGAACAACTTCACACTCAGTACCCTTGCCAATGATCCAACACAGTATGCAGATTACAGTCAGTTCATGGTTGGCTATGCAAAGAACGCCTTCAGCATAGGATTGGGATTCTCCCAAATTGGACTTTTCTCTTCCTTCGAGAAAGCAATCCAAGGAACTGAACCCTGGCAGTATTTGCTCTCTGGAGATTATGCGACCACCTTCTTGTATGCAGGCTATGACATCAATCCTTTCTCGTTCTCTGTCAAAGCATCGTACCCTGCTGTTTCCACAGCCAATACTTGGCCATTGCTGAGTGTTCTGACCAAAGTTGATCTTCAAAAGCGATTGTAGGACGTTTTCCCTTTCTCTTATTCTGTGATAGAGTCTCTGTATGAATATTCAATTGCTAGACCCTTTGGTAGCACAACGCATCGCAGCAGGAGAAGTGATAGAGAGACCTCAGTCGATCGTGAGAGAATTACTGGACAATGCCCTTGATGCCAAAGCATCGACCATCATCGTCAGTGTCACTGACGGTGGGTTGGAAGAGATAAAGATTATTGACGACGGAGAGGGCATCGCAAAGGAAGATCTCCCGCTTCTCTGTGAGAGCCATGCCACGAGCAAACTCAAGGAACTTGATGATTTGTACCATATCAGCAGCATGGGTTTTCGGGGAGAAGCGCTTTATAGTATAGCAGCTGTCTCTGAAATCACCGTCGAGAGTAGTTACAAGGAAGATGTTCCATTTCAGATTACCATTGATAATGCCAGAAAAGGTCCGGTTCTTGCAGGAGGTCCTCGCAAAGGAACTATTGTTACGGTTAAGGGTTTGTTCAAAGAGCTTCCGGCTAGAAGACAATTCCTCAAACGACCTTCAAGCGAAGCCAATCTTTGCCAGGCTGTGCTTCTTGAGAAATCATTTGCCTTTCCACAATGCAATTTCCGTTTTATTTCTGACAATAAAATGAAGGTTGATCTTCTTGCAACAACAAAAAAACAACGAGTTCTTGATATTGTAAGCTTGAACCAAAACATCGCTCCCTATGAAATGCAAGAATTGTACGAAACATGTGGAAGATTCAATCTGTATGCCGTGTGCAGCTCTCCCGCTATATATCGTGGGGATCGTTCACATATCAAGATTTTTGTGAACAACCGACCTGTTGAGGAATATGCGTTTGTACAGGCTGTCACGTATGGCTACGGAGAGTCTCTCCATGGAGGAGCTTATCCATACTGCTACTTGTTTATCGATGTAGATCCTACGTTGGTCGATTTCAACATCCATCCAACAAAACGTGAAGTAAAACTCCGAAACAAAGCCGAGATACATCATCAGATCGTTACCATGATCGGAAAGAACATCAAGAGAACAATACCCTCGATGATCCAGAACACTGAGGAAGCTACTCCCTACTTGCCTGTGGTTGAAGAAAAGCGAACAAACTATGTACCTACACACAAGACCACAGCTACAGGGCGATCAGTGTATGAACCACAAGAGCAGAAACCGATCGACCAGCAATGGTTCCAAAAAGCAAAAGAGATTCTTCAGGGTAGTGAATTTGAGGCAAGCAGGGCAAGCAATGAAGAGGATGTATGGAATGAACAGATGCAAAACGACAATTTTACCTATCTTGGCCAGGCCTTCAACTTGTTCTTGATTGCTGAGAAACAGGACGAGCTGTTCCTTGTCGACCAACATGCAGCGCATGAGCGAATACTCTATGATGAAGTCCGAACCAAACAAAGCGTACAAAAACTCATGATTCCTCTCGTCTTTGAAGTAGAGCGTGATGTCGATGATTATCTGAGAGAGCATCAGGATGTGTATCTCAATGTAGGAATCTCCCTAGAAAGGACTGATGATTTAGTTTGGCAAGTACAAGCCATACCTGCACTGTATAAGTCAGTGGAACAACAGTTGGTCTCTTTCATTCAGCACAATACAGGAAATATCGAGGAAGTGCAGAAAGGGCTCTATGCCATAGTGGCCTGCCATGCAGCGATTAAGGCAGGCGATACTGTTGACCGCATGAGTGCCATCGCGTTGCTGAAGAAGGTGTTTGCCTTGGAGGAGCCGATCTGTCCCCATGGCCGTACGTTTGTTGTCAGGCTTAGCAAACAGGAACTTTTAAAGGCAGTACAAAGAACCTAGAGAGTGATCAAGTAGCCCACCTGCTTCGAATTTCCTCTTACGAGGGCGTAGGCTGCATTCTCCTCGATGTAAAGACTTGTTACACTCTCTACAGTTTGTAGAACGTCTCTTTTCGCATCAAAAAGTATTACTTGCGTCTCAAACATACTTGTGAGTAATCGTTGCTCTTTGTGGTAGACCGGCCTTTGCTCATTCCGCACCGCAGGTACATTGACAGTGAACGTGTGAACCAAAGTTCTTCCGTCTTTGTTGAGAAGGCTCATTTCCCATTCTCCTTCACTGAGAAGCACCTCTTTTCCCATGGAAAGAGGCCCGACACGATAGGTTGGTTTCTCTTCAGAACCCTCGTTGGGCACACTCAAAACCCAGGAACTTACCCCATTACTTGCCTTGATTGCTACATCTACTTGGTCTAGAGCTTCAAGCAAGGAAAATGAGAGTGTCAGGGTTTGCACAAACTGCTCAGAAGGCAACAAGACAACATGTTGTATTTCTGAAGTAAAGTTTACCATGGAAAACTCCTCTCTGCTGCAACTGATAAACAGCAAAGAGAGGAGTGCTGGTACCAAGAACCAGTTAGCTATTCGCCGCAAGGTAGGACCGAACAGGATTTGCATAGGCATTCAGGGCATAGGTACGTACTTCATCCCGAGCTCCCTTGAACCGGTAGAGGAATGCTTGTGTATCGAAATCTTTGTATGAATCAGTAAAACGATTTTCCTTGGATAGATAATCATAGGCGAACAAGTTGCTCGGCCACAATTTGTACGACGTATGTATTTGTCGATCTATTTCAGCAGCAACTTGTTCTGAGTTCTGGAATTCTCCAGAAATAGGAGTCCCAAAAGAAATATGTATATTTCCTTTGTATCCTCTCAGACCATGAGAGATGGAGATCAAATCTTCATATCGCTTCTTTGTCTGCTCTCCTCGTTGCATCTTGGCTACTTCCTCTCCAGCCTTGATCAAGTCGCAGGGATCGTACTCATAGCTCACTGCTACAGGGACTATTCTGCAACTATGTACCACCTCATTGAAGGAAATCCCTTTGCTTTTCTGAGAGAGGTGCAACATCTTGATGATTGCTGGTGTGGTGATGTCCAATCCATCTTTGGAACGCCCGCTCTTTTGGGCAACCCAGATTGATTTATGTTCTTCGGTAATCAATTCAACAAAATATGAACTCAAACGAATTGACTCCAGATATTTCTCACGCATCGGGAGGGTTCGTTTTACCGTCACTCCCCCGTTGAGCTTGAAAAGATCAGTCACGAACTGATTGGTTAATAAATTGTCCCCTATAGCCATCTCACAAAGCATGCGATTGCCTCTAAAGAGCGCATAATCAATAAGTGCGCAATCGAGCACGATGTCACGATGGTTACTCATATAGAGGTATGACTGTTCCTTCTCAATGGCGTCAAGACCGCTGAACGTCAAGGAATCGACACTTTTTTCGATGATTGCAGGAAGAAATATTCCTGCTGTAATATTGCTTTGAAAATCATCGTAGGTCTTTACCTTCTCCAACTGAGAAAGAATGAATTGAGAATACTTCTCTAGCTTCTGTTGTTGTTGTGCAGTCTCAGCCGGACCTACAGAGGCCATGATACGATACACGGCTTCCTTGTTTGCCAATATTCGTTCTATGGCATCACGAACAGCCTCTCCCCGGTAGGGAGCAATATCCAAATACTTTTGTACATCCATGACTCAACCCTTTTGTGCATCCAGAATCGATTTCATGTATTGTACGCGCTCCCACTTGGAGGGATCGCTCATACGCTCCTGGGCAAGTTTGCCCCTAAAATCTTCGATTCCGGAGTAGGAGTGTGAATCCATCCACTGTGCCAACTCGGTCTCAATCTTTTGGACACTGGAAAGTCCCTGTTTCAATAAAACTGAACACAGTTGGACGGCCTTTGCCCCAGCAAGCAGTTGTTTTACCACTGTACTGCCACTATATATACCTGTAGAAGCGCAAATATCGTAACGGACTTCCTCACTCATCAGGGCAGTCCATCGCAGAGAAAGTGCATACTCATCCTTGCTGCTGTACATCTGGGCAGGAATCAAGGCGAGCTTATCGATATCAATGTCAGGACTATAAAACCTATTGAAAAGGACAACACCATCCACAGATAGTTCATCAAGCCGTCTCATCACATGTGCCAAAGAAGAAAACGAGGGCCCCATCTTCAAGCTTAAGGGAATCTTGATCTTCTTTCTTGCACTTTTCACCAACTGCAAGTACTCCTTCTCAACGGTATTTCCCTCGACCTCGACATCGGCTGCCACCACATAATGATTCAATTCTATGGCGTCAGCTCCGCATGAGGCGAACCTATTGGCATATTCAATCCAACTTCCATTCTCCCGACAGTTGATAGAGGCGATTACGGGAATACTCAGGGCTTTCTTTGCATCCTCCAGTAATTGCAGATAGGCATCAATATGTCTCTCCCTGCTGGCACCTTTCAAAAATCCATAGGCATCTGCATGGGTAAGATACCCTTCGGCCCCATCGACAGCAAGATCACTATCAGACTCGATCTGCTCCTCAAATATTGATTTGAGCACGACAGCACTGATATTTGCATCCTCACAACGTTTGAGATTGTCCAATGAAGCCGTCATCGGACCGCTTCCTGCAATAATGGGGTTCTTTAAATTCAATCCAAGATATGTTGTTGACAAATCTGCCATGGTTTTCTCCTCAATTAAAACTACAGTTCTCTGCCCTGAGGCACAGTCACAACGAGTATACCATGATTAGCATCAATTCTCCAGAGAGCTGTTGTCAACTTTTCTCTACAGTAAAGACAGCAAAATGGGGTGTCAGATGAGACACCCCCATAATAATAGAGAAAAAGAACGGGTCTTAGAGGATATAAGGTATTCTGAAATTATGTGACTGGTAGACCACAAAGGTTTCCACTTCCGAAATTTCGGAAATCTTATCGAGCTCCTGCTTGAAGAAATCGAGCAAGCTCAGCCCCTCTTCCTCACTTAAGACCAGCTGGACGATCAAATCATAGCGACCGGTAACTACAGCTGCAGAGATTACTCCACGCAATGAAGAAAACTCCTTTGCCTTGCGTTCCAAATCCAAGGTTTTAAGCTTCACTCCCATCATGACCACTTGAAGACCAGGTACGGTCTCTGGATTGATCAAGCCGGAAATCTGCAAGACCCCTTCATCAATGAGTTTATTCACCCTGGCTCTGACAGTGTTTTCGGTAATGCTGAGTTCTTCAGCAATTGCACTGAAGGGCTTTCTTCCGTCGCACAACTGTCTGATAATCGCCTTGTTTGTCTCATCCATCTTCACTTTCATGGCAACTTACCCATTCTTCCTTTCAAAGTCCTTCATAAACTGAGCAAGAGAAACGACGTCTTCTTTTGGAAGAGCGTTATAGACACTTGCCCTCAGACCACCAACAGAACGGTGACCCTTCAAGCCCAACATACCGGCCTTTTTGGCTTCATTGATAAACTTTTCTTCAAGCTCCTCACTTGGCAACCTGAATACAATGTTCATTCTTGACCTATAGGCAGGATCGACAGGACTTCTGAAGAATGCAGAGCCATCGATTACATCATACAGAATGGAACTCTTTTCAACAGCTCTCTCGAGCATGCCCTGTGTCCCACCATGGGCCTTCACCCAATCAAGAACAA
The DNA here is from genome assembly GCA_964547185.1 of uncultured Sphaerochaeta sp. Lineage (GTDB taxonomy): Bacteria > Spirochaetota > Spirochaetia > Sphaerochaetales > Sphaerochaetaceae > Sphaerochaeta. The sequence continues at coordinate 13,845 of CAZJMG010000031.1, forward strand.
GCTTGACAGCCCAGATAGAGAAAACCGGAGGAGTATTGTACAAACCCTTGTTGCTGGCATGCAAAGAATAATCCATGTATGCAGTCAGATTCTCGTTTTGACGTTCAAGCATGGACTTCTTCATGATAATGAAGGTCGCCCCGGCAGGACCAAGATTTTTCTGCACACCACCATAAATCATGGAGAACTTATCAACATCAATCGGTCTGCTGAAAATATCACTGGACATGTCGGCGATCAAGGGAACAGCACCGGTGTCAGGGAAATCCTGCCATTCAATACCCCCGATGGTCTCGTTTGAACAGAGATAGAGATAGCTGGAATTTTCGCTAGGCTTTACATTCTTTGGATCAGGAAGAGAAGAATACTTGTTGGCCTTACCATCATAATAGTAATTGACCTTTCCCAGTTTTTCAGCATCGTCAGCGGCCTTATTGGCCCAGGTACCACTTCTGATGTAATCGGCTACCGTGTTTGGACGAAGGAAGTTCATCGGAATCATGGTAAACTGCAAGGTTGCTCCACCACCAAGGAAATACACATCATACTCATCGCTGATGCCCAGCAGTTCCCTAAAGAGAGCAAGACACTCGTCATACATATTCTCGAACATACCGCCACGATGACTGGCCTCGATCATGGAGAGTCCCTGTCCTTGAAACTCAACCATCTGTTCTGAGATTTGTTGCAACACTTCCACCGGCATGACCGAAGGACCTGCAAAGAAATTCTTCTTACGTTCCATCAGATAACTCCTTCCTTGTGTAATTCATCCAAAATATCATAGGTCTCCTCGCCGATGCGAGCAAGATTCTCTACACTGTTCGCCCCAACATGAGGAGTGAGGGTAACCCTCTCTGCCTTGAGAATTGGATAATCCTCGGCGGGTGGGTCGGTAGGCCAAACATCAGTGCAATACCAACTCACAGACCCATCATCGAGCATGGCAATCATATCATTCTCATCAACACACTTTGCACGACCGGTATTGATGACTACTGGCTTTTTCGTACAATTGGCAATTAGATCACGATTGACCATCCCTTGAGTCTCTGCGGTCAAAGGAAGATGCAATGAGATATAATCTGCGTTACGAACAGCCTCTTGAGGGCTTTCCATCATCTGTGCCGCATCAGAAGTAGAGACATATTTATCATAGGCCACCACGTGCATCCCGAAAGCCTTGGCACGCTCGGCAACCTTTCTGGCAATATTGCCGATACCGAAAAGACAGAGGGTCTTTCCATACAACTCAGTTCGTTTTGTGTTCTTCAACCACTGACCACTCTTCATGCCGTTATGATAGGTCACCAAATTGTTGGGTGTACTGAGCATCAGAGCAAAAGCCAACTCAGCAACAGCAATGGATGAGGATTTAGGTGTATTTCGGACGACTATACCCCGCTGCTCTGCGTAGTTTTTGTCAATATTATCAATCCCGACCCCTCCTCGGATAATCACCTTGAGGTTTGGTGCTTGATCGATATACTCCTTTGTACACTTGGTCTTACTGCGTACAAGCACGACATTGGCTTCGCCAAGGCGCGATTTGTCTGTGGTTACTTCCCCGAACGCTTCTAAGCGACTGGGCAACGCTGCATCAAAGGCATCAGAAATGAGAATAAGCATACGTGTACATTCCTCTCTTTGCTGTGTGGTAAGGGTGAGAACACCCCAATTTTTCTTCTACAGCAATTGTACACCAAAAAACGTCATTATGTCTAATTTATTTTGTATTTTTTACCGGATAATGAAAAATTCCCTTTAAATCTTTCCGGATAGGAAGAATTAAGGGAATTTTTATACACAAAAACTGGAAACATTGATTTACATTGTAAGAAAACCGTCGGGATTCCGACGGTTTCCTGCTCTATTAAAAGCCTTTTGATCCGTGCAATTTTCGCACTTTCTTCATCTGCTTGCGTGCAAGAGCTTTCTTTTTCCTGTTAAGGATGGTGGAGGGCTTTTCAAAGTACTCCCGCTTCTTCCATTCGCGGATGATGCCTTCTTTCTCTACCATACGCTTGAAGCGCTTGATCGACTTCTCAAGAGGCTCATTATCGTCTACTTTAACGAATGCCATATATTAAAATCACCCCCCTTCCCGATTACTGGGTTCATATTCACAGACAGTAGCTTGCCCGAAATTGACAGCTTCTGTCAAGTACACCTACTTAGTTTGCGCCACAGCTTTGATATCCAGAACGGTCAGCTGCAAACTCTCCTGGTTCCTAAAATAATTTCTTCCAAGCTTGAAGGCTACACTGACCATCGTTCCCTTGTCGAATTCCTTGCCCACCTTGTCTGCAGCCTGCCAAAAGAGGGCCGGCCACTTATACTCACCGAACGAGAGCGTAAGCTTCACATGTTGGTTGCTCGAGTTCTTATTGTTCAAAAACTGAATATCCTCAATAAGAGCACCTTCCATCAGCAACGTAAGAGGGGGATTCTTCTCACCATACGGCTCAAAGAATTCAACAACCTTTATAACCTCTGGAGTCATATAGGCAGGAGGCAGCGTACAATCAATGTACAACTCATCCTCTGTTTCCTCGGGACCACAAGCCATCCCATCAATCTCATCCATGACCCGTTTCTTGAACTGCTTAAGATGCTGCAACTCCATACTGAAGCCGCCAGCACAGGCATGTCCTCCAAAATCGAGAAAAAGGTCATCGAATCGAGAGAGGAATTCTCTGGCATTGAAATAATGCGGGCTGCGCATGCTTGCAGAAACGCGCTTACCATCCACTGTAGCCAGCACAATCGAAGGAGCGTTGAACTGCTTGAGCAGGCGACTGGCCATAACACCGGTAATACCACGACTGATCGAACCATCTTCGACGACGACCAGCTTTGAGCCCGTGGACTCAAAGCTCTGTTTTGCCTGTATGAGCATTCTGTCCCAAGCGTCTTCCCCGAGTTTCTGTCGCTCCTTATTCATTCTCAGCAATTGGCTAGCAAGTTCTTGCGACTGTTGCAGATCTTCACTTAGCAACATCTCTACGGCCACCGAAGGCTTCCCCATTCTTCCTGACGCATTGATAACAGGACTTATCTGCCACGAGATATCACTTGTGGAAAGCTGCTTGCCAAGCAGGTTTTGCATGGTGAACAAAGGAATGAGTGATTGCCTTTTCCCTTGCATCAAAACCTTCAAACCTCGCTTGACCAATATCCTGTTCTCATCCTCCATCGGCATAAGATCGGCCACAGTGCCGATTGCAACCAAATCGAGCAAAGCCTCATATTCGCTGTCCAATGCAGGATATCGTTTCATGCAATACGCAACAAACAGGGTGTAGAGTACTTGCAGCTCATCCTTCTGATGCACAGAATAGCGAACAGCACGGCTGATATTGGAGAGAGAAAAAAGTCCTTTGCCCTTGATGATGGGCATCACCCCTTCCATCTGGGGCCGCATCTCCACCAGATGAATATCTACATGCTTCCCAAAAGCCTGCTTCAATTGTACAAGTTCAACCTCTGCATCCAAAACCAAGATAGGCAGTCCACAGGATAGAAAATCAATCACCCTGCTCTTCTGTACTGAGATAAGACCGGGGTTGATCTCTTCAATGACACGATCGATGACCAGAAGGTTCTCTATGCGCATTGCTTGGATGATAACAGTATCAGGACCTGGCTGGGCATGGAGCAGGATGCAGTCCTCTCGATAGAAGTCCGTCTTGCTGAAACGCATGGCCCAGATAACCTTTGCCACTACACCACAACCGGCAAGATGCTCAAAAGGATAGCCGCACCCAGGAACCTTTGGGTCGATGATGGCCAGGGCAGGAGGAAGAGAATCACCACTGATATGATGGTCCAAAATGATTGTATCCATCCCCAGGCTGTGTGCGTGGGCAATCTCTTCAATATTGGAAATCCCACAATCTACGGTGATGATCAAGGTAACCTGTTCGCGATATGCCTCATCCACCTTGCTGATGGTCATACCATAGGGATCATCTCCCTCTGGAAGCTTATAGCAAACATCGAGCCCCATCTTTCTCAATTCAAGAACCAGCAATGAGGTGCTGGTAATGCCGTCGACATCACGATCACCGATGACACAGACCTTCTCCCCTTCGCTTACAGCCTCATTGATTCGATCAACCACCTCTTCCATATCATCGAAGAGAAAGGGATTGTGAAGATACGTCAGTTCATGTTCCAAAAAAAACTTAACTTGCTCGGCTTTTGTCAAGCCTCTTCTTGCAAGAATTGAACTATACAATACATCGAGGCCATACTGCTCATGGAGCCTTCGTATATCCTCTCGTGATACTGGAGCCTTTTTCCAAACCATATTCTATCAACCTTTTCATAAGTATACTGTTTCATTGCCCGCTCTCCTGCCACAAGATTTCAGAAGAGAGGGTCTTTAGTTGAGCACCGCATATCAAGCGCGAGTACTCAAGCAAATAGCGCTTTATGCGCAACGTTGCTGTAGGGCTCAAAGGGACCTGTATGCTTTGGGAAAAATCCAAAACCATGGTTGTGCGCAGGTACCTTCGGGCTCCAGGAGGAAGAAAAAGCGTTGCATCGAGTGAGGAACATGCCTGACAGCAAGGAGAATTCAAAAGCGAAGAAAAGGAAAGAATTTCCTGCTCTTCATACAATCGCTCACAAATCGGACAATTCTTATAATCCGTCCTCAAACCCAATATATCAATCATCTGATGGATAAACTGAATCAGAATTCTATCAGAAAGTGAAGGATATGCAACCATTGCATCAAGGGCTTGGCTGAGCAACCTATAGGTGCTTGGGCTGTCTCCTCCGCTGGTCTTCAGGATCAACTCAGAAAAAAACAGGGCACTGTACGTCTTTTGCAGATCCTGTCGGAGCTCTTGATGGGTTGCAATCACCTGCAAGTCCTTCAATGTATAATCCTTTTTGACAGGATTGTAATACAGAAAGAATCTTCCATCGGTAAAAACCTCTGCCTTCACCGATTTATGGGCTTTCTGTGCTCCATAACTTACCGCATCAATGAGTCCAAAATCCACACTGAGCAATTTCAGCCGTCTATTATGCTGACCGTACCGTTGACTGTGCAGGACGATAGCCAATGACGAGACGTTACGCTCCATGAATCCTCCATTTTCTAGAGTAGAGAATGAAAGGTAAAAAATCAACTAGTTGGAAGAGTGACAGCTGTGTGATATGCTGTCGAGGATGAAACGAATCTGTGCCCTTCTGATGACAGTTTTCTGCTTGGCAGGCCTTTGGGGCTATAGTGTTCTTGAGCGAACCATTGAACAACCGTTTGACAGTGTCAAGGAACTTGCTTCTGTGGATATACAGAAGAGTCTTTCAACCCACCAGAAAACCTGGGCAGAACAAACCAAGGTCCACCTACTGACCATTGGACCTGGCGATGACCTGTATGCATGGTTCGGGCACAGTGCATTGATCGTCACCAGCCCATCAGGGACAAAGATCATGTACGACTGGGGGATTTTCGACCCGAACCAGGACCATTTCTATCTAAATTTTGCCAGAGGACGGATGTACTACTATGTTGTTGCCAGTGAAGCAAGCTGGCGCATACAGGATGCACTAGAGGAAGTAAGGGACGTATCCTTGATAGAATTGAATTTCTCCAACGAAGCAAAACTGGCAATCATCTCCTTCTTGAATACCTACATACAAGGCGACTACAGAACATATCTCTACCATTTTTATGATGACAACTGCGCTACCCGCATCAGGGATATCATAGACCGAGCAACTGACGGGGAGTTCAAGATTTGGGCAGAACAAAAACAAGAGCGACCGAGCCTGAGAAATCAAGTAATGCGCTACATGATTCATGATCGTGCAGTATTTTGGATCTTGGACTTCCTGCAAGGGCCATCGGTAGATAAAGAACTCAATCATTACGATGAGATGTTCCTGCCTTTACTGCTTGAGCAAGCTGTCATGGACTTCACTTACAGCGACGGCACACCAATGGCAATCTCCCGTGAAGTCTTATTGGATACGCAAGACCTGGCTATACGCTTCTCGATAGATGAAAGCTCACGCACCTATACTTGGTTCTATGCAATCCTTGGACTTTTAGCAGCTTCCGCTCTTCTGCTGTTGGGCCTGAAATACCCTGCTCTCAAACGATGGGTATTGGGGTTGTTCTGCGTGTTCTTAGGGGTTTTAGGCAGCCTGCTTCTCTTTATGATGACATTCTCTGATATGGATATGACCTACTTCAATGAAAACATCCTCTTCGTAAACCCCCTGCTTTTCTTTGCATCGTACAGTATCCTCATAAGAAAGAATACTCAGTCAAGGATGCTGAGCATTCTCAGTCTTATCATGATGATTCTGCTTCTCAGCAAACTCTTGGTCCCGTCAATTATGACCCAAGACAATCTGAGAATAATACTGTTCTTGTTGCCCATCTATCTCTCAGGGGCGGGAAGAGAGCGCTTGAGCCATGGTAAAAAGAGGAAGGCGTTCTAGAGAGAGCCTTTTCGCAACAATAAGAGCTGGAAATCCCTCTATCTGCCTGTTATAAAACTCTGCTTGGTTGTTGTAGAGAGCTACACTCTCGGCCAACTTTTGTTCAACCTGATACATATACTCAAAATAGGGAGCGTATGAGGGATAAGAAGGCTTTGCGAAGAGTTCTCTCTGTAAATCAGAGAGGAGACGGTCCATCCTTACATATAAGGAACTAATGGAGGCAACATCATCGATTCGGTAATACTCATCGGTGATGTTGGAAAGTTCATTATGCAAAAGAGAATGATCAACAAGCGCCAGCAAGTTTTCAAGCGTTGCAAAACGCTCCTCTACATGACCATCAACAGCACCTCGCAATTGCTGCGCCTGTTGCAGATACCCACCAAGGCGCCTGACGTTGTTCTGATCTATGGCCAAAATTGCAAGTGTGAGCAAGAAGACAACCACCGCAATGCTGATTACAGCACTGCGGCGATCCTTGAAATATGGCTTTTTAGAGGACAATCTTCGTTCCTTTTCCTTCGTATAGGGCTCCATAAAGATGCTCTGGATCAGTTATCAAACCTACATTTCCTGTTGAACGAACAAAATCTACGATAGCCTGTACCTTCGGCAGCATGCTTCCTGGGGCAAAATGCCCTTCAGTAATATACTGCTGTGCTTCTTCAACACTGATGGTATCAAGACTTTTTTGATCCGGTTTCCCAAAATTCAAACATACTTTTTCGACTGCAGTGGAAATGACGAACAGATCTGCCTCAAGCTGTTTGGCCATCAATGCAGCTGCAAGGTCCTTGTCGATGACCGCTTCTTTGCCCCGTAAAAAACCCTCTTCATCTCTGACAACCGGAATACCACCACCTCCGCCTGCAATGACAATGACCTTATTGTCAAGCAGAGTCTTGATGGTGTTCAGTTCAACGATAGCCTTGGGCTTTGGGCTTGCTACGACTCTACGGTACCCGCGTCCAGCATCCTCAACACAAGCCCAATTGTCATGCTGCATATGATAGTCGGCATCTTCCTTCGTCATAAAAGAACCGATCGGTTTGGTTGGTTTCTGAAATGATGGGTCATTGTCGTCGACTTCAACCTGTGTAACCACAGTTGCAACCTCTGGATTTAAACCCAGTTTGAAAAACTCATTTTTCAACGCCATTTGAAGTTGATATCCAATGGCACCTTGGGTGTCAGCCACGCAGCTGTCCAGAGGAACTGAGTGTAAAATAGAACGCGAAAATTCTGCTCTCAGGAGGATGAAGCCGACCTGAGGTCCGTTTCCATGGGCGATCACCACCCTGTGCCCTGCTTTCACGAGTTTGGCGATGTGACTAGCGGTTTTTCGTGCAGCCTCATACTGAGCCTCAACGCTCACGTGCTTGGGGTCCTCGATCAGAGAGTTCCCTCCGATTGCAATGACTATCAATTTACTATCCATACAAGTTCCTTCCTTGTGTTACCTGTCAAGAATTTCTCTCTTTATCATAGCACGACTGCAACAAATTGCAACAACTTTGCAAATAGGTTTGGATAAATTTCTGCACGCTATTTGACCCTCTTGTATGCTTTCGATACACTTTCGCCAAGTGAGGAACAACAATGGAACTGAAGACACCAACATGGGACAAAAAAGAGCTTTTTTTGTTCGCTCTGTACATCACCGCGATGATTGTCGTCAACACCGTCGGAAGCAAGATCATCAACTTATTTGGGGTTCGTGTTTCTGTAGGAATTTTTTTCATGCCGCTTCTCTTTCTTATCACCGACGTGATTGGAGAGGTAAAGGGGCATGAACACGTTACGTTGCTGGTGAGATACTCAATTCTCATGCTGGCGCTTCTGTTCGTGGTAACAGGGATTTTTGTGAAAATCCCACCCCATCCAACGTGGGATTTACAAGATGAATATCAACAGATTTTTGGGATGAGCATGCGTATGAGCATGGCAAGTTTGGTCAGTTTTGCAATCAGTCAAACAGTGGATATATCCATCTTCCTGCAATTCAAAAAAATCAGTCATGGAAAGATGCTTTGGCTCAGAAACAACCTCAGTACAATGGCCAGCCAATTCGTGGATACCGTCATCTTCATGTTTTTGGCATTCTATATGATGACCCCGAAGTTTACCGTTGCCTATGTATTTTCCCTGGTCATCCCCTACTGGCTTTTCAAGGTGGTTTTTGCCTTGGTGGATACACCATTATGCTATCTTGGAGTAAAATGGTTGAACAAAGACAAGTAGTCACTTTCCTTTCAGAAAAAGATTGTGTACCTTTAGTTCGGAAGGGATGAGTATTCCTTCCGAATGTTTTTGTTATATGGAGGCGCTATGTCTGAACAGGAACTGATGCCCATTGAGCAACTGCTTCCCAATAATTTATTTATACTCCCGGTTACCGGGAATCCTGTATTTCCTGGCCTGTTTACCCCCTTGATGATCACCGACAACCAGGATGTCGAGATTGTCAACCAAGCAATCAAGCATGGAGGATTCCTTGGATTGTTGTTGGTAAAGGATGAGACACAGAGCGAGGAATATACTGCCGAGAATCTCTATACAGTAGGGACCGTTGCCAAAATTGTAAAGAAAATCAAACTCCCCGACGGGGGGATCAGCATATTCATCTCAACCCTTAAGCGTTTTGAGATCAAGCAGTATTATCCAAGCGGACCATATCTTGTGGCCGAGGTAACCTATCTTGAGGATATCGAAGACCAACAAGAAGAGTTGCGTGCTTGGACAAGGCTCTTGCTCTCTGAGATGAAGGTACTGACAAAGAACAACCAACTCTTCAGCGAAGAGATGCGCTTGAATATGGTCAATATTGATCATCCGGGCAAGCTCGCTGATTTTATTGCAAGTATCCTGAATGTACAACGCAAGGAGCAGCAGGCTATCTTGGAGACGCTTGAAGTACAGAAACGAATTGAGAAAGTCCTTGTTTTCATCAAAAACGAGCAGAATATCGCCCAAGTACAAGCCAAAATCCAAGCTCGGGTAAACCAAAAGATTGAAAAAAACCAGCGCGATTATTTTTTGCGCGAAGAACTCAAATCAATCCAACAGGAACTAGGCCTCACCACCAACCCCAAGGTTGAGCTGATCAACCGTTTGAAGGCAAAATTCAAGACTCTTCCTCTCCCTGTAGAAGCACAAGAGACCGTAGAGCGAGAGATGAGCAGGCTCGAAGCAATGGATCCGTCGAGTCCAGAGTACTCAATCGCGAGAACGTATCTTGAGATAATCAGCGACCTTCCATGGAAAGATCCTAAAGCCGAGAATTTCAGCATCAATAGTGCCCGAAAAATCTTGGAGAAAGATCATTATGGAATGAAGGATGTCAAAGACCGTATCTTGGAATTCCTTGCTGTCCGAAAGAAAAAACAGGATACAAAAGGATCCATCATTTGTCTGGTAGGCCCTCCTGGCGTGGGAAAAACGAGTGTAGGAGTATCCATTGCTCGTTCTCTGAAAAAAGAGTACTTCCGCTTCTCTGTAGGCGGAATGAATGACGAAAGTGAAATAAAGGGCCACAGAAGAACCTATATTGGAGCAATGCCAGGAAAAATCATCCAAGGCCTTCGCATAACCAAGAGCAAGAACCCTGTATTCTTGATTGATGAAATCGACAAGATGGGTGTTTCTTATCAGGGTGATCCCGCAAGTGCTCTGCTTGAGGTCCTTGATCCTGAGCAAAACACAGCGTTCAGGGATACGTATCTTGACATCCCCTTTGATGTCAGCCAAGTACTCTTCATCGTTACAGCCAACACCTTGGAAACAATTCCAAGGCCCCTTTTGGACAGGATGGAGATCATTCAGCTCTCAGGATACACAAGCGAGGAAAAGCTGGCCATCGGCAAAAAATATCTCGTTCCAAAATCCTTGGAGAAGCATGGGCTTACCAAAGAGGAAATCAAGTATACTCCTACGATACTTCGTAAGATAGCAGATGAGTATGCTCGGGAAGCTGGAGTGAGAAACTTCGAAAAATCATTGCACAAGATCAACCGCAAGGTGGCTCTCAAGTTGGTGGAAAATCCGGATACCAAGTTGCCGATCACTATTGATGATGCACTTTTGTATGAGTTTTTGGGCCAGCCGGTATTCGTCGAGGACGAGATAGTGACTGCCGATAGATCGGGTATGGCCGTTGGCTTGGCTTGGACAAGCATGGGCGGGGACACCTTGATCATCGAAGCTCAGAACACTCCAGGAAAAGGGGATATAAAACTCACAGGACAGCTTGGAGATGTCATGCAAGAATCTGCATCCATCGCCTACACCTGGGTAAAATCCCACGCCTCAGAACGCAATATCAATCCTGCTTGGTTTGAACAAAATGCAATACATCTGCATGTACCGGAGGGCGCCACTCCCAAGGATGGACCTTCTGCAGGTATTACCATGACCGTAGCTCTCTACTCATTGGTTACCAATCAGGTGATCGCTCCAAATCTAGCGATGACCGGAGAGTTGACTCTCAAGGGCAAGGTAATGCCCATCGGAGGGCTGAAGGAAAAGGTTCTTGCTGCTCGAAGAAATAAGATCGACAGCATCATCATTCCCCAATACAACAAGAGGGATCTTGACAAGCTGGATGAGACAGTTACCAAGGGAATCACCTTTCACTTGGTGGGAACGATAGAGGAAGTGCTGGCAATTGCATTCCCCAAGGACAAGGAGCGCAAGCTGGAGAGTATGCCAAACAACGCGGGACAAGGCGATGTAACGCAAATTGCCTCGATCAGTGCAGCCGTTGCCCAAGCGGTCAAGGAGGCTCTTCGTGAGCGTTGAGTTGCTCAGTCCTGCAGGCAACCTAGAGAAGCTGCGTCTCGCCCTTTCTTATGGGGCGGATGCAGCATATCTCGGCCTTTCTGATTTTTCTCTTCGCTCAAACGCAAAGAATTTCAGTGAACAGGATTTGGTTGAAGTAGCAAAGCTTAAGGCTGAAACAAACAAGCGCCTGTATTGTACGATGAACATGATTTTTGATGAAGAGCATATTGCTAAGCTCAAAGACCAGTTGGAACTGATCAAATCCTGGCCTTTCGATGCATTCATCATCAGCGATCTTGGACTGGTCCCAATCTTGCAGGATGCATTTGGCTCGGATGTAGAGCTGCATCTTTCCACGCAGGCAAGCTGCACGAACTCGTACAGTGCCTCCGTATATAAAAAGATGGGATTCAGTCGTATCGTACTTGGTAGAGAGACCCCGCTTTCTGATATACGGAAGATCAAGGACGCAAATCCTGATTTGGAACTGGAGGTTTTTGTACACGGAGCAATGTGTATGGCCTACTCAGGGCGTTGCCTGCTTTCTGCACATTTGTCCGGAAGAAGCGGCAATCAAGGTGATTGCTCACATACGTGCAGATGGAATTATCGTCTTGCTATTTCAGATGCAATGCTCTGTAGCGGAGCATTGGCTCTCGAAGAAGAACAACGCCCCTCTGTATATTATCCAATTTCCGAGGAAGATGGGTACACAACCATTCTCTCCTCCAAAGATCTTTGCATGATAGACCACCTTCAAGAATTGCTTGATGCAGGTGTCGATTCCTTGAAAATCGAAGGAAGGATGAAAAGCTCCTATTACGTTGCAGTAGTAACCCGTGCATACCGCAAAGCTTTACAGGCCCTTGAAAAAAAAGACCAGAGCCACCTGAGCTACCGAGAGGATTTATTCAACATAAGCCATAGGGAGTACTCAACCGGCTTCTTCTTTGGACACGGTCCGGTTGATCCTGCCATGGGAGAAAGTATCGACAAAAGTACAGAGCAAGGGTATCTACGAGACTATCTCTTTTGCGGATTCATTGCTAAGCAGGTAGCTCCGCAAACCTATTTACTTGATCTGAAAAACCAAATCAAGAGAGGTATGAAACTAGAGTTCATCTCCCCTGATATCCCCAAAATCGAGGATGAGCAGTTTGAACTTTTGGACCAGAGCATGCAACCTATAGACCAAGCGGACCACGGCAAGATCCAATACATACAAACTACAGTGCCTCTGAAGGAAGGCTATATCATCCGACGAGAAACTGTGGTTAAATAGAGCCATGCACAAACACATGCTCACTCTGCTGCTCTGCATCCTCAGTATGCAAGTTGCACTGCAAGGAACTGCTCTCGTAGATGATTTTCATTTCCTCAAGGAGAACGAGCTCTTTGTGCAGTTTGTTGAATCCGTGCGAAACGAGGGAAATTCTGAAAAAGCCGAGCAATTACGAGAAGCAATAATCAGGTCAGAAGGACCTATACAGCATCAATCTGTTTTATCCATACGAACAGCAACCATGCTATCACGTCTGTATACTGAACTTGTACCTCCACAAAAATCTCGTGCACAAGAGTTGCTCAAGGAAGCTGAAAGAGAGTTGAATACCTTGGAAGGAAGTCCCTTTTTCTCATTGATTCTTTCAGCAGAGATTGATTCGATTGCCTACCTGATCAACCCCAGAAGCTTGGGCAAAGGCATCAGCAGCAACTCAAAGATCAACAAGGCTTATGAGCAATTTCCCAACCAGGTATATGCCATACTTATGAAGGCAAGCAGTCTGCTCTATGCACCCCGTATTGCAGGCGGTAATGTGGAGAAAGCGTTGACGCTGTATCTTCAGTTGCTCAAAGAGAAAGAGATTCAACTCGCTCAATGGGATATAGCCAGCGTATACAGCAGTATTGGCATCATAGCTTCAAAAAGAAAGGAGTGGCAAACAGCCGTTTCTTATCTTGAAATTGCTAAAAATCTCTATGCTTTTGACCCAACACTGGATGAATATATTGCAGAAGCAAAGGAGAACATGCAGTGATTGTCATTTCATCACTCTTCTTTATTATCGGGCTTTGGGCCTTTCTTCTCTTCTTTTCCAATAAAAAATACCTGCAAAATCTGCAAAAGGGATGGCAAGCATACAAGAGTGACGAACTGATCACGGTGGCCGTTCCTGCTAGAAATGAAGAAGCATGCATCGAGCGATGCATTCGATCCTTATTGAAGCAAAGTCATACAAATCTTCAAATTTTAATACTCGATGATGCTTCAACTGACGCTACCCGCTCTATAGCCCAGCGCATCGCACAAGAAGATGATAGAATTACAGTCCTGCAAGGAAAACAGTTGCAACAAGGATATAGAGGCAAAATTTTCGCCATGCAACAATTGCTTGAAGCAAGCAAGGGCTCTTACATACTCTTCACCGATGCAGATACCATCCATACGGAAAATTCTGTAGCTTATGGCTTAGCCATGCTTAAAAAAACAAAGGCCTCTTTGGTCAGTGGATATCCTAAGCAACTTACCCCCTCTCTCCCTGTCGAGCTGATTGTAAGTGCCATGTTGTTCAATCCTGTCCTCTTTGTCCCGTTCAAACTGCAAGAGGAACTGCAAGCAAGGCTGTTTGCAATGGCAATTGGGCAATACCTCATGATCAAGACAGATGCTCTTGTAGAGGCAGGAGGGTTTGACTCCATTAAGAGTGAAACCTGTGATGATGTAGCCTTGGCTAGGATGTTCGCACAAAAGGGATATGGGCAAGTGTTCGCCCCAATGCAAGAGTTCCTATCTTGTGAGATGTTCACCTCTTTTTCGAGTGGGTGGCACTCGCTAGAGCGATCGATCAATGCCGTGGTCAAACAACATTTTTTAGGTCTTCTCTTGATTCTCTGTATTGTCTGCATTCTCATCCTCCTCTCCTGCTCTCCGTTCTTCACGCTTTTCATCCTCTCTCAGCTCTTTTTCAAGGAAGGGTTCCTGCTTGTTTTCGTGCTCAGCCTTGGAGGGAATATCCTTTTGTTCACTGCTTGGATGCGTGCAACCTCCTATTTTAAATTCTCTAAACAGTCTGGGTATTTTGTCCATTTGACCATTTGTTTTATTGTCTTGATGTATCTGCATGGACTGTATCTACATCTATCAGGGAAAGGTTTTGTTTGGAAAGGCCGTAATGTCTTGTAAAAAACCTTAAATTAAGCTCTTAATCGCGGGTTTCCCGCTTGCAGATGCTTAAAAGCGTGCTAGAATGAAGTAACCTAGTTTTATGGAGGAATCAATGACTATTCACGAGCAGATCGTTATGCAGTATGAATCGTACCTTGCGGAAAACCAGAAGTTTACCGAGAAGGGTGTAAAAGTTTCAGCAGCAAGGGCTCGTAAAGCCTTGGCTGAGATTGCAAAGCTTTGCAAAGAACGCAGAAAAGAGATCCAGGATGAGAAAGGCGAATAAAAGCCTCACTCCTTCTTCTGGCGTCCTCCACTAGGGCGCCTCATTTTTTATGCGATTTTCTCATAGCATTCCCAATGTTCTCTCACTGACGAGAATGTGTATGTCCCCTCTGCTTCTTGTTGTGAGAAATGATTTTGTATTTTTTCTTGTATTATATATTTTTATCACTGCAACTGATGCCCTTGACGGCTATCTTGCACGACGTTGTAACTGTTGTTCACTTCTGGGAAGCCGACTGGACAGCCTTTCTGATGGAGTTCTCTTTATAACGTTGCTGATTCTCGTTTTCCCGATTATCCTCTCCCATACACCCTCGCTTGTATGCATTCTATTCATCAGCGTCCTTCGTATTGGGAACATACTGGTCACCCGTTATAAACACCACGCTTATATGGTCATGCATACGTATGCCAACAAGGCAACAGGATTTGCACTGGTCATAGGAATCCCGTTTATCCTCTTTCATCCTGAACAGGTATTGCTTCGATATGTACTCTTTCTCTTAGCAGCAGTCAGTGCTGTTGAAGAGTGTTTTCTTTTGGTGAAAAACGATGAGTATAATCCAAACGAGAAAGGATTACTCTTTTCATAAGATAAGCGTCCTGACATCAGGACGCCCATGATTCTATACTGAATGTCTTATAGAAATGATTTGAGGAGTGCTAAATGCTTATCGCCCTTCTCAATCTTCTCTTCAAATTCCGCCTTCTTGCCCCGTTCCTTCTCGATTGCCTCAGCTTTCGCATTTGCAAGGAATTTTTCGTTTGCAAGTTTGTTCAGAACCTGTTCAAGGCTCTTCTGGTTCTTGATCAAATCTGATTGCAGTTTTGCTATCTCTTTCTCTACATCTATAGCTTCCCGGACAAAGACATACATCTCATAGCCCGTGCCGGCAACAGGGAACGCCCCCTCAACGGAGATTGCATCTTCAAGGTCAAGTTGCAAAGAAGAAGCAGCAACGAAAGAGGCAATCAATGCATTCTGTTCTGCAAAGAATGAGGATGCAACAAACTGCTTATCTGCCTTGATCACTACACGAATCTTTCTTTCAGCGGGAATACCCAGTTCTGAACGAACAGCCCTGAGCGAGGTTATTGCTTCCTGCATCCGCTTTACCAAAGAGGCCTCTTGTGGATGACTCTTAGCTTCGTCATAGGATGGATAAGCACTTTCTATCAGTTGATCACACACATTCGGGAGCTTCTGATAGATTTCCTCACTAATGAATGAGGCGAAAGGATGCATCAAACGCATCGATTGAGCCAGGAGATCGAGCAATATGGTCACTTGCCTCTGTTTCTCCTGTACATCTTCACTGTAAAGCCCCTGCTTGGCGCTTTCCACATACCAATCACAAAAGTCATTCCAGAAGAAGTCATATACAGCCTGTGCCCCGTCGTTGAACTTATAGTTCTCCATCGCAATCTGCACTCGTCTTGCTGCATCATTGAGCTGATGATAGATCCAAAGATCCATGGTTGTGAGTGAAAGATCTTCTATCTTTGCAAGCTCAAGCCCTTCAAGATTCATTAATAGAAAACGGGCGGCATTCCACACCTTGTTTGCAAAACGAGACCCGAGCTTGAAAGAGTCCATGTCGATGAGGATATCCTGGCCTTGGGTAGCCATAAAAGCGAGGGTAAACTTCATGGCATCAGCACCATATTGGTCCACGACCTCAAGAGGGTCGATACCATTGCCCAAGCTCTTGCTCATCTTTCTACCCTGTTTGTCACGTACCAACCCGGTGATGTAAATATCCTTGAATGGGACTTCTCCCAAGAATTCCAGAGAAGCCATTATCATCCGGGAAACCCAGAAAAAGATGATGTCGTACCCGGTTACCAACGTACTGGTTGGAAAATATCGCTTCATATCCTCAGTGGCGTCCGGCCACCCGAGAGTACTGAACGGCCAGAGCCAAGAACTGAACCACGTATCGAGAACATCGCTCTCCTGCACCAAGTCTTCTGAGTTACAGTGAGGACAGCTGGTGGGATCTTCCACAGAGACTATCAGTTCATGACAGGCCTGACATTCCCATACCGGTATGCGATGGCCCCACCAAAGCTGACGGCTGATACACCAGTCATGAATATTTTCAAGCCAATGTGTATAGGTGTTCTCCCAATGCTTGGGATAGAAGACCACTTCTTTTTGCTGCCAGGCAGCAAGGGCTTTTTGGGCCATCTTTTCCATTCTGACGAACCATTGATTCGACAGATAAGGTTCTATGACAGTATGACAGCGATAACAATGACCTACATCATGGTTATGCACTTTCTCACTGATCAGATATCCCTGCTCCTTCAGATCGGAGACCACCAAGGATCGAGCCTGAACGGCATCAATATTGCGGTACTTCTCTGGACAGTTTTCATTGAGGGTTCCGTCAGGATTGAGTACATTCACCTTCTCAAGATTGTGACGCAATCCACACTGCCAGTCGTTCGGGTCATGAGCTGGTGTTATTTTCACCATGCCGGTACCAAAACTCATATCAACAAAGCTGTCTGCGATGATGGGTATCTTCTTGTTGGTTAGCGGTAAATCCACCAAGGTTCCGATCAAATGCTTATATCGCTCATCCTCAGGATGCACAGCTACGGCAACATCGCCGAACATGGTCTCAGGTCGGGTTGTCGCCACTGTAATGTAACCAGAGCCGTCACTATAGGGATATCGCACATCGTACAGATGACCTTCCAGCTGTTGATACTCGACTTCATCGTCTGCCAAAGCAGTACCACACTTCGGACAATAATTAACCAGGTATTCACCCTTGTATATCAAGCCTCTCTGATACAGGGTGACGAAGCTTTCACGAACTGCCCTGCTGAGCCCTTCATCCATGGTGAACCGTTCATGGTCCCAGTCACAACTGCACCCGATCTTCTCCAATTGCTTCTTGATGATGCTGTGATGCTTATCCTTGACTTGCCAAGTCCGTTCAAGAAAGCGTTCTCTTCCCAAATCCTGACGACGCAATCCCTCTTTGGCAATCTGACGTTCCACCACATTCTGCGTAGCTATTCCTGCATGGTCAGTTCCAGGAACCCACAAAGCCGGACGACCGGTCATGCGGTAATATCTTGTGAGGATATCTTGAAGAGAATTATTCAGGGCATGGCCCATATGCAGAATACCGGTGACGTTTGGAGGAGGCATGACTACAGTAAACGGCTTACCTTCACAAGAAGAAGGTTTGAACTTCCCTTCTTGCAACCAACGCTGGTAAATTCGATCCTCAAATTCTTTGGGGTCATAAGCCTTCGATAAAACAACTGCCTTCACGATATGCCTCCTACGCATGAAACGAGTACGGCAATAGTACCAAAATAGAGAAGGCTCTACAAGTAATGTAGAGCCATCTCAAGAAGAACAGAGTATGTATAGCTTATTGAAGAGGTGTTACCGCCTTCACCTCCAACTTGACTGCATACCCCAATGCATCAAGATGTTGTACAATCTGCTCGAGACTGAACATGTCAAGGGAAGGTTTCTGCACATCGGTAACCTGTCTGATATGCATACTGTCTATTGGAGCGGAAATTCCTGGAAGGATTTCCTGCCCCTGTTGCACACTCGTGCCAAACAGAACAAAGGCCCCGATAAAGACCACTACGAAGGCGGCAGCTGAAGTAATCAACGCAGGTACAAGCCGTACTTGGATTTTCTTACGAAAAATATGTTGCTTCTTGTTCGCACTGGGAAATCGTGTTTTCTCAAAATACGCAAATACCCGATCCTGATGCATCTTAATTTCTTCATCAGAGATTACCGAATCTTGCACCTTTTGATGCAATACCCGCAATTGCTCAAGGCGTTGACGGCAGGCATTGCAATATCCAAGATGTTCTTGGACCTGGGTTTTCCAAGGTTGCTGCAATTCGTCGTCGAGATAGGTGTTCAATAATTCGTCATCTACACACATTGGCTACTCCTGGCCTAGAATCGATTCGAGCATCTTTCTTGCACGATAGACTCGCACCTTTACGTTACTTTCGGAAATATGCAACACCTGGGCGATCTGCTTGTAGTCCATATCTGTGTATTCTTTCATCACGATAACAAGGCGAAACTTCTGTGGCAGCTGATCTATGGCCTCCTGTACCAGCTTGCGTGTCTCTTTCTCGATCAACACCTGCGACCCGTCATTGTTGTTTGCATGATTGGTTGGATACTTCTTCAGCTTATCCACCATATTCATCTCACGGGCTTTCCGTTTCACTTGGTTGATTGCGAGGTTTTTAGACACCCGGATCAACCAATACTTGGCATCATCGAGTGTGGCAAAACTCATTCCCTTGTCAAAGAACCGGATGAAAGCTTCCTGGCAAATTTCCTCAGCAAGATCCTGATTATTGGTTACGTGATATACCACACGCATCAATATCGGGAATACCTGCTCGTAGACTTGCTTGAAGTCTCGCTCATCGTTGCTTTGTATTTCCATAACGTTAACAACTCACCAGTAACCAAGTTACATCTTTTTTTCCAAAGAGCTGCCCGAAGGTGTATCTTTGACTAGGTAGCCCATAGCATCCAATTCAGAGCGAAGTGCATCGGCTTCTGCCCACCGCTTGGCTTTCTTTGCCTCAATCCGTTTTTGCAGCAAAGCCAAGGCTTCATCACTAACCTGTACTTCTTTTGGGGCTTCTATACTTGCAAGCCTCAGGCCAAAAACCTGATCAAAATAGAGCGCAAGGCTGTACTTCTCGTCAACCGACAATTGATCGTCCTTGAGTACACCCCAAAGATCGGCAAGAGTACGGGGAGTATTCATATCCTGCTGAATATGCTCGAGAAAGGCTGCTTTATAAGAAACTGCCCTTGCTTGGGTAATCTCTCTCAGTTTCGCGCCCTCCTTCAGCAAGGCTTGTATTCTATCATACACATTCATGCGTGCAGTACGTGCTGTCTTGAGCGACTCAAAACTGAACTTCAGCTGACTTCGGTAATGGCCTCCAAGGCAGAAATATCGGTAATCCATAGGATCAAATCCTTTTTTCTGCAAGAGCTGCAAGGTCAAGAATTCACCCTTGCTCTTGCTCATTTTCCCTGTCTCGTCAAGCAAGAACTCACCATGCATCCAATAATTGACCCACTTTTTGCCAGTAGCTGCCTCACTCTGAGCAATTTCATTGGTATGATGAACAGGAATCGCATCGATCCCACCGCAGTGAATATCAAAAGACTCGCCAAGATAGTGCATGCTCATTGCAGAACACTCTATATGCCAACCAGGAAAGCCTCTTCCCCAGGGGCTATCCCACATCATAGCCTGATCACCATGTTTGCTTTTGGTAAACCACAGTACAAAATCCTTGCTGTTGCGTTTATTATCATCAGCTTGAACATCCTCACGCACGGCAGTACGCAAAGAATCAAGATCAAGACGGGCAAGCTTTCCATAGTCATCGATGGAATCAATGCTGAAATAGACATTCCCACCGCTTATATACGTATGCCCTCGTTCTTCCAGCCGCTTGATCAAATCAATCATCTGCTGGATGTGATCAGTTGCTTTGCACACTACAGTCGGCCTGATCATATTCAGCTCATCGTAGTCCTTGAAAAAAGCCTCGGTGTAAAAACGGGCAATTTCCCAAACAGAACGATTGGTCTGGCTGGCCATCTTCTCCAGCTTATCTTCCCCATCGTCCCCATCACCTGTAAGGTGTCCCACGTCGGTGATATTCATGACATGATGTACTGCAAAACCACTGAGCAGCAACGTTCTCTTAAGCAAATCCTCGAACAAAAAGGTTCTGAGATTTCCAATATGTGCATAGTTGTATACTGTGGGGCCACATGAATAAAGGCCGACTTCGTTTTCTTTCAGAGGAATAAACTCTTCTAGTTTTCGACTCATCGTGTTGTAAAGAAGGACAGGCATTGAGAGCTCCTTTAGGTTGCCCACCCCTGAAAAAGGGGGTAAGATGTCTCCATGTCTATCAATGTACGCAATAGCGGTGAAAAAATCAACCTTGAGCAAATGCTCACGCATCATCTTCCCTTGGCAAGTCACAGTACGATTCTTACCGGAGGAACTGCCGATCTTGCTGCGTCACCTGTCGATTTTGAAGAGTTGAGATCCTTATTGCTTTTTGCAAAAGACAATAATCTTCCTATATCAGTTCTGGGAGCTGGAAGCAACAGCCTTATCAGCGATGCTGGGATTAGAGGCCTTACGATACTCACAAATCATCTGCTTCGACGCCATGTACAAGGGGAGATGTTTTGTGTAAGGAGCGGATGCATCTTGGACAAGGCAATTGACCAAGCCATCGAGGACGGCCTGTCTGGACTTGAGTTGCTTGGAGGAATGCCTGGAACGATCGGGGGTGCCATCTGGGGCAACAGCGGCAACGCAGACACCCAAATCTCACAATATCTCTATTATGTTGATTACATGACCTTCGACGGAAAGCTGCACCGTATGCAGACCCACCTTGATGACTTCTCATACAGAACCTCACCCTTCAAAAAAATGAACGATGCCATCATTTATGAGGCAGGGTTCAGACTGTTTCCTACAACCCAAACCAGTGAAGTCCGTAAAAGAAAAGATACAGCAAAAAGACTAAAAAAACAGAGTGGACACTATGAAAGTCCGAGCTTGGGCTGCATTTTCAAAAATCCACCCATGATGGCCGCAGGAGAATTGATCGAACGTTGCAATCTCAAAGGATATAGCATCGGCGGAGCCCAGGTATCGAACCACCACGCAAACATCATTATTAATCCAAGGCACAATGCAACCAGCACCGAAGTAAGAGATCTTATTGAACACATCAAACAGGTCGTTGCACAAAAAACTTCCATCATTCTGGAAGAGGAGATCCGCTATCTTGGCCAATGGGACAGGTGATATAAAAGTGCAGAGACAGCGCCTGCTTTTTCGTATAGCGGACAATCATCTTGACCTTGTTTTCTTCAATGTTCAGTTTCAGGTCGATGGAGTTTTTTGAAACAGAAAGATACATCCCCTGTTTTTCCATAAAGAGCATGTGGCCAGTACCTGAAATAAATCTATAGCCCATTTTGATGCGGTCATATTCATAAGAGATTGTTGCCGTAAAAGTGCTTCTTTTCTCCCCTTTCTGATCATATTGGATGGATATTTGTTGTTCAGCCAGGACGTTCTGAAAGCGAAGCTCCCTTGTGCAGGAGGCCTTGTATGCCTGATAACTTCCTCCATAGATTGCCTTTGCCCCCACAGCACTGCTGATCGTATATGCTGCTTTTACAGGTGGTTGATTCATTGAGATGGTCAGACTTGTGCTATAGGGCCAATCATGATTACCCCAAGCCAAAGAGCCCTTTAGTGAGCGAGCATACAGGGTAAGACTCGTTATGCAGGTAAGTGCATGGTTTGTTCCACAGAAAGCCTCGATGTGCAGTCGCATCAAAGAAGTGTGATCCTCCCAACCAAAACACAACAGCTTGCCCTCAAGCCTTGTTTTATACTCTGCAAACAAGGTCGGCTGCTCTTGTTTGGGTATAGTAAGATATCCGATGAACAACCTGCCAAAACGCGTATAGAGAAGTGTCTCGTTCTCGGGGCCGTACAGATAGGAGATTGCGTGCGACCTGTAGGCAACAACACTCTGTTGCCATGATTTTCTTGGGAGAAAGGAGAGGTATGAAATGATCTCCTTCTCTCCAAGTTCAAACGCTACGCCCTTGTACATTGCAGACAAGCTGTAGCGAAAGCTCGCCTCCTTGGCAAGCTGAAGTCCTAAGCGAATCTCACTGGCGGGCTGCTTACTTGACCACTGCAAATCGAATTGCTGTTGCAACGGACTGCTGGATACAACAAACGTCTGCAAACTGTAAAGAGGAGAATACAAACACAACATCATCAAAATAATTACTACCTTCATAGTAGGAAAAGAACTATCTTTTCTTTTTTTGCTTCATGTTGATTATTCTTGGCATACGTGGTTTAATTGTTTGGTGTTAATTTTTCAATCTTTAATGCACAGCGCATGTAATAAATAGGAGTCATTCATGGTAATTCTGACCTTGAACTGTGGCAGTTCTTCTGCCAAGTACCAAGTCTATGATTGGGAGAACAAAGAAGTTCTTGCAGTAGGAGTTGTTGAACGTATCGGACTGGAGTATTCAACTATTGAACACAAGGCGATCGGGAAAGAAGAGTATACCACTGAGTTTTCTTCGCCCACTCACAAAGAGGCTATAGAACTCATCATAAGGATGTTGCTCGACCAGGAATACGGCGTAATCAAGGACCTCAAGGAAATCGGGGCTGTCGGACACCGCGTTCTGCATGGCGGCGAAGTATTCAAAAAGTCTGCACTCGTCACAGACGAGGTCATCTCCCAGCTTAAGAAAGTAATTCATCTTGGACCTTTGCACATGCCGGCGAACATCATGGGAATAGAAGCCGCTAGAAAGGCGATGCCGAATGTCCCGCAAGCCATTATTCTCGATACCGCATGGCATCAGAGCATGGAAGAAGAGGCGTTCATGTATGCTGTACCTTACTCCTGGTACACCGATTATAATGTTCGCCGCTATGGATTCCATGGAACCAGCCACCTCTACTGTGCAAAGCGAGCAGCAGTCTTGCTGAACAAGAAGAACGAGGATACAAATGTCATCATCTGCCACATCGGCAACGGGGCTTCAGTTTGCGCTGTGAAAAACGGAGTCTGCGTCGATACATCCATGGGACTCACCCCTCTTGAAGGCTTGATCATGGGATCTCGCTGCGGAGACATCGATCCGGCAATCATCAATTATATGATGGACAATACCGGTATGTCTGCCAAGGAAATGGACACGGTACTGAATAAGAAGAGTGGACTCATCGGCCTGTGCGGCAAGAGCGATCGTCGTGATGTTCTCAAGGCAAGCCTAGAAGGTGACAAAAAAGCTGCCTTGGCAATCAAGATGGAATGCAGACGTATTGCGAAATACATTGGTGGCTATGCAACACTGCTGGGAGGCAAACTTGACGCCGTCGTGTTCACCGCAGGAGTTGGCGAGATGGCAAGACACATTCGCCTGGGAGCCTGCCAGGGACTTGAAGCGATCGGGGCGGTTGTCGATGAATATAAAAATGAAGTCTGTTTCAGCAGAAACGGTGAATTTGAGATCAATACCGATGATTCCAAAGTCAAGATTCTGGTCATTCCAACCGACGAGGAATTGGTCATGACAGAAGATGCATATGCACTGATGAATGGGACCTACGACGTACACACCAACTTCCACTACAGTTTTGAGGAAAAGGACTACGTCAACAAAGCAAGAGAAAGGGACTTGCAGAAGAATATTCAGAAAGACCCTCGTCTTGCTTCAATACTTGCACAAAAGCAGTAAATTTTCTAATATAAAAACATACTTTACACCTTCCTAATACAGGAGGGTGTATTTTTTGAATTCTGAGACTAAAAACAGCATAAGATTATATTCAATACTTGTTTGGGAATTCTAATCTTCACCTTATATGAATCATGGCAAAAAGTGTGAATAAACAATGAAATCAGCCGAACGCTCTTGTTTTATACCCTTGTTGTATACTACCGTCTAGTCATGAGTACTATTCTTGTTGTTGAAGACGATGCTGACATCTTAAAGCTTATGCAGTTCACCTTGGAAAACAGTGGATATACCGTACTGAAGGCTCAACAGGGAAGGCAGGCACTTGAGCTACTGCAGCAACATGATGTCGACCTCATCACCCTTGATATCATGATGCCGGTCATGGACGGGCTTACTGCAATCAAGGAAATCCGCTATAATCTGCAAAGCAGTACTCCAATTATAGTTGTTTCAGCAAAAGGTGAAGAGAGCGACATCATTACAGCTTTGGAACTGGGAGCTGATGATTATCTCACAAAACCATTCAGCATGAACATCCTGAGCAGCAAAATCAGGGCGGTACTCAGACGTTCTTCTGAAATACAGGAACATATCCAGATTCACCATGAAGGCTTGTTCATGGACCAGGGCAAGCATCTTTGTTTAGTCGATGACACCGAGATTGAATTGACGGCGACGGAGTTTTCCTTGCTTTTTCTGCTTGCATCCAACGCTGAACAGGTTTTCACAAGAAATCAGATTATTACCAAGGTTAAAGGTAGCGATTATCCAGTTACAGACCGGTCCATAGATGTACAAATAGCCACTATTCGCAAGAAATTGGGCAATGTAGGTGCACGGATAAAGACTGTCTGGGGGATTGGATATACGTATAAGGAGTGCTGATGAGCCTTTTTCCCCTTACGTTAAAAAAACGCCTGATTTTGGGAAGTCTACTCATCATTGCACTTTCATTGTCGATTGCGCTTCTTTTTTCATTATCGAGCTTTACCAGCCTACAACGACAATTCGAAACCTCCATATTGTCCGATCATCTTGCCTACCTGAACCAAAGGTCTTTTGATTATGAGGATTATGATGAGTATGCACAATCCTTTTCAGTGCGCATCACCCTCATAGAGCAAAGCGGAAAAGTCCTGTACGATAGTGATTTTGAGCCCTTGCTGATGGATAACCATCTCATGAGGGAAGAGATACGACAAGCAAAAACACAGGCAAAAGGCTACAGTACACGATCATCCATCCACATGAATAAGCTGGTCACGTACGTGGCAACCACAACACCCGATGGATTGTTTCTCAGGGTAAGCCGGTCATATGACGTAATCCAAGCTTGGGTGCGCTATCATCTGAGAAATCTGCTCGCCAGCTTCGTTGCATTGGGCATCCTGACCTTCACCATGATAGTGCTAAACACAAGAAGCACCACCAAGGCATTACAAATTCTCACAGACACTGCTCTTCAATACCAAAAAGGCAATCTCTCCCACAGCAGTACCATCAAGCAACCCAAAGAGTATTCACTCTTGAACGACACACTCAAGGAAATGGCAAAACAACTGCAGACAACATTCAATGAATTGGGAGCAAGTGCGGTAAAATATCAAGCACTGCTAGATGCCATGCAGGACGGAGTTGTTCTGATTGACAGGCAGAAGACCATACTTATCAGCAATACGGCCTTCGACAGGATGTTCAATCAAGCGGAGAACACTGAGGGACTGTCGATAGACGCATTTTTGGATACGAGAGAAATCACCAAGGTGCTGGATGACGCACTACAAGCAGAGCAACTGACAACTACACTCTGGATTCATGAAGAGAAACAATACCAGATAACGCCTTCCCCGATTCTCAAACATGGGAAAGGAGTACAGGCTTTGGTGGTGACCATAAGCGATGTAACTACACTCAAACGGTTGGAACAAATCAAAAAAGATTTTGTGGCGAATGTCAGCCATGAGCTTAAGACACCCTTGACTGCAATCACTGGATTCTCAGAACTTGCCAACCAAGAGCAAACCAGTTTAGAACAGCTGCGTTATTTTAATGCAATCATCTTCGCAAACTCAAAAAGAATGCAAACGCTTTTGGAAGATTTGCTCTTGCTTGCCTCCTTGGAGGATGGAAAAACAGAAATACCTTTCTTTGCTTTGGAGGTTGAGAGCCTCATCCGACAAGCCATCGATGGGTGCAGACATCTTTCAGAGCCCAAGGAAATAGACGTCCAGGTAAAGATTCAAGGCAACTTGCTCGTCTGGGCTAATGAAGGACTTTTGCTTCTGGCGCTCATGAATCTCTTGAATAATGCAATAATGTACAGTGAACACAAAAGCACAATACAAATCAGTGCGAATCGTAAAGAACATTTTGTGTGTCTTGCGGTATCGGATCAAGGATGCGGAATCGCAAAGGAAGATCAACAACGGATTTTTGAACGCTTTTACCGAGTAGACAAAGCAAGAAGCAGAAAGGAAGGGGGAACCGGTCTGGGCCTGGCAATCGTAAAACACATCGTGACGATCCACCAAGGAACCATCAATGTGCAAAGCACAGTCAACAAAGGAACCACCTTCACTCTTTGTATTAAAGCAGTTTTGTAATAAGCCCTAGCCAACCTCAAAACTCTAGGTTTTTTAAAGCCTGTTTGAAATCCTTGCCACTCGCACGATTCTTGAGCACGTTCTCGATGATGGCTTGGGCACTCTCCCCTATTTGCTTTATCCTTTGCAACTCCACTTCTTGCTCTGCAAAAAGAGTACGAATTTCTTGTTCACTGAGCGTAGTTTCTTGATACAGATCAAATAGAATCTTTGCTGCAAATCGAGCCATAGGCTCTCCTCTCTTCACCCCGGCTTCCTGCCAAATCATATAGTATTCTTGTGCATCCTTGAGCACTACGCGATCTTCTCCAAGTCGGTGATAAACCATTGCTGAAAAATCACAAGAAGGCATCAAAACTTTTGATTGCGAAGGAAGTTTTGCAAAAAACTTCTCCTGCCCTTTAGGAGTATCCACTCTGCCTCGAGCGTATCGTGGGGCTTTTCCCCATGGGTTGAGCACACACATCACATAACGATTCTCTATCACGTCAACGCCGACCTTTTCCAATTGTTGTTTTTGCATATACCCAAGCTACCATACCAATCTCAAGAAAAAAGGAGGTAAAAAAAATCCTTTTGCTCGTTGCAGTAGCTCGATTGTGGTGTTACAGTTCTTGCATGCCCCTTTTGATTGAATCCATCTCAGCATACCTTGAAGGCAGGGACCAGTGTATCTGCATCACCGGTAGCGGTGGAAAAACCACGCTCATGATCCAACTTGCACGGTACTACGGACACATCGGCAAAAAAGTGCTTCTTTCCACTACCACCAAGGTCCAGCTCCCAGAGCACAGGGACTATCACTGTGATTACTATTTTGAGGATAGCGAATCTATACTCATACATGAAAGTAGATCTTCGGAACGAGTCTTTTTTGCTCTTCGCGGCAGCCAGAAATCCCTCGCTCCACCTAACGAACTTCTAGAACAACTACAGAAGCAATATGATGTCGTGCTTCTTGAAGCTGATGGAGCAGGACAAAAAGGTCTGAAGCTGCATACAGAACGAGATCCTGTCGTACCAGAGTATACAAGCGCCACCATCGCAGTTCTTTCCTTCTCACTTCTTGGCAGATCGCTTCACAGCGAGTGCTTTGGTTGCGAATCTCTCAATGATCAGCGCATTGATCTCAATACCTATGCATTATTGTTGGAACACGAGCAAGGGGTACAAAAGAGGATGAAGGGCAAGTCACTGATTTTATGCAATCAAGCCGAGCTGGCAAGGAAAGAAGATATGGATACCCTTAGCAAGCGCTGTCCCTCTCTGCCTTTATGGTTCGGCTCAATAGAAAAAAACAAACTCATACAAAGGAATATGCAATGAACTATACCACAATGGAATCAGCTGCTTATTACAGCTCAAAAGAGATGCCTTTCGTTTTTGTAACCATACTGAAGACAGAAGGATCAACTAGCCGCAACCTAGGGACCATGGTTGTCAACGAGAGGGGCCAAATATCAGGAACCATTGGAGGAGGAGAAGTCGAAGCTTATGCACTGACCCAATCGTTGAGCCTGCTTGCCACAGGCGAGAAGTATCGTCATGTGCAGTGCAGCGTACAGAAAGAGGGATCAAAAAGTGTTGGAGACGCCTATCTCTTCCTGCTAAATTGCACCACAAATCATGAAAGACATGCCTTTATCACATTGCACCGATGGGAAACGTTGCAACTCGAGCATGTATTCGGCTTGCAATTCCAACCGACTGTTGAGATTCTTGGCCTTTGTGCAGGAGGCGCTACCATAGGCAATGTCCATCCCACATTCTTAGAGAAGGCGCAACAAGTACTGGCCGCAAAAGAGACACAATACATCGAAACTGAAGCATGGAGCTGTCACCTCAGCCTGCCGTTGAACCATCACGACATTTTGCTTGTTGGAGGAGGCCATGTAAACCAAGCCATTGCTCACTTGGCACATTTTTTGGGAATCAGCACCCAAGTAGTGGAAACGAGAGAAGAGTTTGCCACAAAAGAGCTATTCGAACATGCCAGGGCCCGCATTATCGCCCCTACGTTGGAAGAGGCAGTGCTCAAGGCCTCTACCACAAAACATACTGCTGTCGTAGTTGCAAGCCATGCTCAGGGTGAGCAACTGGCCCACTTGCTTTTACAAAGGGATTTCTGCTATGTAGGAATCCTCGGCTCACGACACAAAGCAAAAAAACTTGCCAAAAACCTGAATATCACTCCCTCTGATGAAAAGAGACTCTTTTGTCCGATAGGATTGGATTTGGGAACGGAGACCCCTCAAGAGATTGCCCTGTCAACCCTTGCAGAAATCATGAAGGTATTCAACAACCGCAGCGGGAAAAGCATGAAACATCTGGCGAACAATATTATAGTGGTTCGCGGAGGTGGGGATCTTGCTACGGGCGTCATTCTCAGACTGAAGCAAGCTGGATACAGACCGATAGTCCTTGAAGTGGAAAAACCAACGGTGATACGAACAACAGTCAGTGTTGCACAGGCGGTGTTTGACGGGTCAATAGTAATCGAGGGAGAACGTGCTCAACTGTGCAAGGATGTAAAAGAAGCTTTCAGCGTCTTGGAAGCGAACAACATTCCCGTCTTGGTCGATCCAGAGGGAGAAAGCTTGGCCAATATAGGCGCTGTCTGTGTCGTCGATGCAATTATGGCCAAGAGGAATCTAGGAACAAAAATTGATGATGCTCCTTTGGTAATTGCAATCGGGCCCGGATTTGAAGCCGGTACAGATTGTGACTATGTCATTGAAACCAAGAGAGGTCACAATCTTGGACGCATCATAGCAGAAGGCTCTGCTACAGAGAACACAGGAATTCCAGGCATAATTGCCGGCTATGGAAGAGAACGAGTGGTCCACAGCCCGGCAGAAGGAGTTTTCTCACGCAAGAAGGAGATCGGGGATCTGGTTCAAAAAGGCGATCTTATTGCCATGGTGGGCGATACAAACGTATATGCCCCACTTGATGGCAAACTCAGAGGGTTGCTCAACAATGGATTGTTTGTCCCTGTAGGCTTCAAGATTGCTGATGTCGACCCTCGTGCAAAGGATGCAGACCATACAACAGTGAGTGATAAAGCCCTTGCAGTGGGATCGGCAGTGGTCATCGCCTTGGATGGTTTTTTACAGAAAGCCTGAGGAAGAACCTGTATGCAACACAATCAATACTACAAAGTACTACGAGACCAGTTGAAAAAGGGTGAAGTGCAGAGAAGAACTGTTCTAAGCGAGCAGGGTCTTGGTGATGAGGCACTCTTTGTCAAAGAGAGATGCGTTGGAGAACTCTCCACAGAGCCCCATGATTGGATGAATGAGCAGCACCTTCTTATTGAAGACCTTTCAAGTGAAGTTGAGTTGGTGATTTTTGGTGGGGGGCATATCGCACTGGAACTCTATCATATAGCCCTTCGTCTTGAGTTGGACGTTACCATCATCGACGAGAGAGAGGAGTATTGCAATGTGCAAAGATTTCCCAAAGCCAGATGCATTTGCACTGATTTTGAAGAGGTGTTCAAACAAGACAGGGATTGGGTGCGCCCGTACTTTATCATTGCCACACGGGGTCACAGCTATGACCAACTCTGCCTCGAACAGGTACTAAAGCTCCCTCACTGGTACATTGGGATGATCGGAAGCAAAAACAAGGTGGCCAAAACATTTGAAAACCTTAAGATCAAAGGATATACAGATGCACAGCTTGCCTTGGTTCATGCTCCGATCGGATTGGACATACATGCAGTCAGTGCTTCGGAAATCGCTCTATCAATTCTAGCTGAGGTGGTGTCGCAGTACCGAAAGAGAAACACCTCAGTCTACATGGAAAAGCGTGTGTTGCAATCCATGATGCAAGAAGAACATTTTGTGGTGGTTCGAGTCATTGATAAAACAGGCTCAGCACCTTGCCGAATTGGATTCCAACTTGCCTGTTTTCCCGATCACAGCTTTACAGGAACCATTGGAGGAGGAGTCATCGAAGCTCTTGCGCTAGAGCATGCAAGAGCAATGATCGAGGACCCCAGTATGAGAAATCATATACAGTCTTTCAGCCTGGATTCAGAGAAAGCTGGATCGGTCGGTATGATTTGCGGAGGCTCTGTCACCTTGTTGTTTCAACGCAGGTGATAGCCTTCCCCTACCATCTCATAGGCAAATAATTGGGAGGCCTGCTGTTGATCGAAAGCATAATCCCAACATCCCATGCGATGGAACAATCTTCCCCCAAAACCCTTTTTAAATGCATAAAGGCCACTCATAGGGTGGTCTTTTTTATCCGATGGAGACACCCCGAAAAGATCATATTCCCTGCATCCCCAGCTTTTGGCCAACTGTATCGCCCTCCATTGCAAGGCATAGGTACTCATTGTATTTCTCATCTTTGAAGAAGAAGCACCATAGAGATAGGTGGCACGATTGGCACTACGGCTGAGAAACATGGCACTAAGAGGCCTATTCTCGTAAAACGCCATCAGCAGGGTAATGCCTGCATTCTCATCCTCTGCCCCATACAAGGATTCAAAAAATGTTCGCTGATGCAGTTGAATATTGTTTCGCTCACAAGTCTCTTCATACAATGCGTAAAACTGGTCAAGATGATCATGACCCACTTGGCGCACTTCAACACCTTTTTTCTCGGCAAGTCTGATATTGTATCGAGTTTTATGATGCATCCTACAAAGTATCTCGTCTTCTGACGCACAAAGATTGACGAACATGGTATCGCTGGGAAGCTGATTGGACACAGCCTTTCTCAGTTGCTTGTACTGTGTCCCCCAGTTCAATCTCAAACTCTGCAGTTCGTAGGAGAGGTCCTCATCGTCCCAGATGGCCTGCCAAGGAAGGTCATACCGTACCAAGACACAGCTCTTAGGCATTTTTTCTCTAATCTGCATCGACAACTCTTCCAGAAAAACGCCAATCTTATCCTCATCAGGATTCAGCACCGGTCCGTAGGGAACATAGGCGATGCTCTGATCTCTTGATACCGGAATCAACTGTAAAAAGACATCATCAAGCAAATATGAGGAGGCAGTAATGTTCTTCATTTCTGAGAGGCGGACCTTGATGTCAAACGCCTTGGTAGTGAATCCTTGCTTCTCTTTCACTTGTGACCAAAAAGCACTCTGGTGCAAAAGTGGGGTTTCATACAGATTTGCAGGCTCTTTCTCCTGCACACTGAGGTTCATCGCATACTCCAAACAAGATAATAGGAAAACTATACCATGAAAGAAAAAAAGAAGTAAGCTCCAAAGAATGTAAGAAATCTGTGAAATCGGACTCTATGTATTGAACCAACAAGGAGTGCAAAAGTACCATCAAAGTGTGAATAGCATTTCATATTTGTGCTTCTTAGGAG
>CAZJMG010000032.1:0-44389 GCA_964547185.1 uncultured Sphaerochaeta sp.
ATGGTACTACGGTTTACCGTGGGAGAGTAGGTAGCCGCCGGGCCTTTTCTTTTTTTACCCTTCCTATTGGTGTAAATTCCAGCTATACTTGCCCGAGGGGGACCTTGTGGCGCTGATTCCATTTTATAAGCCTACTTTGCGAAGAAAAGACATGGATGCGGTTTTGCAGACCATGGTTGATGAACGCATCGGTCCAGGCGAAAAGAAAAATGAATTTCTAAAACAGTTTTGCGCCTATATAGGTTCTCAAGGAGGCTTTGCCCTTCGTACCTATTTGGATGCTCTTACCATAGCCTTGCGCATGCTGTCTTTGCCTGCCAATGCAAAGATCGGGGTAAGTCTCTTATCACCAAAAATCTATGAAGTAGCAGCAAGCCAGCTTGGATATGAGCTGGTACTGGGCGATATTGATAAGGACCATGGTTGTTTAAGCTATGAAGAAGCCCTCAGATTGGCTTCTTGTGGATGTTCAGCCTTGCTTTTGTTTGAGCCAATGTGCCAAATTCCGTATCAAAGCGATTATAGTACTTGTGGTATACCCATCATTGAAGATATCAGCCAGAGCTTGGGCAGCGTGTATGATGAGCAACGGGCTGGCTGTTTTGGCGATCTTGTAGTCTGCAGTTTTGAAGAGGATGGAGTAGTCAGTTGTGGGGGGGGTGCTGCATTGGCATACAGAAAAGGATCCTTTGCCTCGCACGTATCTGCAATGAAACCTTCCATACCCCCTTGCATAGAACTACCTGACATGAATGCTGCCCTAGGTACGATCCAGCTTGCCAACTTGGATGAGCATCTTGAAAAAAGAAGAGAATTTCATGCTCTCTTTTGCAAGAGTTTGCTCAAGACACAACACAGATTGTATGGAATAGGCAATATAGATTTTCAACCCAATGGTTATGGGTTTTGTGTCGTCCTTGACTCAAAGGCGGAAGAAGCGATCAAATTTTCCATGAAGTACCAAGTATCGGCAAAGAGAACCTTTACCGATACACTCGCCCAAGACGTGGCTGAACGGTTTGACCTGTATCCAAATGGACTTCCCGCATATTTACGGGCAATTTCTCTTCCCATATATCCATTTCTCAAGCAATCAGATGTTGAATTATTGATGAAAGTAATCTCTCATCTTCCCTAAGGAGTAGCCGTTGTGATGGAAAAAAGGCATGTCAGACATGTGCAAATAGTTGCAAATTGGAGCAAGGAAGCCTCTCATACCCTTGCTTTCGATATTGCAAACTTCCTTGCAAGCAAGGGTATTGAAAGCAGTCTTTTTCGGACTAATGCTGGAAATGAGCAACTGATTGTACCTTCCAAGACGGACTTGGTTATCAGCCTTGGTGGAGATGGAACAGTACTCTACTGTGCCCGGTATTTACAAGATTTGGGAATTCCCATTTTGGCGATCAATGTCGGCACATTCGGCTTTATTACAGAAATATCTGTTGATGAATGGCAGGAAGCCGTAGAGTTTTATCTGTCTGGAAAAAATGCCATCAGCAGGAGATTGATGATCCGGGTGGAAGTATTAAGAAACGGAAACAAGGAATTCAGTGCTCATGCATTGAATGAAATGGTGGTTTCTTCTAGTGGAATCAGCAAAGTTATCAGCATGGCACTGCGTATAGGACAGACAGACGCAGGGTTTTTTCGCAGCGATGGTATGATCATAGCAACCCCTACAGGTTCAACAGGATACAGCTTGGCAGCAGGAGGACCTCTCTTGGATGTTGATCTTTCCTCTCTGATCATCACCCCGATTTGTCCCTTCACCCTATCGAACAGGCCTTTGGTGGTAAGTGGAGAATCGAAGATCAGTTTGCTAATCTCCAAGGGGCAAAGAACCGGACTCATGCTCAGCCTGGATGGACAGCAAAACTTCTGTCTGCAGGAGGATGATATCATAGTCGTTGAGAAATCACGCAGCAAAGCACTGCTGGTTACCAGTGAACGACGGAATTACATCGAAGTGTTACGTGATAAACTCAACTGGTCTGGAGGAGGTTTTCATGCTTGAACGGCTTGAGATTCACAACTATGCATTGATAGAAGACAGTTGCATTGATTTCAAAGAAGGCTTTACCGTTATAACAGGTGAGACCGGAGCCGGTAAATCCATCCTATTGGGAGCTCTTTCTCTTTTGTTGGGTGAAAAAGCCGAGGTGCAATCAATCCGTAGTGGATGTGAAAGCGCTAGTGTGAGCGCAAGCTTCTTCATCCCCGATCCTTTACCCCTGTTTCTAGCTTCGTATCTCGATCGAGAGAATATAGCTCTTGAAGATGGTTCTTTGTTGATATCACGAGTCTTAAAGATCAACGGTAGGTCCTCAACGACTATCCAGGGGAGATTGGCAACCCGTTCGGATTTAGCATCGATAACACAAGAACTATTGGACATCAGTGCCCAACGTGATCATCAGAGTTTGCTATCCAGTGCAAATCAGCTTGCAGTTCTGGATGTATTTGGCTCATGCAAAAAGTACAAGCAAGAGTATCAAGAACAATACATGCTCTACCAAGAGCTTTATAGAAGACTTGAAGAAAAGAAACAATTGCTTCAAAACAGTACCCGGGAAGCTGAATTTCTTCAGTATGCAGTTGACGAGATAAAAAAAGTCGATCCCAAAGTCGATGAGGATGAACAAATCCAGCAACAGGTGCAGGTCATTTCATCCTATGAGCAGATTTATGAAGCTCTTTCTCTCTCGGTCCAGATGCTCTCGTCTTTGGATCATGGCGGCTCTAGCGTACTCTCTAATCTGCATACATCCAAGAATCAGTTGTCACTTGCTGCAAAGGCAGATCCCTCTCTGGAAAGCTATCTGGATAGACTTGAGAGCACCACGATAGAGATTGAGGATATATACCAGAGCCTGAGAGATTATTTGGGCGGTATGAATTACAGCCAGGAAGAGCTCGACAATCTACAAGGACGTCTCTCACAGTTGCAGAGGCTGAAGAAGAAATATGGACCATCCTTGCAAGCTGTACTCAGATTTTTTGAACAAAGCCAACAAACTTTATCCCTCTCCATAGATGGCGAGATTGAAATCAGTAAACTCGAGAAACAGCTCAAGATTGAGAAAGAAGAACTCTTCAAACGTGCTCAGATCCTCAGTGAAAAACGAAAGAGTGCCGCCCAAAAACTCTCCAAGGAGGTTGAAGAGAAATTAAGGACCTTGGGAATGAGCCAAGCACTTTTTTCCATATCATTTTCTGAGACTGATATAAGAAGCGAAGGCATTGATGCAGTCAGTTATGATATATGTGCAAACCCTGGTTTGCCGATGCGTTCGATCAAGGATGTGGCGAGCGGAGGAGAGCTGTCGCGAATCATGCTCGCTGTAAAGACCAGCCTCAAGCAAAGCGATACCGTTGGAACGTTGCTGTATGATGAGGTGGATGCAGGCATCGGGGGCAGTGTTGCCCTTTCTGTAGCTCAGCAACTCTCAGCCTTGAGCAAAACTCATCAGGTGATAGTCATTACACACCTTGCTTCAATAGCAAGCATGGCTGACCATCAATTTATGGTGAGCAAGGAAGTGAGAGAGAATATGAGTTACTCCTATATAAAGGAAATATTTGGGGATCAGAGACAAAAAGAGATAGCGAGGATGCTCAGTGGAGAATCATCCAGTACTGAGAGCCTGGAACATGCTAAACGCCTATTGTCAAGGAGAGATTGATGAATACCTATTATGAAACTGAGAATGGATTTGCCTATGGAGAGGAGCAAGAGATGCCTTTGGGACGGGTTACCGTACGTAAACTCGGACCGAATCGTGTAGCATTGGATCATACCTATGTAAAACCAGAACTAAGAGGACAAGGAATAGCCAAAGAATTGGTTCTACTGGTTGCCAGAAAGGCACAAAAAGAAGGTTGGACCATAGTTCCAACCTGTAGTTATGCGAGACGAGTATTGGAAGCCGATGCATCCTTGCGACCTTTGATAGCTGAATAACAGCCTCTAATGTATTGCAATGTCAAAGTTCAAGGCCTCTCCAAGAGCGTTTATCAAAGTAATATCCGTATTTTTGTGAGGGGTCTTTTGCATGCATAGATAGGGGTATACAACATCCTGGAGGGCTGTAAGATCTGGCTGGAAATTATGATTGCGTACAATAACGAGAAATTCCAGAACGAACCGAATGCTCTTATTGTGCAATCCATACGTTTGGAATTTTTGGGCAAGGATTGCCATCTCATGATTGAAAATTGAGGCAACCATCTGTCTATCAGGTTGCTTTCCAAATTTTGCAATGAAATCCAAAGTCATCGAAAAGTCATCTTTATATCGATTCCACATTGCCAAGGTTCCATACATGAAAAGGCTTTTTATAGCGCTGAGGGAAGAACCTATCAATTGTTGATACAAAGAACCCATGGGAAGATATGGAATGTTCTTTGCCAAGGAGTCGTAATGGAAAAGATTGCTTGACAAGCACTTGATCTGTGCTTCATCCAGGATGCAGAAATTACGCTCTATTTGCTCGAAAAGCAGATCTCTCATACGAAGCGGAATCATATCTTGCTCAAGAAAAAAGCTCTGCTGGGTTTGATTATTAAGATCAAGGGCTGTAATCGTGTATTCCAAGGTTGATTTCTCTGGATTTGGATCGGTTGCGGTGCAAAGATATGTGGACAAGGTCAGTTTGTTGGTGATTTTCATCACCTGTGTATGGGTATCTTGTTTGGTATATTGATCAAGGAAAAAATACCCATATTCATTGCTGTAGTCATTCTCTTGGGCAACCTTTCGATTGAGGATATAAAAAAGTGCAGCCTCAACCTCTCCAGGCAAAGCCTTGAGTTCCTGAAGCGCTATATCCTTGCCATTTCCGTCTTGTTTGCGATTTGCCTTTGCTTGGGCAAGATCGTCCAAGAGTAGTGCAAGGAGATCTTTTTCTGTATAGCGTTGGTACAATTGCAAGGCCATCAGAGCATAGGTGATGTTCTGTCTCGGCTCTATGCCTGCAATATCGTTGAAGAACCATCCGCAACTGGTGTAGCAAAAATGCTTGTATTGCTGGCCGATCAACAAGTTCGCCAAAGTCAGCTCATCTTCATTGCTTAGGGCGTAGGGAGCAAGAAAGCTCTTCATGTCAGTCAAAGCGCTGGCCACCGTTGCAAAGGAATTGAGCAGCTGCCAAGGATCCTGTTGGTCATCAAACAAACGCTGGACTATGCGTACATAGATGGTATCAAGCTCCTCTCGCAAGGTATCAAACCCTTTTCTCAGTGGAGTTCTCCAATTTTGATTCCAAGAATCATCCCCTCCTGTATGGCATCCGCAATTCTTGTACCATCGGGAAACGCCATGACTGCAGGACCAGCTGGTGCCTTTTTCTTCTTCACCTAAATGCAAAAAAGCCTCATCCTGTGCAGGATGGTTGGACAGATATGCAGCATAATTGGTGATGGTGAAATCATCTCTTGCTTCAACTTTTTTGATGAGGGCAGCCAAGGCCATGTCGCCATAGGGTTCATGATGTCCGTATATCTCACCGTCGGTAGCAGTATGGATCAAGCTTTGGCGCTCTTCTCTCTTGATGGTCAGCAAACGATGATACAAGAGATCGGCATCCCTGAGATAGTGGCCGAAACTGATTCCTTCTGCCAGCTGATGATTATAAAAGAAAGCGTAGATAGTGCTTCCTTGAGCTCCCCGAAGGAGAAAAGGTCTTCCGTAAGGAGCGGGTTTTCCGCCTAGAGAAGCTATTGGTTTTCCAACTTCCTTTATGGAGCGACACTGCCAAGGGGAAAGAATGACAAATCGTACACCACTTTGTGCCAAGAGATCGACAACGTTTTTGTTGATTGCTGTTTCTGGAAGCCACAGGCCGAGTGCTTCACGTTTGAAACGATGGGAAAAGTCATCAAGACCCCAAAGAATCTGTGTCCTTGCATCCTCTTTTGTGCATAAGGGAAGAATACTGTGGTTGTAGGCTTGGGCTATTGCATTGCCGTAGCCAAGCCTCTGTTCACTTCTTGCATCGGCATCAAGTATGAGCTCATAGGTATAAGGATGGTTTTTTTGCATCCAGCTCAGCAGTGTTGGGCCGAAATTGAAGCTTAAATACTCATAATTGTTGGTCATGCTCAGGATTCTTCGAACCCCGGATAGATATCGTGAATGAGTGTTGGCATTGTAGCAATCTGCCTGAATCCTTTCATTCCAATCAGAGTAGGGAAGCGCAGAGAGTTGTTTGCCAATTATTCCTGTATGTGGATTTTCCCGAGGAGGCTGATAAAAATGTCCATGGAAAATCAAAGATGTCTTTTCTTTGTGTTGTGTTTTCATATCGCTAAGGGGAGTATAGCATAGCAGACTTCTTTACAATAGAGCTCTTTGATGACACTCTTTGCGTGAACGAAAAAATTGCACGCTGTTGACTAAGATTCTTGATTCTCTTACGATGGAAAAAAAGGACATCCTTAATTTGGATGCTTTGCGGGAGTAAGCATGATTCTCATCAATATTGATTCTTTGTCTACTACCGAGCTGCAGTATATTGCCCAGCAGGAAGGGCTTGATGACTGGCAGTCGCTTGATCGGAGAGAC
Organism: uncultured Sphaerochaeta sp.; assembly: GCA_964547185.1. Classification (GTDB taxonomy): domain Bacteria; phylum Spirochaetota; class Spirochaetia; order Sphaerochaetales; family Sphaerochaetaceae; genus Sphaerochaeta. The sequence continues at coordinate 6,566 of CAZJMG010000032.1, forward strand.
CTCATTGATGCCCTTGAAGAGGCCTTTGGAGAACAGGACGATGAAGTTCCTTCTGCACTGAAAGGAAAGATCAACAGAAATCGGTATTGCAACTCATTGACTGATTATCGAGGCAGCCAGCAAAACGTGCAAGATCTTCCCGGTGTTGAGGATTTGCCTCAGAGTTACCTTGATACCTCAATCCATCTCTTGTTGCGCGATCCTGAATGGGCATATGCATATTGGTCGATCTCCCCGGCAACACTGTTGATGATTTTTGGAGAAGATGGACAGGAGCAAAGCAGCCTGTTTCTCCGTGTAGAGCAGACTGATCTGGTCAGTGGTTCTGTAAAGACCTTCGACATCAGCATTGAAGCCGAAGATGCGCAATGGAACATCAATCTTCCCTCGATGGGTTCTCGTTATGCTGTGGATCTTTGCTACAGAGATAAAAAAGGGAACGAGATGTCCTTGGCAAGGAGTTCCACCGTCGAAACCTATCCCGCATATTGGCAAAGGCATTTTGAGCAGTTGACAGACAATCCTTCGCTCTTTACTGTTCACTTCTCCTCCTTGATCACCAAGGAAGGTGAAGTAGTGGACAATGCAGTGCTTCGAGAGATGGCTGAAAACTTGAGCAAGGGGGTCATGTGATGTCGAACCATTCAATAGCATTCATTTTGAATGCACATCTGCCGTTTGTACGGCATCCTGAATATCCTCGCTTTCTTGAGGAAGATTGGCTTTTTGAGTCCATCAGTGAGAGTTATCTTCCCCTTTTGCGAATGCTCAATCGCCTCAAAAGCGAACGTATCAAATGCAAGATGACCATCAGTCTTTCTCCAACCTTGTGTTGCATGCTCAGCGATTCAATGCTGCAAGAGAAGTTTTTGAAATATCTTGAGCTGCACATTGAGCTTGGACAGAAGGAAGTGACTAGATGCTCCAAGGAGCAGCCTGAGTTTTTGGAGATGGCCCAGTACTACCTTGACCAATACAAGCAGAATCTCTGTGATTATCAAGATCTGTACCGATGCAACATCCTCGATGGATTCAAGATGCTTGAAAACAGCGGATATCTTGAGTTGGCAACCACCGCAGCAACTCATGCATATCTACCGCTCTATCAGGAATATCCTAGAGCGATCAACGCCCAAGTGGAATTGGGAGTGCAATCCTTCTTGACCACCTTCGGGCATTTGCCAAAAGGCTTCTGGTTGCCAGAGTGCGGTTATTATCCAGGCCTTGAGGATACTCTAAAATATCATGGAATATCGTGGTTCCAAACAGCCAGCCAGAGCATGTTGCTCTCTCCCGATGCCGTTCATGGTGGCGATTATCGCCCGGTTCGTTGCCCTAATGCAGTAGCTGTCTTTCCCAGAGATTTCCAGGGTACCAGCTTGGTATGGTCAAATACAACCGGATATCCGACCGACAAATGCTACAGGGAGTTTTATCGTGATATCGGGTATGACCTGAATATGGATTATATCCGACCCTACATTCATGAGCCGGGAGTACGTGTTTTTACTGGCTACAAGTATTGGGCAATAACAGGACAGACCGACCAGAAAGTTCCTTACAAGCGCGAACAAGCACAGAAACGTGTTGCAGAACATGCGAAGAACTTTCTCTACAATATTGAGAAGAAAGCAAGGGTAATGGAGTCTTCTCTTGAGAAAGAACCCTTGTTCACCTTGGGTTTTGATGCCGAACTGTTTGGTCACTGGTGGTTTGAGGGCATTGATTGGCTTGAGCAGGTTATACGCCATGCTCATGCGAAAGGCGATTCAGCAATGTTTGTCACTCCTTCGTCGGTCCTTGCAAAGGAGTCTTCCTCCTTGCAGACAGTCCGTCCTGCATTTTCATCATGGGGGCAGGGTGGCTATAGTGCTGTTTGGCTTGACGGCTCAAATGCATGGATCTATCGGCATGTTCACAAGGCTCTTGAGAGAATGGAGGAGCTTGCAATTCGGTTCAATGATCAGGCAAGTCTCAAGCAGAGGTTTCTCAACCAAGCAGCCCGTGAGGTGTTGTTGGCCATGGCAAGCGACTGGTCTTTTATTCTTTTCAATCGCAGCAGTACCGAATATGCTCAGAAGCGATTGAAAGAACACCTTAAGAATTTCAATGTAGTATATGGGAACATGTGCAAGAATGCTGTGAATACAGAGTGGTTGGTCAAGGCGGAAAAACGCAACGTTATTTTCTCCGATATCGACTACAACATATTCAATCCCGAACACTAAAACCTTTTCAATCCAACAGACACCCTCCTCAATCCGAGAAGGGTGTTTTTTGTCTTTTGGTACTGTTTTTCCTGTAAAGCTTTACGTCTGTTAAGCAGAGAGGGGGATAAAACAACCATCATGAGTAAGAAACCATGATGGGCTTGGTTGTGTTCAAGTGGTAAGAAGTGTACATTAATGGGTAGATATGGGAAAAAATCCCAAAATAGTTACTTTTTGTGAGGTGTTCAGGGCATGTTGACTGGTGAATTTTTCAGCACCATTGACGACAAAGGTCGCATACTCATTCCCGCTCGATTGCGAAGTGCATTCGAGGCTGAATCCTTGTATGTGACACGAGGCCTTGAAAACTGTCTTTGGCTCATGCTCCCTGCTGATTTTGAGAAACTGCTAAATACTATCATCAGCAACACCCAGTCGATGTTCGACAGCAAGATGAGATTGTTGCAGCGAGGCATGATTGCTCCGGCGCAGCTGTGTGAATTCGACAAAGTGGGAAGAATTAACATACCCATGAGCCTGCGAAAGAGTGTGAATCTTCTCGAGAAGGAAGAGGCTGTGATTTTAGGAACCGGTACCTACCTTGAATTGTGGAACAAGGCACAGTACGAGCAATATATGAATGTGAACATGGGAGCATTTTTGGATGCTGCCCAGTCACTAAGCGAAATGGTCTAGGAGGATCATGATGGAGTTTGTGCACTATTCAGTGATGCGACATGAGATCCTTGAACATCTCGTCCCCCCATCAGACAGGCCGGCGAAGATGGTTGACTGTACTTGTGGAGAAGGAGGGCACACTTTTCTCTATCTCTCAAAGTACGAGAACCTGACAGTAATAGGTTTGGATAGAGACAGTGTCATCCAAGAGAAGGCGATCAAGAGAATGGAAAAATTCGGCGATCGCTTCATACCCAAGAATACTTGGTTCGATACATTTTTTGATGAATATGAGAATCAGGACCTGGATTTGGTGCTCTTTGATCTTGGTATTTCCAGTTTTCACTTTGAAGAGTCCCAACGTGGCTTTTCGTTCAGTCGTGATGAAGAACTGGATATGCGGTTGGACAAGAATGCCTCAATCAGTGCCCAGGATGTGGTGAACGGATATCAGGAACAGAAGCTTGCTGATGTCATCTACCAGTACGGAGAAGAACGGTATTCACGCAGAATTGCAAGGGCGATTGTAGAACGGAGGAAGACCGGCAAGATTACCAGGACAGAGGAGCTTGCCTCAATCATCTACAAGTCGGTACCTCCAAACTATCGATATGGAAGAATCCATCCTGCCACCCGCAGTTTCCAAGCAATCCGCATCGAGGTCAACAGGGAGTTGGACAGGATAGAGCCTGCAGTGAAAAATGCCATCGCTGCACTGAAAAGTGGAGGAAGACTTGCTGTGATCAGTTTTCATAGCCTCGAGGACCGACCGGTGAAGTGGTTGTTCAAAGGTATGGCTGAAGGCTCGTCTGCGAAGATAAGGATACTTACGAAGAAACCCTTGGTTCCCTCAGAAGAAGAAATCACTGAAAACCCGGCAAGCAGGAGTGCAAAACTGAGAATTATTGAAAAGCTCTAGAACTCATATTGGAGGTGGAATATGGGATATGACTGGTATACAACAGATTTGGATAGACAACCATTGCAAGAGCAGAAACAGGTACGTCGTCTGGGCCGCTTGTGTGCTCTGTTGATGATTATGTCCTTGCTTGGTGCCATCTTCTTTCCTCTTTGGCAGCAAGGAGTCCACCGTTCGCTGCAGCTGGAAAAACAGGTGTTGGCAAGAACGCAGCAAAACCTTGAAGAGCAACAGCAGGTTCTTCGTTCAACACTTGCCCGGATGATGATGCCTGAAGCTTTGGTGTATGGGGCACTGCAGGAGGATATCGTCTTCCAACCCATTGTGGCCCAGACCTTTTCCTTGGTGGCAAGGGGTGAGTAATGCAAACCTATCAGAGGATCGGCAACCAAAGGTATACAGCCTCCAAGATAGCACCAATGTGTGGAGCTCTTTGTTTGCGTGCATCAGATCGTCTGGTAACCGAGGTCCAACTCGACAGTCGTCAGTGCAAAAACGGTTCGTTGTTCTTCGCACTCAAGGGTGAACAAAGCGATGGCTTTCAGTATATAGAACAAGCAGAAAAACAGGGAGCTTGTGCTGTAGTTGTTGATTATCGACGAGCACGGGAAGCTCTTTTACGGGTGCGTTGTGCTGTTTTGGCGGTAACGGATGTAAAACAGAGCTTGCAGGTGCTTGCAAAAAATTATGTACAGCTTTTTGGCAAAGTGCAATCTGTGGGCATTACAGGAAGCTGTGGCAAGAGCACCACCAAGGAGGCTCTTGCACGAATTTTGTCAGCACTCGGTCCGACTGCCAAGACTGAGGGGAACCTCAACAGTGAATATGGATTGCCCTTGAGCCTCTTTAGTCTCGATGAGCATACCCGCTACTCGGTTTTTGAATTGGGAATTGATCATGTCGGAGAGATGGATGTCATGCTGAAGATGATCAAAACAGATGTCGCCTTGCTGACAAATATCGGAATATCCCATCTCCAGAAGTTGGGCAGCCGGAAAACCATTGCCGAGGAAAAGGCGAAAATATTTCATCCAACAGTACAAGCTGGATTTATCAGTAGGGCTTGTACCTATGGCTCCATGATCAGAAAAAGAGCACCCGTTTATTTGCAAAGCTATGCAGCAGATGACATAACTGCTGAAGATCTTGGTCTTCGTGGGTGGAGGATTTCCTACAAGGACCAACACTTTGAGGTAAGGGCGGTAGGGCGTCATTTGCTTGAGGATATTGTCGGAGCCATAACGGTAGGAGAACACTTTGGCGTCCCTGCTGTGGATATTGCACACGCTCTTGATGGTTTCACACCCATGAAGGGACGTTGCTTTGTCGATGCCGGTGACATTACCATCATTGACGACTCCTACAACGCAAGCCTTGATTCAATGCAAGGGATTCTCAGTCATATCTCCTCACTCTCCTACAAGGGGCAAAAGAAGGTTGTACTTGGACCAATGAAGGAACTTGGGAGCATGTCAGTGAAAGCTCACCGTCAAGTAGCCAGGGTTCTTGCCCGTTCTTCCTTCTCTACTGCATATCTGTATGGGAAGGAGATGGAAGTAGCTAAACAAGAATTGATGAATCTTGGTTTTTTAGGGGACATCTTTTATACAGATGACTTTGCAGAACTTGCTCTAGTGCTCAACAGATCTGTTGCAAGGGGGGATCTTTTCTTGCTCAAGGCTTCTCGAAGCATGGCATTCGAACGACTCATTCCGTCGTTGAAGATGCAGGTGCAAGAAGGAGGGGTGCGTTATGCTTAGGATGCTGATGTTGCAGGCAGTGTGCTCATTTTTCTTGACCTTTCTGATTTCCAAGGTCCTTCTCTCTGTCTGCACCAAAAGCAAGGTGGCCATAAAGCCTGAGCTCGCACGTACCCATGCAGCTAAGCAAGGGACTCCTGTTGTTGGAGGGCTCGCCTTCGGCATCGGCTTCATACTAACCAATCTGATGTTGTCCGATCTTCGTGATTATCTTGTCTTGCTGCCCATGATTGCACTGACATTGTTTTTGCTGGTTGGTTTTTTGGATGACCTGCAAAAGCAAAAGACCAAGAATGGCGATGGCCTTTCTTCAAAAACAAAACTGCTTTTGCAGTTCTCAAGTGCGGCTCTCATAGTTTTCCTTGCAAAACAATGGTCTTTACTGGATAGCAATGTTTCATTCTTCAGGTTCTCATGGGACCTAGGGTATCTATACCCGGTTTTTGCAGTTTTTTATGTCTTGTATTTTGTCAACGCTGTGAATATCACAGATGGATTGGATGCCTTGGCTTCTGGAGCGAGTCTTCCTGTGCTGCTGTTATTGGTACTGTTGTCTCAACGATTTGGAACCGCAATGATTGGATCTTTGCTCGCATTTCTGTATTTCAACCGCTCTCCTGCCAAATATTTCATGGGTGATGCAGGAAGCCATGCCCTTGGTGGTTATATCGGTATCTGTGCACTGCTCATCAACGCTGAAGTGGTGTTTGTCGTAGCCAGTGGGCTGTTTCTCTTGGAACTCTCAAGTTCGCTGATTCAGATTGTCAGCATCAGGGGATTTCAGAAAAAGGTGTTTACCATTGCTCCGTTGCATCATGCATATGAACTGAAAGGAATAAAGGAAGAGAAGATTGTAGCTTCGTGTATTGCCGCTTCCTGGCTCTTCGCATCATTGGCGCTTCTGCTCAGCAAGAAATAGAATATGATGCAAAACGAATATGATGATTGGCAGGATATTGAACAATCCACAGAGCCGACAAGGACAACCTTGGCGGCATTCACCTTTCTTTGCTTGGTGTTGTTGCTGACCGCTTTTGGCCTGATAATGCTCTATAGCGCCTCCTATAATGAGGCCTTGTTGCATAATTTGGTGCATCATTATTTTTTCAGCCGTCAGTTGGTCTTTGTACTCCTTGCGTTCGCAGTAGGGGTGATTCTTCGATTCGTCCCACTCTCTTGGTTGGAGAAGAGTGCCTATCCGGCAATAACCCTGGTCGTGGTATTGTTGTTGATGACGCTGTTCACCCCGTTTGGACAAGAGATCCTCGGCTCCAGAAGATGGTTGAAAATAGGAAGTCTTCCGGGCCTGCAACCTTCTGAATTCGCCAAGATTGCCATGATTCTCTTTGTTGCCTCCTATCACAAGAAGGATCGGACCGGACAGACAATGTTAGTACGATTCGGTCCTCAGATCGGCATCGGTCTGATAATCACCATGCTGATTTTTCTGCAGAGGGATTACTCCTCTGCTCTTTTGTTTTTAGCTCTCAGCCTTGCCCTGTTGCTTTCAAGTGGTTTTCCCTTGTCGTATCTGTTGGTCATGGTTGCATTCATGCTCCCTCCTGCATTGGTTGCCATGTTCAGCCAAGCGTATCGGGTACGACGGGTTTTCAGTTTCATATTCCCTGCTCTTGATCCTGCCGGTATGAGTTATCAGGTGAGCACCAGTTTGCGCTCGATCGGCTCAGGTGGCTTGTTCGGCGTAGGGCTTGGCAAGGGTACCTACAAGCTTGGATTGTTGCCTGAGGTGCAAAGTGACTTTATATTCGCTTCCATCTGTGAGGAGATGGGCTTCGTCGGAGCTCTCTTCATCATACTGCTCTTTGTCTTGTTTTGTTTGCTTGGATATGGCGGGGCAAAGAAGATTGCACAGTCAAACAAGTTTCTCAGCCAGGGAGCTTTTGGAATGACCAGCATGGTGTTGTTCCAGGCTTTGATGAATCTCATGGTCGTGACAGCCCTGCTTCCCCCTACCGGCATCCCTCTTCCTTTTTTCAGTCAAGGAGGGACAAATATCTTTGTAGTACTTGTCGGGTGTTCTTTCATCTATAGAGTACTCCTGATTCAAGACAAAGAGAGCAAAATACTATATGAGCCGAGGAGGAACCTGTGAAAAAACTGCTTCCCAGATGTATCACGATTATGCTTCTCGTGTTGATTTTGGGAGTATTTTTGCTCTTCAGTCTCAGAAACATCCAACAATTCAATATTGCAAAGATTGAGGTTTTCTTTAAAGGAGGACAACAGAGGCTTCCCATGGCAATACAGGAAGACCTCTCTGAACGTATTGGTACCTCATTGTTCGCCTTCTCTCTTGGAAAGCTTGAAAAAGCATACGAAAGGCATCCTGCGATTCAGGCTGTGCAGATCAAGCGGAGTCTTCCTGCCACACTGCGTCTTGAGTTTACGTTGGCAAATGCATCAGCGTTGCTCGTAAACAATGAAAACCAGAGAAGTTTTTTGGTGGTCAACACTTCTTTATATGAGCTTGAGCCTGAGGATGTTATACTGTTTTCCGCCATTGTACCAACCATTGAAGTGCCTCTGTCTTATTGTGAGATGATGCTAAAATATGGTCTTGACCAGACGTTTTTCCAGGTGCTGGCGCTCTCTTCATCATTGCAGGAAAAGACTAGCTTGATAACAAGGATAAAATACGATAATAATAGTAGTAACAGCTTTGGAAAGATGGTTTTGGAACTCTCGTCTTACAATGCCCATATTTGGGTGAGGGAACCTGTAGGAGAAGCGCACGTGCGCTCTGCCGTAGCATTGGTTGTAAAAGACCAACAAAAAACGCTCTCCTTCCTCAGCTCAGAACCCAAGCGCTATGATCTTTATAGAGAAGGCTTGGTCCGTAGGTAACGAGACAACCAATAGGGGGTAGCTGTAATGGCTGGTGATAAGATGTTGATGGGACTGGATATCGGCTCGAGCCGTACCAGATGTGTAATCGGCTCTGTAAGCCGAGACGGCCAACTGATGGTCGACAGCATCTGCGAACATTCGAGTGAAGGTGTCCGTTGTGGTTCCATTGTAAATATAGAGCAGACATTGAAGACAATTCAGACGGTCATCAATGAGGCGGAGCTCCAAGCTGGTGCAGAGATGACTGAAGTGATCATAGGCATTGGCGGAGAGCATGTAGTGGGTATCCCAAGTACGGGAGTAGTTGGGATAAACAGCAAGGATCAGGAGATCAAGCGAGAGGACATATTCAGGAGCCTTGAGGTCGCCCGAGCTTTCGAACTTCCCCAGGATCGGGAGATTCTTCACACCTTGGTCCAGGATTTCCAGATTGACGGACAGATGGGAATCAAAGATCCCATCGACATGTTGGGACACCGTCTGGAAAGCAGGGTGCTGATTGTGACAGCCTCGTCCGCAATCTGCCAGAATGAACGAAAATGTATCCAGCGCTCAGGGTTGAGTGTGCAACGAATGGTCTTGCAAAGTGTTGCCGATTCTGAAGTTGTTCTGAGCAGTGAAGAAAAAGAGATGGGAACCATACTCATCAATATAGGAAGCGGTATCACAAACATGATTGCCTATTCCAATGGAGCCCCCATTTATACCGGGGGAGTGAATCTTGGCGGAGAGGCTGTTACCAACGACATTGCCTATATCTTGAACAAGACCCGTGCTGCTGCTGAGCAAATCAAGTGTGAGAGCGGCCATAGTTATGTCCCTTCTGTATCAAATGAAGATATGATTCTCATTCCACAAGTGGGCGGGCTCCCGCCGATCAAGATGCCGAAGAAAGAGTTGAGCAAGGTGATCGAGCCAAGAATGGCTGAGATTTTCTCCCGATTGCAAAGCGAACTGGAGAAGGTGCCTTATCAAGGGTCCTTTGGTGGAGGAGTGGTGCTTGTCGGCGGTGGTGCTTTGCTCAGCGGGGTTACTGAACTGGCAAGTGAGATTTTCCGACTTCCTGCCCGACTTGGGTTTCCCGAGGCTATCGGAGGCTTGGACCGGAGCTACATCAATCCTCAATATGCTACGGTTTTGGGATTGCTCAAGAGCGAAGCGCGCAAGGCCAGGGAGACTGTCGGTAGTGCAAAGAAAACAAAGACACGTTCTCAAAGGAAAGATGGCGGGGCTGTCTCGAAATTGCGGGGATTTTTCAGAACACTGTTTTAAGAGAGCCGAACGGCGAAGGAATACGCTATGGATTTTGGAATGTTTGAAGTAGAGGATATGGTCCAGGATGAGCAGACCACGGCAACGGTCATCAAGGTAATCGGTGTCGGGGGAGCTGGGGGGAATGCGGTGAACCGTATGATTGCCAGCGGTCTGAAAAAAGTGCACTTCGTCACCATGAACACCGATATGCAGGCTCTGCAACGCTCAAATGCTCAAGTTCGACTTCCTATAGGCAAGGAGCTTACAGGAGGCCTTGGCGCAGGTGGTGTTCCCGAGGTAGGGGAAAAAGCCGCCCAAGAGAGCAAGGAAGATATCCGACGTGAGATTGAGAACGCAGATATGGTATTCATAACTGCAGGCATGGGTGGTGGAACAGGAACAGGGGCTGCCTCTGTTGTTGCTGAGATAGCAAAGAGCTGCAACGCCTTGACTGTAGCTGTGGTAACCACTCCGTTTGCCTTTGAGGGAAAGAAGAAACTCATGCTGGCCCAGGCAGGTATTGAAAAACTTCGTAAACAAGTTGATACCTTGATAATCATTCCCAATCAATACCTTCTGAAGGTGGTTGAGAACAATACACCGATCAAGCAAGCGTTCCTGATGGCCGATGAGGTTCTGTACATGGGTGTACAGGGAATCAGTGAGCTCATTACCGAGCCAGGGGAGATAAACATCGATTTTGCAGATGTCAGGACGGTGATGAAGGGCAAAGGCGATGCCTTGATGGGTATTGGGTTCGGAGAAGGGGCTAATCGGGCTGTCGATGCCGCACGTCAGGCGATCAGCAATCCTTTGTTGGAAAATGCTTCCATTGAAGGGGCAAAGAGTGTTTTGGTGAATCTCAGCGGGAGTGATAACCTTACATTGCAGGAATATCAGGATGTTGTTGAGCTGGTTACAGAAAAATGCAGCGATGATGCACTGATTATTGCAGGGCAGGCCTTCAATCCTGAGCTCGGGGACCGAATCAAGGTGACGGTAGTTGCCACCGGCTTTGAACGCAAAGAAGAGGTGGTTGGGTCTGAGCTTGCCGATATGGAGCTGGTCAAGAGACGACTGGGCTCGACAGTGAAAAGCAATGAAGAGGTTGCCTCCAAGAAGGGTGAGGAAATCGATAAGAGTGCCGCCGCCATCGAGGTCAACCGTTGGCAGGATCTGCAAAAGCAGCTAGGCAAGGGGCCTGCTGCAAACTCGAATGATTACTCGATTCCAGCAGTGCTTCGCTATTCACGAAATACAAATGATGAGAAATAGGTATGATAAGTGGCCCTGACAGCGTACTTTTGGAGGACTACGAGGATTATCTGTTGTTGCAGCGTCGGCTCAGCGATGCAACGCTTTGCGTCTATAGGTACGAGGTTCAACAGTTTTTGCTTTCAGGACACTCCTTGCAGCAGATAGATTGTACAGCATTGGAGAAGTACCTGATCGACCAGATAGAAAAGCGCAACCTTTGTGATAGGTCTGTAGCTAAAGCTCTCTCCGCGTTGCGTTCTTTTTTCACGTTTTTGCAGTTGCAGAAAATTCGAGAGGATAACCCCGTGGCTCTGATACAGAGAGCCCGTGAGGTTCGCCCGTATGTACAGGCTGTCAGTGTTGAAGAGATAGAGATTCTGTTCTCCTCTATCGATACCTCCACCCCCTTGGGGTTTCGCGATCGAACCTTGTTTGAGTTGATTTATTCCTGCGGGTTGCGTATCAGCGAAGCTTGCAACCTCAAGGTCGGTGATGTGACAGAAAACAATATCAGGGTCTTGGGGAAACGCAACAAGCTGCGCATCCTTCCCATCGGCGAGATAGCCAGGGAGTATCTGGATGAGTATCTGCTCCGTATTCGTCCTCTTTTGATCAAGGGTCGGCTCTGTACCCAGGAGCTGTTTGTGGGCAGAAGGGGAAAGAAGATGACCCGTCAGGCAATCTATAAACGATTTGTAGAGCATTGCAGGGTTTGTGATGTGGATGCGAAAGTACACACCCTCCGCCACAGTTTTGCAACTCATCTGCTCGGAGGCGGTGCTGACCTGAGAAGCGTCCAGATGCTCTTGGGACACAGCGATATACAGACTACACAAATCTATACTCATCTTGATACTTCTGAACTGGAAAAAGCCTATCAAAAATATCATGTGAGAGATAAACAAACAGGAAAATAATGATGAATATACTATGGATTCTTTGTCCCATCATTGCGTTTGGGGCCTTTGTTGACTCAATTGCCGGTGGAGGTGGACTGATAACACTCACTGCCTATGCTGCAGTAGGGCTTCCTCCTCAGGCTGCTCTTGCAAACAATAAGTTTTCATCCAGTGCCGGTACCTTGATTGCAACATTCAAGTATTTTCAGAAATCACAGATATCCCTCGCTATCGGCACAATCGCCGTGATATTCAGCTTTCTAGGCTCATCAATCGGATCTGCCTTGGCAGCAAGGTATGCTGCAACCTACCTCTATTACCTACTCTTGTTCCTTGTGCCGGCCTTGAGTCTGTTCATGCTTTTCAAACCCGATTTTGGGCAAGGCAAAGAACGTTCAAAAGGTATCGGCCTTACCCTTGGAGCAATTTCTGGTTTGGTTGTCGGCGCCTATGATGGTTTTTTCGGTCCAGGCACGGGCATGTTTTTCACCATCATATTTACCTCGGTGCTGGGTCTTGACCTGCTCAAAGCCTGTGGTACGGCAAGAGTGGTCAATTTTGCTTCCAACATTGCAGCTCTTATGATGTTTCTCCTGCATGGCTTTGTCGACTTCTCCATTGCAATCCCTTGTGCCGTCAGTGCTGTCATTGGGTCCTACATCGGTTCCTCCTTAGCCTTGAAGGTAGGAGCAAAGGTGGTAAAGCCGGTGATGCTTTTGGTACTCTCTCTTTTGCTGGTGAAAGTGGCGTTTGAGGTTTTTTGAAGCACTCCCGCTCTTTTTGCTCTTAGTAGGTATGCTCAGTTCCATTCTTTTGGCAATCAGTTGCTTGCCGATCAGCACCACGGAAAAATATGTATTGGCAAAAGAAAACCCCAGCTTGCAGAGGATAGGGAAAATGAGGGGCTATTCTCGGAATCGAGTCATGAGGATGCTCTCATTTCTTGCCCATAGCAATACCAAAGTGTGTTTCTATGGGATGAGAGAGTATCCAAAAGCCTTCTTTGAGCTGGAGAACCCTCCTTTTCGGCTTATGTACAACAAATCGTTGCCGAAAGAAGGCCAACGGCTTCTCACTCTCAGTGGTACCCGCCATCCCTGTTATCAAAGCTCATCGGCGGCCTATGCATTCTCTCTTGATGCTCTTGCAAATGATGTTGCGTTGGTGTGCAGCAATTCGCAGGGCATAGACAGATGCATCCTCACTGCCTGTCATGATTCTAATGCACAAGCGTTTGTGCTGTGTGACTGTGGCCTGGCTTGCAGTCGAATCCAGAAAAATGCATTGGTTTGTTCAATGAACATGATCAGTGCCTTTGAACCCGATGATGAGGCCTTGCCTATAAACTGCCTTAGTCGCAATGTCCTTTCAGCATCATTGTCTGAAGCTGCACTCATCATGCAGGCTCCCCGTCATAGCGGGGCTCTGCATGTAGCATCTATGGCATTGGACCAAGGTAAGGACGTATTTGTTCATGAAAGCGCAACCCGAAACACAGCGTGGTGTGAAGGTTCTCGCAGCTTGGTGGATATGGGAGCTCCTGTTGTGGATGATTTTGCAGATCTTGCTTGCCTAATGGATTGGCCTTGCCGCAATACCGTTTTCAGGGTTCTTTAGCTGTCACATTGTAGTGCTTCGGCTGAGCATGCTATAGTGGCATGTATGGAAGAAACCGTCGATGAGAAAGAGTTGATTGCCCATTTTATTGCAGTCCAACGCTCGATTCGTAATCTCAGTGCTCATACGCTTTTTGCCTATGAGCAAGATCTTGCGCAATTTGTTCTTTGGGCCAAGACATCGCTGGCGATACATCCTCAAGAGTGTAGGAGAGAGGATGCCAAGATGTATGTACGCCATTTGACGAAAGAAAAACAGTACAGACATGCCACTGTCAATCGCAAGATCAGTTGTGTGAAAATGTTTTATACCTACCTCGTCAGGGAAGGGTATTGCCAACAGAATCCATTCAGTCTAGTAGCGGTTCATCGACAGCAGAGTACCTTGCCTGATGTGCTTAGTCCAAAAGAAGTAGCCACGCTGCTCTCATTGCCTTCAACAGATTTTCCTTCTTTGAGGGATATGAGCTTGTTCTCGTTGCTGTATGATACCGGTTGTCGTATCAGTGAGGTGCTCGCTCTGAAGGAGCGTGATGTTTCTTGGAAGGAGAACCGGATTCTTGTCGTAGGAAAAGGAAGAAAGAGGCGGTATGTGTTCTTTACAGATTATACAAAAGAGCTGTTGATGCGCTATGTAACGAACAAGCGGCAAAGATTCGATAGTGAGTATCTTCTGCTTTCAAACAAGGGAAAACAGTTGCCGATTAGTACTGTTGGTAGTATGTTTTCAGCATATAAAAGAAGGCTGGGATGGCAAAAACGTTTTACCCCTCATGTTTTGAGGCATACGTATGCCACTCATCTTCTCGACAATGGGGCTGATATACGTTTGGTGCAGGAATTGCTTGGACATGCAAGTATTTCCAGTACACAAATCTACACCCATGTATCTCAAAAGAGGTTGGCCAAGGTCTATGAGACCTGCCATCCCCACGGAAGGAAATAGGATGCGTAGTTTTAAAGGAACGACAATCGTTGCAGTCCGCAAGAACGGGCAAGTAGCTATAGCAGGTGATGGACAAGTCACCGCCGGTGATACCATTCTCAAGTCTAATGCACACAAGGTGCGAACCCTCTATGATGGGAAGGTCATAACCGGATTTGCCGGAACCACTGCAGATGCTTTCACTTTGTTCGAGCTCTTCGAGGCAAAGTTGAAACAATATAACGGGGACTTGACCAGGTCTGCTGTTGAATTGGCCAAGCAATGGAGAACGGACAAACAACTGAGGCAGCTTGAGGCGATGATGCTCGTCAGTGACGGCAAGAGGATCTTCCTGATCAATGGAGCAGGGGATGTGGTTGATCCTGAACGTGATGCAATCGGTATTGGAAGCGGGGGTAATTATGCACTCAGTGCTGCGTTGGCCTATCTGGATGCACAAACTTCGATGAGTGCACAGGAGATTGCAATCAAGAGCGTACAAATTGCAGCATCGATCTGCATTTACACAGATGACTCGATTCATGTAGAGGTACTATAATACTATGGCATATTCAGCAAGCAAGAGGCTTGACCAGCTCAAGCCGGCAGAAATAGTGGCGGAACTGGACAAATATATCATCGGACAGACACAGGCAAAGAGAACGATAGCCGTTGCCATCAGAAATCGTACACGCAGAAAGCGTCTTCCTATCGAAATCCAGGATGAGGTATCACCGAAGAACATCATCATGATCGGGCCCACCGGTGTGGGTAAGACGGAGATTGCCAGACGAATAGCAAAACTGTCCAATGCGCCCTTCATCAAGGTTGAGGCTACGAAATACACTGAAGTTGGGTATGTTGGCAGGGACGTAGAATCAATCATACGTGATTTGATGAGCGCAGCAGTCCAACAGGTCAAGACTGAACTCGCCGATGCTCAGCAAGGGGTTGTACAAATGCGGGTGGAGGAGCGTCTGCTCGATATTTTGCTCCCTCAGTTGCAGAATGATTCATCTGTTGATGTCATTGAGGTCGGCACCTCCTACACTGACAGCCAGAAAGCCACACGTGAACGATTTCGAAAGATGCTGCGTGAGGGCAAGTTCGACGACAAGGAAGTCGAAATCAATGTCCAAAGCCGCAAGCGCGTCGGTATAGAAGTGCTCGGACAACCAAACATGGAAGAGTTGCAGGAGGCGATGCAAAGCCTTGGTTCCATTTTTGGCAACGGGAAAGCGCATAACCGAAAGCTAACCATAAAACGAGCAAGGGAAATCTTCATAGAGGAAGAGACGGAAAAGGCGGTCGACAATGACCGGGCCATAGATGAGGCAAAAGAACGAGTTGAACAGATGGGTATTGTTTTCATCGATGAGATAGACAAGGTTGCCAAGACCGGTGCAGGCTCTTCCGGTATTGACGTAAGCAGGGAAGGAGTACAGAGGGATCTCCTTCCCATCATAGAAGGGACCAGTGTGTCCACCAAGTGGGGTGTGATTGATACAACCCATATCCTTTTCATCGCCAGCGGAGCTTTTCATGTCTCAAAGCCGAGTGACCTGATCCCTGAACTTCAAGGACGGTTTCCACTACGCGTAGAGCTTGATGATTTGACGGCGAATGACTTTTACCGCATCTTGACAGAGCCTGCAAATGCCATAACCATGCAATATCGTGAATTGCTCAAGACAGAGGGTGTTCAGATAGATTTTGACGAGAAGTGTATCAGGCGATTGAGCGAGATTGCCTATGAGGTTAATTCAAACAATGACAACATTGGTGCCAGAAGATTGTTCACCATCATGGAGAAACTTCTCGAAGAGCTGAGCTACAGTGCTGATGAGTTGTCAGGCCAGAGCATCACCATAACCAAGGAGTATGTGGATGAACGGCTTGACGATGTATTGCAAAACCAGGACCTGTCCAAGTTCATCCTGTAGGAGGTCGGTTTGGAGTTCCTTACGATTGTCGGACGAGATTATGAAAGTGCACTCAAACAGGCTCGCAGTGAGTACGGTAATGCTGTTCGTGTTCATACCCGCAAGGATATTCAGCAAAAACAGTTCTTGCAGTCAAAAAAGGCCACTGTAATCACGTTCTATCTTGTAGGACAGTCGCAAGAAAAAGACGTTTCAGAAGAACAGGTATTTGACGGCAAGGCTCATTTCAGTTCCTTGCTGGTACAGAATGCCATTCCGTTGGAAGTGGTCGATGATGTACAGATGCAGGTTTGCATTGCTGCAGACACAACGCTGCAGCAGCTGGAACAGCGCTTGGTAGAGTATCTGCTGAAGGATATCCAGACTGCTGTGCAACCTCAGCAGAAGTACCTGCTTGTTTTGGGGAACGCCGGGGTGGGAAAAACCAAGACAGCAGTAAAGATTGCGTTGCATCTGAGAAACAAACTTCAGAAGAGGGTTGCCTTGTTACGATTCAATATCACCGATGAAGAACAAACATCCCTTCTTCAGCATTTGTCAAATCAGCAGGCAATAGATTACTATGAATCTGATGTGTTCAATGCGGAGCGTCTGATTGGGAAGCTGCAAGGGTATGATCATGTACTGATAGACACTTGTGGTTTCTCAGGGCGTGGTGAAGACGAACAGGTATTGCTTGACCAGCTTTGCATAGTGTTGGGAAAAGAGAACTGTCACCTCTATCTTTGTGTGGGGGCAAGTGCAAAGCTCAGTGATCTATATCTTCAAAAAAAATGGTATGAAGCATTTGCTTCACAGTCTTTGGTGGTTACCAAGCTTGACGAGAGCAGTGCCATCGGAAATATTCTTATCTTCTTAAGGCAGAGCCGTCTGCCCTTGTCATTCTTGACCAACGGCCCCCATGTCAGCTCTGATTTGGTGTTGGCTGATAAAGAAATCCTTCTGCAATCCCTGCAAGGATTTCAGAGTATCTAATCGGCCTTGTTCAGTGTCAGTTTGCCTTGGCTGAGAAGCGATTGTATGACGTTCTGTATGGCAGGCGCTGCAATATTTGCACCGTAAATGGTCGATCCCTTGGGGTTTGCAGCACCGACATAGATGATGTAGCGTGGATTGTCCACCGGGACCATGGCCAGGGAAGAAGCAAGAAAAGAACGCTCATCATATGCCTTGAGCTCGGGATTCCATATCTGTGCCGTTCCTGTCTTGATGCCTATATCTAGGCCTTTTATATAAGCACGGGTGCCTGTCCCTCCGTCCAAGGTGGCCTTGTGCATTCCCTCCCTGATTTGAGCAGTGGTTTCACTGCTGAACAGCTCATCAATCACGGTTCTTTGGCGTTGGTAGACAATCCCGTGGCTCTGTCCATCCGTTCTTCTCAGAACGAGGTGAGGCATCAACAGTTGCCCTTCTTCTGTGAAGGCTGTGGCAGCGACGACAAGATGCAGTGCGCTGGTCAACAGTTCTTGACCAAAGGAGATTGTTGCAGCAGATCGTCCGGACCATGATCGGACAGGCGCAATCATAGCCGTTGCTCTTGAGGGCAACGAAATATCCCATCCTCGGGTGAAACCAAGCCTGCTGAGCATTTCATACAGGTTTTCCCTCTCTGTTTGCATTGCCCAATGGGAGATTGCCCCATTACATGATTTTGCTATCATGTCTGTAACATCAACCGACCCATGTGCTGATGTGCAATTGATCGTCACATCGGTATTCCCTGCCTTGAATGTATAACTTCCATCGCAAAAAAAGGGGGTTTGGGTATCTGCCTCTCCCAGTTCAAGTATGGAGGCCATGCTGAAAAGCTTGAAAACTGAACCGGGCTCGAACAGATGATTGACTGCATGGTTTTTACGTTGTTCAGCCGTGCTGGAACCTCGTTTGTTTGCGTCATACCAAGGATAGCTCGAGATTGCCAATAAATCACCGTTTGTTGCGTCCATGACGATGGCCATGGCATAATCACACTGATGTTCAATTGCGATGCGCTGCAACTGAACATCTATTGCATATTGTATGTCCATGTCCAAGGTCAGGGTGACGTTCTCCCCATAGGTGGTGTCCCCTGTCCCAACCGCAGGGTAAGGATTGAGGTATTTTTCCAAGCTCAATTCAAGACCCTCTATCCCCTCCTGTTCATTGTTGATGAATCCAAGCAGTTGTGAGGCATGGAAGCTTGCGGGATAGGTGCGACCCATTCTTTTTTCAATTTGCACCTGGTTTTGGAGTTTGTTTCTTCTCAATGCTTCTTGCAGTGGTTGTACCATGGATTCTTCAATCGATTCCTTGATCTGGGCATAGATGGTATATTGACGGGCTCTGTCCATGATTGCCTGGGGGCTCATCTGTACGTAGGGAGCAACAACCTCACTGACCAGTTGGAGGTCCTGTATGGCATTCAAGTGAAAATACACTCCCCAATAGGGTGTCTGTATGGCTAGGATTCTTTGGTTTCTGTCGTAGATTGTACCGCGTACCACTCTGGTGGCCACTTTTGGATTTTCATAGTTTTTTGATATAGAACGATTGAACAGCATTAAAAACCCCAAACGGATGAGAATAATTGAAAAAAGTAGTATGATAAGGATGGTGAAGAACCGTATATAGGTACATTTTGGACTGGTAGCCATGATTGTTTTATACTACTATGTAGGAAAGGTAATGTCGAGCTATGGGAAAAGACTACTACGATGATATGCAGGATCGACCATCGAGGCGATCTTCACGAGATACTTCTGGCAATAGACCCAACAGAGGCCTGATTTGGACTATTGCACTTGGCATAGCCATCTGTGTAGTGGTCATTGTGATTTGGTATCAATTTTTTCCTGCACAGCAGCAAAGTCAAGGCAAGGAGCCTGTGGTGATCGAGCAGGTGCTTCCCCAGGTGGAGAGAATTGCCGATGCCCCGACAGTTGTTGCAGAGGAGCAGATCCGGCAACCACAAGCCCAACCTTCTTTCGCACCGGACACCCAGGCAAGGGCTCTCACTGATCGACCCGCTTCTGAATTGCCTACAAGCTCAAGGCGAGTTCAGTATGCTGACCATGTAGTGGCAGAGGGGCAGGATCTTGCTGATATTGCAGCACTATATAACCTGAAGACACAGACGTTGATCAGTGTAAACCAGATCAGGAATATCCAGGCGATACGCGAGGGGGTTGTCTTGAAGATTCCCGACAGGGACGGACAATTATATACAGTCAGGGAAGGGGACATGCTCTCGACCATAGCAAGGAAGTTCAGCCCTTCCTTGGGATGGAAAACCTTGCAGGAAGTAAATGCCTTATCCAGCGAAATCATTCGGGTCGGACAACAATTATTCATTCCCGATACCTCATCCTCTGCAATGGCCCAATTAGCTGATGTAGCCCCCATTCAATTTTCACGTCCTGCTTCTGGAGTCATCACGACACTTTTTGGGCAGCCATACTTGAATACTGTTACAGGGGTCACTGAAAATCTTGATGGTATATTCATCGTTGGGAACTGGGGCTCTGCTGTTGTGGCAAGTGCTCCCGGACAGGTGGTGGATGCCGGTTATGAGGTTAAGGGAAGAGGGCGTTTTGTCATTCTCAGTCATGAGGGTGGGTATAGAACCAGTTATTATCATCTTGAAAATGTGGAAGTCCGCACAGGAATGACATTGACCAAAGGACAGGTGATCGGGAGCATCGGAACCAGCGGGACCTCCTACGATCGTCCAACGCTCTATTTCAAGATCGAGCAATCGGGCATAGCACTCGATCCAAGCCAATTCTTTTAGGCGTTAAAAAAGGGGGCGATTCCTTTCGCCCCCCCAATAGCATCAGACATTCTTTCCACAGCAATGTTTATATTTTTTTCCACTTCCACAGGGACAAGGATCGTTTCTTCCAACCTTCGGGCCTTGGCGTTTGATGGTCACATTGGTATCTCCACCTGTTTGGCCCTTTCTGGGAGTCTGCTCATGGGAGAATACTCCTTGAGCCCTGTGAGTCTCCACCATTTTTGCGGGAGCTGACTTTCTTTGGTAGCTCTGCTCAGGTCGGGTGATCTGCACCCTTACCAAGGTTTGCGCCATGAATGTCCTGATTCCTTGCAGCATTTGGGTATAAATCTCGAATCCTTCCACCTTATATTCAACCAAGGGGTTGCGCTGTGCATAGGAGCGCAGTGAGACTGCATCCCTCAAGTCTTCCAAAGCAGTGAGATGATCCTGCCAACGAAGGTCTATCTGCCTTAGGTAATTGAACCGCAAGAAGTCGTTGAACGGTTTTTCACCGGTGAGTGCAACTTTGGAATCAATTTCTTGGTCGATTTGTCTCTTGAGCTCTTGCTTGAATTCCTGGGCGTTTGCCTCAAGGTTCTCAAGTGTAACTTGCAGATGGAAGGTGGTGAGCATTTCTGCAATGATTTTCGCCCCTTTCTTGCTCTCTTCCTTGTCGGAGAAAACGCTATCAACCAGCTCATCGGCCAATTCGTGACATATGGAACGCACCCGATCAAGAAGATGGTCATCACTGAGAATGGCATCCCGTTCATGATAGAGGTAATTTCTCTGTTCATTGAGTACATCATCATAATCAAGCAGATGCTTTCTGATCTCGAAGTTTCTATCCTCTACACGTTTTTGAGCCTTCTCAATGGCATTTGAGAGCATTTTATGCTCTATGGGCTCCCCGTCCTGCATCCCGATTCTTCCCAGGATGGCCTTAAGATTTTCTGAAGCGAAGAGTCTCATCAATGGATCTTCAAGGCTGACGAAGAATCGACTGCATCCAGGATCTCCCTGTCTTCCACTTCTTCCGCGAAGCTGGTTGTCGATACGTCTTGATTCATGTCGTTCTGTACCGATGATGTACAGGCCTCCAAGGGATTTTACTTCCTCATAGGCCTTTTTCCATTGCGGATAGACTTCCTGTATCGCTTTTGCAAATTCTTCTTGGCTGGCATCACTGCCGCAAAGGGCTCTTGCCCTTGCTTCCAGACTGCCACCTAGTTTGATGTCCGTCCCTCGTCCTGCCATGTTTGTTGCGATCGTGACAGCTCCCTTTGCTCCGGCTTCCTCAATGATCAAGGCTTCACGGGCATGATTCTTGGCATTCAATACTTCATGCTTGATCCCCATTCTCCTCAGCAGGACCGAAAGAAGTTCACTCTTCTCGATACTGATGGTGCCTACCAATATAGGTTGGCCGGTTAAGTGAATCTTCTGTATTTCCTCACACAATGCCTTGAATTTGAACTCTTCATTGTAATAGACCAAATCAGGGAGATCTTTTCTTGTGATAGGTTTGTTTGTCGGAATGACGACTACATCAAGATTATAGATTTTCAAAAACTCCGGCGCTTCGGTGTCAGCGGTACCGGTCATGCCGCTGATCTTGTCATACATGCGGAAGAAGTTCTGGAATGTGATGGTGGCCAAGGTTTTGTTCTGGCCGAGTATCTTTATCTTTTCCTTTGCTTCTATCGCCTGATGCAATCCTTCACTATACCGCCTGCCATGGAGAATTCGTCCTGTGAACTCATCTACGATCTGGACCTGCCCATCCACTACAACATAGTCTACATCGTTGTGATAGAGCCTCAACGCTTTCACTGCTTGGGTTACATAGTGCACATACTCAAAATTTTCATCTTCATAGATGGATCCATTGATGATTTTTAGATTGTTGAGCAAGGCTTCCATATGGATCATCCCTTCATTTGTAAAGGATACCTTTTTCTGTTTCTCATCAATCTTGTAATCACCCCGTTCCTCGAACTTGGGAGCATTGCGGTCAAAACGGGCAAGAGGGTCCTGCTCATAATAATCACCTGTTTCAGGATTCTTTTCACACTCTTTCAGAGAAGGTGCGATTCTTGCAGCTCCAAGCACTTGTTGAGAGTCATCCTCGCTTTGGCCGCTTATGATCAAGGGCGTCCTGGCTTCATCGATGAGGATTGAGTCAATCTCGTCAATGATGCAGTAATGGTGCAGCGGTTGGATCTTTTCCTCTTGAGCCCATTTCATGTTATCCCTCAGGTAATCAAACCCGAACTCATTGTTCGTACCATAGGTGATGTCCTTGCTGTATGCACTTCGCTTTGCCTCGTTGTCCATGGTGGAGAGAATGACGCCGACAGACATTCCCAGAAATTCATAGATGGGACCCATCCAGCTTGCATCACGTCCGGCAAGATAGTCATTGACCGTAACGATGTGGACCCCTTTTCCCTCCAACGCATTGAGGTATGCAGCAGGAACGCAGGTCAAGGTTTTTCCTTCACCCGTTTTCATCTCAAGGATGTTTCCTTTATGAAGCACGATCGCGCCCATGATCTGTACATCATAATGTCTTTCTCCGAGGACTCTCTTTGCTGCTTCCCGAGCCAGTGCAAATGCTCTCGGCAAGAGCTCCTCCAGGCTTGCTCCTTTGGCGATCTCTTCTTTTAATTGAGCTGTGGCCTTGGGAAAGTCTGCATCAGCTAATGATGAGGCCCATCCTTCTTCCTTGTTTACTTGCTGCACCAAAGGGTAGAGGCCCCTGAGGTCTTTGTCTTGCTTGGTCCCGAACAATTTTGTGAATAATGAGGTGCCCATGAATGTCTCTCTTCTCTCGTTGATTAAGGGAGGTGCAAATCCCTTCTTATTAGTATACTCATACTCTTTGTCAGAGAAAAGTGGTAGTATTTATAAATAATGTAGCAAAAGAACACATAGTGTATCATATTGATACAATCTACTGGTTCTCTCTCATCTTTTATAGTATACTTATTCCATGGTTGTCTGTTATACAGGGGGAGGAACCCTCGGTCATGTCTATCCGGCTTTGGCGGTACATCAAGCAATGGCTGGGCAAGGTGACTATCGTGCCTTTTGGATAGGAAGAGACCACGACAAAGAACGTGAGGCCGTGGAAAAGGAAGGTATTTACTTTTATGGTATACGGTCGGGGAAATTGAGAAGATACTGGAGCCTGAGAAATATATTGGACCTTGGCAATATTGTGATTGCTTTTTTTCAGGCATTCGGCATTCTTATGAGAGAAAAGCCAGATGTGCTCTTTTCAAAGGGTGGTTTTGTTTCAGTACCGCCTGTATGGGCTTCAGCCTTGCTCGGGATTCCTGTTATAAGTCATGAAAGTGATACCTCCCCAGGGCTTGCAACTCGACTCAATTCCCGTTTTTCGCACATCATTTGTACAGCGTACAGCGCTAATTTCCCTGCAAGAATGAAAAAGAAGATGGTGCTGACCGGTAATCCGATCCGATCGGAGCTCTTGCAAGCAAAAGAGCAACCGATACCGAGAAGTGCCTTATCTTTTTTATCGGAGGGGCAGAAGCTTATACTGGTACTTGGCGGCAGTAGTGGATCGAGTCAGATAAACCGGCTCATTGTCGAGAGCCTTTCTGTTTTGACAAGCTATGGGTATGTATATCATCAATGTGGGTCGACAATGGATGAATACTCGACGCATTCTTATCATAGGGTTCCTTTCATATATGATGAGTTGTCAGGATTGCTTACCCATGCAGACTTGGTAATAAGTCGATCAGGTGCAGGGACAATCAGTGAACTTGCCTTTTTTGGCTGTGCAGCGTTGCTTATTCCCTTGAGTAAGGAACAGACCAGGGGAGATCAGATTGAGAATGCACGCTATCTTGCAACAAGGGGCTCAGCACAGGTAGTCTATGATGACATCAATTCATTTGATTTTGCGATAAAAGTAGGAGAGTTGCTCGGCAATGAGGAAGAACTGATGAGGTTGAGCAAAAACATAAGTGCTCTTTATGAGCCACAGAGCGAGCAGAAGATAGCGAATCTTATACGAGAAAGGAAGGGTATAGTATGCAGTGGGGCTTGACCATAGGATCTGTGTATTTCAATTCAATAGACATTATTGTGTTCAGTTTGGCGATTATCGGTGGGATAGCTGATACCTTAAGCGGATTTGCAGATGCCTTCGCTCACAGAAGCGGTTATTTTGTGGGTTTCTTTTCTGCACTCATGTTCACCAAGCTTATTGCCCAATTGTTTGTTCAGTCTTTCTATATTCCAATGCTGCTTGCAAGCTTTGCAGCATTTCTCATTTTGTTTCTTATCGGCTATGGCCTGATGAGAATTGTGGGAAACTTATTGGAGACCGCCCTGGATGCAACAGGGTTGAGATCCGTTAACGGGCTGCTTGGTTTTCTGTGGGGCGTTTTGGAAGTGATGATTGCCTGTGCTGTCATCCTCTATGTTTTGGAATTGCAAAAGGCTTTTGATTTTTCCTCGGTGATGGACAAAAGTCAGTTCGTCCTGAATATCGTTCGGCCATTGGTCCCTGAGACGGTCCATTGGTTCGCCTCTTCGGTACAGATTGCCCATGTTTGAATACTTGAAAACCTTTCAGCCGGAACTGTCTGAGCAATTTGCTGAGCAACTACGTTCGAGTACATTCAGCCAAGTAAATCTCTTTGGCGGGCCTCGATATTCATTGAGACTCAGCTTTGCCTTGGAGACTGCCAGGGTCCTGTGCTGCCAAAAGACGGCAGAGGATGGCTGTTGTTGTGATAGCTGTAGAAGATTTGAAACCCTTTCTACTACTGATGTAGTTTTGATCAGTCAGCGTGATCATCGCAGTATGATAGAAACCAGCTTGAAAACATTTGAACGCCTGTACAACGATTTTTCCAAACAGAACTTAATCAGGATGATCAGAAGGTTGCTTTTACAATACCATCCTGCCTTGCTCGAGGGGAGCCAAAGCCAGAGTACCACCAATGCATCTCTAGCGGCAGGGTTGCTCAACGAGTTGCTGGTTGATATGTCGCTGCAAAAAGAGTGGAACGCAAAAGAGGCAAAGAAATGGTGTATAGAACTATCCAAGGCCTTGAAGACCCTCTATGGAGCATTGAAGAAGAATACAACTATCACCATAGGCCAGGTCAGGTCGCTCGAGCAATGGATGAACAAGACCAGTGTGCAGAATACCAAGAGAATTGTGATTCTTGAGGCTATAGAGCAAACGAATGCTTCGGCAAGAAACAGTTTGCTCAAGATGCTGGAGGAACCAGCTGAGGATACCTATTTCTTTTTACTCAGCGAGCAACCTTCTAGAATCATGAGCACAATTCTCTCTCGTGTGAGACGTTATACGTTTGCTCCACTCTCTAAAGATGCGCTGACGCAGTATCTTGCACCTTTTTATCTCAAGGATGTCGAATATGAAGATTTGGAGACCTTCTATCTTGCACAAGGCGGGCTTGATCTTGAGAAAAACCGGCAAATGGCTGAATCTTTGTGCAATGCGCTCTTGGAAAAGCAATATATGCAAAGTAGCGAACTTTACACCATTCTTGAGGATGTTGATGCAATGCAAAGCTACGAGTTTTTTCTCAGGCAGGTGCTGAAAAGCCTTTCTGATGCGTTGCAGATGGGACTATTGTCATTCAAGTCTGCGCAATCCTATGCAAGGATGATCAACAGTGCGTATTCGCAAAGCGTGCAATTCAACCAAAATGGAAAGCTCCTGCTTGAGGCGTTATATTATAGGATGATGGAGGAGGCATGAAGAATTTTGTTCAGCGAGCTATATTGAAGATCGACCAGCTCGACACGAAACAGATTGTCGATATCCTGCAAAGTCAGGCAAATGATGTAGAGATGCTCGAGAGCGTGCTGGAATCAATTCAGGACGGGGTGATACTCACTGATGAGCAGTTGATGGTCCACTATGCCAACAGTCACTGCCGCTCACTTGTTCCGATGGCCCGGATGAGGTCTTATGAAGGTCAGAGCTTGTCCCGGATAATGGAAGATGAGCAGATTCTCTCCTACATCATGAAGGCATTGAAGACACAACCTTTGGAAGAGAATAATGAGTTCACCTTTCAAAAAGGAAACAAAGTTCAGACCATTGCAGTATCGGTGTTCAAGCATGTCATGACAGAACAGAAAAAACGCTCATCCTATGTCATAGTGTTTTGTGATGTCACTGAGCATAATGCAAACGAGGCAAGGTTGAGAAGAAGTGAGAATCTGGCAAGCATGACCACCATGGCGGCGGGGGTTGCCCATGAGATAAAGAATCCCCTTGCCGCGATGCAGATTCATCTTCAGTTGTTGAAAAAGGCTTTTTATAGAAAAGAGCTGTTGAGCATCGACGATGCACAACGGTATCTGGATGTTTTGCAAGAGGAGATAAGCCGACTCAATTCAATCGTGGTTGACTTCTTGTTTGCAGTGAGGCCGATGGATACACGGCTTCGTCTTGGACAACTCAATCGAGTTCTCACTGAAATTTGTGATTTTGTGGAACCGGAGTTGCAGGAGCATGCAGTTGTCTTGATGCGTGATTTTTCCTCTTCCCTGCCGAGGCTGGAGTTTGACGAACACCTGATCAAGCAAGCAGTGCTCAATGTGATCAAGAATGCCATGAACGCCATGGAATGTGGTGGAAAACTGACTATTCGCACCGTATTGGACGGTAATCATGTACTGTTGACCATCAGTGATACCGGGGTGGGGATGGATGAGCAAACGCAGCAAAAGATTTTTGAGCCCTATTTTACCACCAAGGCCACTGGTACGGGGTTGGGGCTTACCGTTGTGTATAAAATCATGAAGGAGCATAAAGGGGATGTCACAGTACAAAGTAGGCCTAAAGAAGGATCCAGCTTTGTGTTCTCCTTTCCGGTACCCAAAAGCCAAAGACTTTCATTGGAAGAGAATCTGGTGACGGAGGGACAGTATGAAGCGTAGTATCCTAATTTGCGATGATGAAAAAAACATTAGAAGCGGCTTGAGCATGGCCATGGAACTGGAGGGGTTTGAGACTCTCACCGCTGAGGATGGCAGTGTTGCATGGCAGATTATCAATAAGGAATCGGTGGATTTGGTCATAACTGATTTGCGTATGCCCAAGATCAGTGGGGAGGAGTTGCTGAAAAAAATCAACAGCGCGTATCCTAGGATGCCAGTGATCATTCTGACCGGGCATGGCACGATTGAGACCGCTGTAGAGGCCATGAGATCAGGTGCAATAGATTTCTTTACCAAGCCGGTCGATCTCGACCGTCTGACTTTGGTGGTTAAGAAGGCTCTTTCTGCTACGGATTTATATGCTGAACATGAGCTGCTGAAACAGGAAGTAGAGCAGTTGAAGGCTCGAAATCGCTACGATCGTATCATTGGAAAGAGCCAAAAGATGGTGCAGCTGATGGATACAGTCAGCCAAGTTGCTCCCACTAAGGCATCAGTACTCATCACCGGAGAAAGCGGTGTGGGCAAGGAGTTGGTAGCTGATGCCATCCATCAACTGAGCAATAGAAAGAACGGTCCCTTTATCAAGGTTCATTGTGCCGCTCTTACTTCAAGCTTGCTGGAGAGTGAGTTGTTCGGGCATGAGAAAGGATCCTTCACCGGTGCAGTGAAAGAAAAACGAGGGCGTTTTGAGCTTGCCGATGGAGGAACAATCTTTCTCGATGAGATAGGTGAGATTGATGCGTCTACACAGGTCAAGCTTCTTAGGGTATTGCAAGAGAAGCAATTTGAACGGGTAGGGGGAGAAAAACCCATCAGTGTTGATGTGAGGATTGTCTGTGCAACCAACCGTGATCTGCCCAAGGAGATAGAGAGAGGTAATTTCCGGGAGGATTTGTACTACCGCTTGAATGTCGTGCATCTTGATGTTCCCCCTTTGAGAGAGCGGAAAGACGATATTCCTTTGTTGATGACCAGCTTTCTTACTCAGTTCAGGCAAGAGAACAATCGGACAATTGAAGGTTTTTCAGCACAGGCAAAACGAGTGTTGCTCAGTTATGATTGGCCGGGAAATATCCGTGAGTTGCGAAATTGCATTGAGAGTGCAGTGGTACTTGCTCGTGGTTCACTGATAGAGGAAGAAGATCTTCCTCCTCACGTAAGCAAGAGCCAGAACACCAGCAATCTGCAATTGGAGCTGGGGCTTTCCCTTGCTGAAGCTGAAAAACAGCTGATCATTGCCACCCTTGCGTTGCATGGGGGTAACAAGACAAAGACTGCTGATGTGCTAAAGATAGGGAGAAAGACATTGCATAGGAAATTACAGGAATATCAAATTGACGACGAATGATATCTTTTCCATCTTTGATAAGGACGGCTTGCTGGACAGGCAATTCAAGTCCTATGAGTATCGGGAAGGCCAGCTTCTTATGGCCCAGATGGTTCAGCAAAGTTATGAGCGCGATGCCATCGCTGCAATTGAGGCAGGAACGGGGATAGGCAAGTCCTTTGCGTATCTTGCTGTAGCATTGTATCATGCAGTTCAGAATCCAGACGAGAGAACCGTAATCGCTACAAGTACCATCAATTTACAGAAGCAACTGTATGAGAAAGATCTTCCGATGTTGTTCTCTTTTCTGAATCTCAAGGTAAAGACCGCCCTTGCTGTTGGACGGGCAAACTATGTATGTCTGAGCCGTTTCATTCAAACCTCCGGACAAGCCAGTTTACTCGCCGAGGATCCACAAAGTGAGCTCTTCAAAGTGAAGCAATGGCTCAAGAGCAGTGAAACCGGGCTTTTTGCCGACTATCCGGAACCTTTGAGCTATGAGCTGCGCACAGAGATCTACAGTGATGGGGATCTGTGCACCAATCATAAATGTCCGTATTTCAAGGAATGTTTCTTTTTCAGGGCGAAAGCGAAAATGAAAGATGCAAAGATCATCATAAGCAACCATCACCTTCTGTTTACTGATGCTCAGAGCAGATATCTCTCAGA
The DNA here is from genome assembly GCA_964547185.1 of uncultured Sphaerochaeta sp. Taxonomy (GTDB): domain Bacteria; phylum Spirochaetota; class Spirochaetia; order Sphaerochaetales; family Sphaerochaetaceae; genus Sphaerochaeta. Next base: position 35,611 of record CAZJMG010000032.1, read on the forward strand.
TGCTGGTTATGATGAGGAGATGATACTCCCTCCTTTCAATCGTTTGATCATTGATGAAGCTCACAACATAGAGAACAATGCAACGGAGTTCTTTACCGAGGAATATGACTCTCAACAGATGCTTAGGCAAATTGCAAGAATCCAACGCTCTGGACGATTTACCCAAAAGTCCTTGCTTGAACAACTTGGTGAATTCAATAGTGAAGCCGAGCTTCTTGAAAGAATTTCTGATGATATTCATCTCCTGCTCAAGGAAGTGGACACCCTCGATCAATACTTGCTCCAGGTGTTCAAAAAGAATGATTTTCAGCCGGTAATGATCAAGGTGGAACAACAGCACAAACTGGAACAGTTTGTTACTGTTGCCAACTCGGTTGCCCAGGCCAGCGGCAGGCTCGCTGCCAAGATCCTCAGTTTTGTAGAACGCAACAAGGCCCCTGATGAATTGGAAGGACGACTTCACGAGCTGAAAGTAAGGGGAGCCAGAATTGCGATGATGAGCGAGGTCCTTACAAAATTCTGCAATTTTTCTCAATGGCAGGATGAGGTCCACTGGTTCAATGCCGAAGCTTATAATCAGAAACGCTCTGTACAGGTGCGTATTACCCCTTTGAGTATCGCTCCTCTTTTGGTTGATGCTCTTTTTTCCAAGCTTGATACTGTTGTCTGCACTTCCGCCACCTTGGATTTGAATGATGATTTTGCATTCTGGGCAAGCAGGGTCGGCCTTCCTTATGCAGACTCTCGTCCCTTTCTCAAAGGTTCTTTCAGTTCTCCTTTTGATTATAAGAATCGTCTTTTGCTGCTTACTCCCACTGATGCCCCTCTTGTGCTCAAACAAGTGCAAGATTCCTACGTTGCCTACATGGCAGACACCATCTATAAAGCCGTCATGTCTTGTGGTGGAGGGGCCCTTGTGCTATTTACCTCGTATACGATGCTCAAGCAAGTCAAATCCATGCTGGAAGATTCGTTTGCACGAGAGAATATGCAGTTGTTCGCTCAAGGAGAGCTCGATCGTTATACATTGCTCAGTCGTTTTATCAAGGAACAGGATAGCACCCTCTTTGCCACTTCCTCCTTCTGGGAGGGAATTGATGCACCAGGGGACACTCTGAGACTGGTCATCATCGTCAAACTTCCCTTTACTGTTCCTTCCGATCCTGTTTTCAAGGCACGATGCGATGCGATCGACAAAGCTGGGGGCAGTGGGTTTTATCAGTTGGCACTACAGTCAGCTACAATGAAGCTTAAGCAGGGATTCGGCCGCCTGTTGCGATCTCGTGGTGACCGGGGTGTCGTCTTGATTCTGGACAGCAGATTGGTAAGCAAGAATTATGGGGTGTATATGCTCAGAAGTCTGCCGGAAAGCTATCATCCTGATACGCAGACAAGCACAATGTGTGACAAAATAGAAAATTTCTTGTATGGCTCTTGATATAATAAGACCACGCCCAAGAAGATTAGGCGTGGTCTTGTAAGCGAAGTTGGGCTTTATTCGATGATTGCCAGGATATCCTTCATGCCAAGAATCAAATACTCCTGTCCATCGGCCTTTACAGAGGTGCCGCTGTACTTGTCGTGCATCACGCGGTCGCCTTCTTTGACGGTCATCTTGACCTTGTCGGTTCCTTCTCCTACAGCAACAACAACACCGATTTGTGTCTTTTCCTGTGCAGTCTGAGGGATGTAGATGCCGCTTGCGGTCTTTTCCTGCAACTCTTCAATTTTCACCAATACTCTGTCTGCCAAAGGCTTAATGGTCATTGTATTTTCCTCCAACCATAGATTAATGTGGTAGTGTTTTGCAAAAGATTTTCCTTTGCTTCGGATAATATAGTCAAAACGGTGAAGACAGGCAAGCGTAAACTGATAATCTCTCAGAGTTGCATGTACAATAGCTGCGCACTGTGAAAAATGCATACAGTTCTCTTGCCGTTGGACATGACAATTATTATATTCAGTACAGAGAAAAGGAAACTATGGAATACAGGGAAGACACACACTATCCATTGACAGAAAAAAAAGCACAACTCTTTTTTGGTACAGAGGTGGAACTGCAAGATGTGTGGAGGCATTTTTATCATCTTGCCACTCTTTTTGCCAAGAACCAGGATTTGGCGCAAAGCTTGCATTGTTATATCGACACCTTTCTTATCAGGGGAAGGGAGATGCACAATCCGGACAAGGATTGGCTTGATTTCTTCAGAAGACAGTTTGCCATATATCTCATGGGTAAGAAGTGCATTTGTTGTTCGTTGAGTGAAGGGGATATGATTCATGACTTCCTTAAGATGGAATATCAGCAGATCAAGGAAGATCTTCAATCAAGTGAATTTCCTTTCTGTAGAGAAAATCTGAGCAACTGGTTTTCCTCGATTGAGCTTGATTTCCCTTGGTTGTTCGATGAGAGTGAGCAGATTAGGTCATTTGGATGATGCAATGATCCACTGAACGGTTGTAGTTGTGTCAAAAAGAGTCAATATTCTGGTATTTTTCTAGCACTGTAGCGAAATGACCCAATTATATTGGTGAATAATACCTAATCGTATGCAATATTTCTAAATCCAGATTGATAAAAATTATTTAACGCTATAATATATATAAACATAAAAACTTATACTTTGTTCTTGGCACGCTAATTGCATTATACTTTCCAAGCCCAATGTGGCAGGAGGATACGCAATGAACAAGAACCATCAGATGCTCCAAAACAAAGAACAGTCATACGCCTATGACGATGCAAATATATTGAGTATGTATCTTAAGGAAATCAACAGGATCCCCTTGATGACTGCAGAAGAGGAACTTGAGACTGCAATCCGTGCACAAAAAGGTGACGAATTAGCCAGAAAGAAGATGATTGAGTCAAATCTACGCTTTGTGGTGAATGTTGCAAAGAAATATCAAAATCAAGGACTTCCTCTTGTAGATTTGATAAACGAAGGCAATATCGGTCTGATGACTGCATTGGATAAGTTTGATCCCGACAAGGGTTACCACTTCATCAGTTATGCTGTCTGGTGGATTAGGCAAGCTATCATGAAGGCCATCAATGAAAAGAGTAGGGCTGTAAGGCTTCCTCTTAACAGGACCAATGAATTACTGCAGATACAGAAAGCACAAAAATCACTTATGAAAGATCTGAGTACTGAAGATCCAAGCATGGAGGAAATTGGGTTCCTAACCGGTTTTTCCCCTGAGCATGTATCGGATTTGCTTTCCATAAGCAGGGAGATGGTAAGCCTTGATGCCCCGGTTTTCAATGACGGCAGTACAAGCAACATTGGAGATTTTATTGAGGATGATACACAAAATCCTGAGAATTTCTTGCTTCAGAATGCTGTAAAGGAAGATGTGCGCAACCTGCTTTCCTCTCTCAGTGACAAAGAACGAGAGATATTGGAGTTCAGGTTCGGCCTAGAAGGAAAAAACCCAATGTCTCTTAAAGAAATTGGAGAACTTTATAATCTAACCAAAGAAAGGATACGCCAAATTGAGAAGAAGGCTCTAGAGCGGCTCAGACATCCCTCAAAGACCAAGATGGTAGAGAGCTACATAGCCTAGATACACCTGTTGGTGTTTTATTATAGATTGTAAGAGCCGGGCAAGGTTTTGTCCGGTTTCTTTTTGTGTTTATTCAGCGAATCGAGTTGCCGGTAAAGCCCATATTGTAGGAGATTGTTGCAGCACATTTTTAAACAAACTCGCCTAGAACTAGAACATCAAGCAAACGATTGTCCTGTAAAGCTTTTGTATCCGCTGAGATCTGCTGGGGAAAATTTCTCTTGACAAGTGGCGAAAGTCAATTATAATGAAACGCAATTCCATAATATGGAACCTATATTTTAAAAGTAATAATATCCTTTGTAATGTAATGAGGAAAAATTTAAAATTTGAGAAAGAATTTTGTAGAATGGAACAATTAAATAGGAGTGATGAGTAATGGAAATACGTTATTCTACTGGAAAAGAAGCGTTCAAGAACATGGATACACAGGAACTTCGTAAAGAATTCTTGGTGGCAAATATATTTGTCCCAAATGAAATTTCGGGGGTCTATTCCCATATTGATAGAATCGTAACCATGGGAGCGATGCCTGTTGATGCTGTTCTGGATCTTGAAAAGAACATCGATCCGATGAAGGATTTTGGTGTGGATTTCTTTTTGCAACGTCGTGAGATCGGGATTATCAACATTGGCGGCGAAGGATTTGTAGAAGCTGATGGGCAGATTTACAACCTGGTCCACTTCGATGGATTGTATCTGCCGATGGGCACCAAGAAGGTGGTTCTCGGAAGCAAGGACAAGAACGATCCAGCCAAGTTCTATATGAGCAGTACTCCTGCCCATCAGAGATTCGCAGCAAAGCAGATTGTGTTCTCTGAGGCAAAGCATGTACCTGCAGGAAGCAGCGCAGAGAGCAATGCCCGTACCATCAACCAATATATCCATCCAGATGTGCTTGATACCTGTCAGCTCTCGATGGGATTGACTCAGCTTGAAGAGGGAAGTGTGTGGAATACTATGCCTGCTCATACCCATGAGCGCAGGATGGAAGTATACTTCTATTTTGAGATCAAGGAGAAGCAGACCTTGTTGCATTTGTTTGGAGAACCGACAGAGACACGTCATATAATGGTGCAAAATGAGCAGGCTGTGATTAATCCATCATGGTCAATTCATAGTGGTGTTGGTACAAGCAATTATACGTTTATCTGGTCGATGTGTGGAGAAAACCGCACCTATACTGATATGGACTGGGTGGCAACAGAGGATTTGAGGTAACATATGGGATATTTAGAAAGTACATTCTCACTTGAAGGGAAAGTTGCTTGGATAACAGGCGCAAGTTACGGTATCGGGTTTGCTATAGCTTCTGCTTATGCCCGGGCAGGTGCTAGGATTGCATTCAATGATATCAATGAAGAGTTGGTGCAGAAGGGCTTGGCTGCCTATTCAAATGCAGGTATCGATGCACGAGGGTATGTGTGTGATGTGACTGATGAAGCGGCAGTTTTTCAAACGAATGAACTGATTGCCAAAGATCTCGGACCTGTGGACATTTTGGTGAACAATGCTGGAATCATCCGTCGCCTGCCGATGCATGAGATGGCAGCAAGCGATTGGAGGAAGGTCATAGACATTGACCTTACTGCCCCTTTCATCGTTTCCAAGATGGTGTTGCCCTCAATGATGGAGCGAAAAAGTGGAAAGATCATCAACATCTGTTCGATGATGAGTGAGCTGGGCCGAGAGACGGTAGCCGCGTATGCAGCTGCGAAAGGTGGTCTGAAGATGCTCACGCGCAATATTGCAAGTGAATACGGTAGATACAACATTCAGTGCAATGGTATTGGACCTGGTTATATTGCGACGCCTCAGACAGCTCCTTTGCGAGAGCGACAAGCCGATGGTTCTCGACATCCCTTCGACTCGTTCATTGTTGCAAAGACCCCGGCTGAACGATGGGGTGAAACTGCCGATTTGGAGGGGCCTGCACTGTTTCTTGCTTCTCATGCAAGCGATTTTGTGAACGGTCATGTCTTGTATGTCGATGGAGGGATTCTTGCCTACATCGGTAAGCAACCGTGAGTTGATTCGTTTTTTTCTATGCCGCTTTCCTCTTTGGATGGCGGTATTTTTTTTGTGTTGCGAGAATCATAGGAAAAACCTTGTGTTTCCATCGTATAATGCAAAAAGAAAAGAGAAAGGAATCTAAAAGCTAAAAGTGGCAAATCCTTGCCAGTGTGTTATTAATAATGAATGTCTAAAATGGAATGGTGTTCCATTATCACAATTGACAAATATTTATCTAATAAGTATTTGACATGCTAAAATTTGTACTGGTGACAATTGACAGTAGCCTCACGAAAAGATACGATTTGCTTGTCTAGATTAGTGAAAGAATGAGGAGTCAAGTATGGCAACAGAACAAAAGAAGTATGTCTATTTTTTCGGCTCGGGCAAGGTGGATGGAACAGCTCAAATGAAAGAGCTTCTCGGCGGTAAGGGTGCAAACCTCGCTGATATGACCAGCATTGGTCTTCCTGTACCTCCGGGCTTCACCATCAGCACCGAGGCGTGTGCTTACTACAGTGCAAACAATGCAAGCTACCCCCAAGGATTGCGTGAACAGGTTTTAGAAAACCTTGCCAGACTTGAAGAACTAATGGGAGCCAAGCTCGGGGGTGCGGAAAATCCCTTGCTCGTCTCAGTCAGAAGTGGAGCCGCGCAATCGATGCCGGGTATGATGGATACCATCTTGAATCTTGGCATGAATCCCGATTCAGTCAAAGCCTTGATCGCAAAGACCAACAATGAGCGTTTTGCATGGGATAGCTACAGACGCTTCATGCAGATGTTCGGTGATGTCGTTATGGGTGTTCCGCACCATGAGTTTGAACGTGCTTTACAGGATGTAAAGGATTCTCAAAACAAGACTTTGGATACAGAGCTTGACAGCAAGGATTTGCAGGAAGTCATAGCTCGTTACCAGAGAATCTACAAGCGCTTTACTGGAGAAGAGTTCCCTGTCGATCCAATTGATCAGCTCTTTTTATCCATTAATGCTGTTTTCAAATCCTGGAATAATGAACGAGCCATCAAATATCGGCAGATGAATGATATTCGTGGTTTGCTTGGTACTGCGGTAAATATCCAAAGCATGGTTTTCGGCAATATGGGAGAGACCAGTGGTACCGGCGTTGCCTTTACACGCGACCCCTCCAATGGAGACAACCATTTTTATGGTGAATATCTCATGAATGCACAGGGAGAGGATGTTGTAGCAGGTATTCGTACTCCGCAATCAATTGATACCCTTCGCTCAGTAAATCCTGAAGTATATGATCAGTTGGTTGGTATCAGGTCGCTGCTTGAGAAGCACTACAAGGATATGCAGGATGTTGAGTTCACCATCCAGGAAGGCAAACTGTATATGCTTCAGACGAGAAACGGCAAGAGGACGATATTCAGCTGGTTGAAAACCCAGGTGGACATGGTTGAAGAAGGCCTTGTTGACAAGGCTACTGCAGTGAAGAGGGTCCCCGCCGGAGAGTTCGGAAAACTGTTTGCACCGATTCTCGATGCCAAGTATATTCGCGATAACGGTATTTCTGCTGTAACCAAAGGTCTCAATGCTTCACCGGGTGGAGCTTGTGGGCAAGTCTACTTCACAGCTGACAAGGCTGAGGAGATGGCCAAGGTAGGAAAGGATGTCATTTTGGTAAGGGCTGAAACCAGTCCGGAAGATATTGGCGGTATGGCGGTTGCTAAAGGCGTTGTTACCTGCCGTGGCGGTATGACCAGTCATGCTGCTGTTGTTGCACGTGGCATGGGAGTTCCTTGCGTCAGTGGAGCCGGGGATATCAGGATCAATGAGCAGAAGAAGTTTCTTGAAGTACAGGGAACAACCCTCAGTGAAGGTGATTACATGTCAATCGATGGGTTCACCGGAGAGGTATATGCTGCCAAGATTTCTGTAAAGGCTTCTGAGATTGTTCAGGTGCTCAATAAAGTGATGAAAGAGAGTGAATCAGAACTCTTTACTTATTACAAAAAGTTCATGGGGTATGTGCAGGAATTGAAGACTCTTGGGGTCTATACGAATGCAGACACTCCACATGATACTGAGATGGCTGTTGCGTTTGGCGCTGAAGGAATCGGTTTGTGCCGTACTGAACATATGTTCTTCGGTGGAAACCGGATTATGTCAATCCGAAAGATGATTCTCGCTAACAATGTTGTGGAGAGAGAAAAAGCTCTGAGTGAGTTGCTGCCCATGCAGCGTGGAGACTTTGAGGAGATTTTTATTGCATTGAAGGGAAGACCGGCTACAATCAGACTGCTTGATCCTCCTCTTCATGAATTTTTACCCAATGATCATACTAGCCGGCATGAGCTTGCTCTGCAAATGGGTCTGACTGTTGAGGAAGTTGCCCAAAAGTCCAGCGCTTTACATGAGTTCAATCCCATGCTCGGGTTCCGTGGTTGCCGCTTGGCCATCATATACCCTGAAATTCTTAGGATGCAGGTACGGGCAATCATTGAGGCTGCCATCAATGTCAAGAGAAAAGGACATGACGTTCTTCCTGAGATCATGATTCCTTTGGTAGGCAACTACAAGGAATTTAATTTTACGAAGAAGCACGCCCTTGCTGTAATTGAGCAGATCTTCGATGAACAGCATATGCAGGTTGAATTCAAGATTGGTACCATGATTGAAGTCCCAAGAGCTGCCATTACAGCTGATGAGATTGCTAAGGAAGCTGAGTTCTTCAGCTTTGGAACCAATGACTTGACACAGATGACCTGCGGATTCAGCCGTGATGACGCAGCTTCGTTCCTCGGGCCATACGTCAATGATACCGATAAGCAGTTCTATGATTATGACCCGTTCGCAACGATTGATGAGGATGGTGTTGGAAAATTGGTCGAGATGGCTGTCAAGCTTGGTCGTTCTACCAATCCAAATATCAAGCTCGGTATCTGTGGTGAACATGGTGGTGATCCAAAAACTATTGCTTTCTGCAATAAGGTCGGATTGAACTATGTTTCTTGTTCTCCCTTCCGTGTTCCTATTGCACGGCTTGCAGCAGCTCAAGCGAGCATTGCACAAAACAAAGATAAATAGTTCACCAATATTTACTTCCCCCCGGGTTTCGGCTCGGGGGTTTTCTTGTTGTAGACAAAAAAACGGCTCCTGATATAGGAACCGTCAGAGCCAAAAAAGGGAATTGAACCCTTGACCTGCTCATTACGAGTGAGCTGCTCTACC
>CAZJMG010000033.1:0-41232 GCA_964547185.1 uncultured Sphaerochaeta sp.
AACAGTCCATAAGAAAGTAGTGCTATGCATGTAATAAGAACTATTTCCTCCATAAAAACTCTTATGTGTCAAACTTCCTTATATGTGCAATATCGTTTCCCATATTGCAATCTGTTTGACGATCAACCAGAATATCTAAAACATAAGGTTGCCTTGATTCCTTTGCCCTTGCTAGAGCTTGGTCAAGTTCAGCATAACTGCATACTCGTTCAGCCTTACAACCAAAACCCACTGCAATCTTGCAATAATCGATTCCAACCTGATTTTCCGTCATTGATACTTCATGCTCATACCCATAGGCATATTTCTGATTTTGTCTGATCAAACTCAAGTATGCATTGTTGAGAATTATTACAACGATAGGTACTTTATATGCAGAAGCAACAGCTAACTCTTCAACAAGAAATGTAAAACCAAAGTCTCCCATCATGCATACTGTCTTTGCCCTGTCCATACCAACACTAGCTCCGATGGCTGCAGGAATATCGAATCCCAATGTCCCGGCTCCACCACTGGGAAGATAGATTCTACTCTTGTTAATTTTTTGATATTGACCACTCCAAATCTGCACTAATCCACATCCAGTCGTATAGAGCACATCATCAGCAAATATCTCATTGACTTTCAAAAATATATCTTTGGGATTAATGACTTCTCCTTCGAATGTTCCTTGCAAATCAGCTTGCAGTTTCTTCTGAGCAATCAAGGCAATACGACTGCTTGAATTTCTAATACCCTCTTTTCGTGCAATGTCATTCAGAGCAAGCAGTGCTGCCTTTGCATCAGAAACAACCCCCACCTTGACCTCTATAAGCTTGCCAATTTCTTTTGGATCAATATCAATATGCAAAAAGGTTCTTGATCCTTTATATACTGGCAAAGCCCCTGTATGACGATCAGTAAACCGGCATCCAATGCCTAATACTACATCTGATTCGAGAAAAATCTCATTTCCGCTTGAACTTGCACCGACTTGAATACCTACCATTCCAGCATTCAAATAGTGATCTTCACAAATACATCCTTTTGCCATATAGGTAGTTATAACAGGAATTTGCATCGTCTCCGCAAAATTGACCAAAGCCTCTTCTGCATTGCTATGTACAATTCCTCCGCCGGCAATAATGATTGGATTCTCAGCAGATTGCAATATGTTCAATATTTCATGAAGAGCTTCTGGATTCGGCATTGCACGTTCCACTTTTTTGCTTTCATATGAATCCGGATCAAAAGGAACATCCATCATTTGAATATCGAGGGGTAAATCAATCAAGACAGGACCCGGTCTCCCCTCTCTTGCTATATACAAAATCTCCCTGAGTTGGTCCACAACAGAGTCAGGATCCAAAACACAAACAGCCTTTTTTACGACTTCTTTAGCCATGGTTGTAATATCAACACATTGAAAGGCATCCGTACCAAGCTGATCTGACTTTGCCTGTCCTGTAATTGCAATCAAAGGAATGGAGTCAATCTTTGCAGTGTATAGTCCTGTAATAAAGTTGGTTGCCCCCGGTCCTGAGGTGCAGATGGCTAAAGCGAGACGGGACGATGAACGATAATAGCCATCAGCCGCATGAACAGCAGCTTCTTCATGTCTCATCAAATGATGTTGTATTGAAGAATCCTTCAAATACTTGAAAACCGGGTTGATACTTGCTCCGGGAATTCCAAATGCATCTGAAATTCCTTCCTTTTCTAAAATCCTTACAACTATTTCTGCAACCTGCATTGGTGCCTCCTGTAATTTTAATATTCAAAATTATATTTCATTTATAAGCATACAGGAAAAAATAAAATAAGTCAAAAATTATTTTATTCATTATTTGTTTTAGATTTTAAGAGTATCTAATGCAAATTTCTCTCATTTTTGATTGACGAATACAAAATATGATTTTACAATAATAAAAAATGATTTTATAATTCAAAATTAAGGAGGAATTATTCGTATCTATTAAGCAGCATTGGCTAAGCAGCCATGAAAACTCAAAGGCTTGTAGCTTTCTTGAAATTTCAAATTTATAATGTATCAAGAGACTACATTTGGAAATCAAAAGGAGACACACAATGAAAAGAATATTACTTTTTCTAGCTTGCATGATTATTGCCACCTCATTTCTCTACAGCGGCGCAAGTGCAGAATCAAAACCCGAGCCAGTGAAAACAATCACAATCTGGTGCGCATATAGCCAGCCCGATCGTATCGTGGCCATGGATAGCGCTATTGCACAATTTGAAGCAATAAATCCCAATATCAAGGTTGTCCGAGAATTGGTACCTTGGTCAAACATTCGACAGAAATGGATTGCTTCCAAAATGGCAGGAACTCTTCCTCAGATGGTCGTTGGAGGTGATGCTGATTTAATACCTATCTGGGCGGCTGGAGATTTTGAATCTGTAGAGGATGTCATTGAGTTGATTGGAGGAAAAGAGGCATTTCTTCCAGGTCCCCTGAACGGACTTACCATGGATGGTAAAATTATCGCCATGCCACACTATACCCTTTCTTGGAAAATGGCGGTGAGAACAGACTGGCTTGAAGAACTTGGGATGCCGATTCCTAAAACTTGGGACGATTTTGCCAAGGCTGCAATCGCAATGACAAATCCTCCTGCCCGCTATGGGTTTGATCTACCTATGAGTAAAAGTGCCTATAAAGCTAAAGAATGGCTTGCTTACTTTATGAGAACCAATGGCGCAGAGTTCTTCAACAAGGAAGGCAAGGTTAATTTCAACACTCCCCAGACAGTGGAAACTGTTCGATTCCTTGTAGACCTATATAAGAAAACAGGAAGACAAGCAGCACTCAACTATAGCGAAAACGATGCAATCGACAACTTCGTAAAAGGTAATGTCGGATTCATCTTTGCTGCAGGATCCTTGGTCACTGCAATTGTACGAACCAACCCAGATCTTTTGGACAAGGTAGCTATCATAGACACCCCGATGAAGAGTACTCCTCCTGTTGATGGCGCTGGTCTTGTAGGAATCGGTAAATTCAAGGGTGTTGCACATTCTGCCGAAACTTCAAAATTCATGGCATTTTTGTTGAAGCAGGACATCTATAGGGAATTCCTCTTCTCCATGCCCAATATGGTACCAATAACCGTTGAAGGGTCTAAAGACCCATTGTTCTGGGAAGACCCGAAAATTGCCAACTACATTCATCTCTATGGCAGATTCATGGATGGTGCGATGAACGGAGCACGTGTGGGGATGGATTATGGCCCAACACCAATTACCAACAGCGGTATCACAGGATCTGAGATTGAGGATATGTTCCATTCAATCATCGTAGATGGTGTCTCAGTAGAGCAGGCTGTTCGGAGAACACACGAGAAGATAAAATCCCAGCTCGCTGCTGCAGGATATTAAATCTTTCTGGTAAATAATCTTTGGGACAACCCCAAAAGGGGGTGTCCCATCGATATAAAGGATGATCGTACATGAACAACAATCTCTTAAAGAAGGCAGGAGGCTATGTTGATAGCAAATTCGGAACACTTGCCATGCTTCCCGCCCTTATAGGCCTCTCTTTTGTTTTGGTATACCCGGTGATTGTCAGTGTGTTATGGAGCTTCACCAATAAAAGCATCATGCGCAGAACTACCGATATCATTTTTCTAGAAAATTTCATCTATCTGATAAGGAATCGAGAACTCTGGATTTCTATGCGAAATGGACTTCTCTATACCACTTACACCATTTTGCTACAAATACTCTGGGGCTGTTCTGCAGCACTTTTGCTCGATAGATTTCTTTCCAATTCCGTCTCAAAACCTCTTCGTCTGTTGTTTATGATCCCTTGGACTTTTCCTGTCATCGTTTCTGTTCTGGTATGGGGTTGGCTCTACAATGATTCAGGATTGCTCTCAACAATCCTATTCAACCAAGGATTTATTAAAGAACCGATGTCCTTTTTAGCTTCTAAGCATACTGCCTTGCTTGCAGTTGTTTTTGTTCATGCCTGGTCAGGGGCCCCCTTGATTATGATGTCCACACTTGCAGGACTCCAATCGATTCCCCAAGATCAATATGATGTCGCCCTGATAGAGGGAGCAAATGGAAGGCAGACTCTTCGATATGTCATTCTGCCTAATATCAAAAGAATCCTTCAGGTAATCGTAGTGTTGCGGTGTGTCTGGATTTTTAACAATTTCAATATGATTTTCCTTCTTACCGGAGGAGGTCCTGGTTCGGTGACTCAGAACTTACCAATCATGGCATACAAATATGCTTGGAATTCCATGGAAATGGGTAAGTCTTCAGCGGTATCTGTAATCATGCTCGTTTTTCTAGCGTTCATGTTCTCAATCTACCAATGGGTCAACTCAAAAGTAAAAGGAGACAACGATGCCTTCTAACCAGCTTACCCATCCCAAAACAATAATAGCACGTTCAATGCAAACCATTATCCTTACATCAGTGTCCGTGATACTGCTAATTCTGGCAATTTTTCCCTTGTTTTGGTTAATATCCACATCTCTCCGTAGTGGCCTTGATGTATATAATCCCTCATTATTTCCAACTAAAGTTTCATTTGAGAGTTACGAATTCGTAATCTATCATTCTCCATTCTTTACTTGGTTCATCAACAGTGTTGTTGTCTCTCTCTCCGCAATGGGGGTTTCTGTTATTGTGGCTTCTCTTGCAGCATACAGCATGTCTCGATTCGTTACAAAATGGAAGAAAGTACTCTCAAAATCGATACTTCTTGCCTATATGTTCCCACCAATTTTGTTGGTGCTCCCTCTTTTCATGCTGTTCGTTCGCATAGGGCTTCTTGATAAACGCATAGGCTTGATCTTTGCCTACAGCATGTCAAACCTCCCTTTTGCAATGTGGCTGCTTGCAGCGTACTTTGAGACGATACCAAAAGAAATCGATGAAGCAGCGCGCATCGATGGTGCAGGAAACAACTATATTTTCTGGAGGATGATTATACCAATGGCTGCTCCAGGCCTTGCAACATCGGCAATCTTTGTGTTCATCAATGCATGGAACGAATTCGTACTCGCTCTTACACTCATCAATAGCGATGCGAACAAAACATTACCGATAGGCTTATATGCCCAGATGGGCGGAAAGGCTGGAGAATTGGTGCTCTGGAATAACAGAATGGCAACTTCTGCACTCGTTATTCTTCCCATGCTCCTGTTATTCCTGACCTTGAACAAATATATAACAAAAGGACTTACAGCCGGAGCGCTGAAAGGATAAAACTCAAGAGGAAACAGATGAAATATTGTACAATAGAAAACAAACAGATACCCATAATTGCAGAAGTTGATGTTCTCGTTTGCGGAGGAGGGTGTGCTGGTGTGGGTGCAGCGATCAGCGCTGCAAGACAAGGAGCCAAAACCTTGGTTGTAGAACGTATGTTCTCCCTTGGAGGGATGATGACCGGAGGACTCATGAGCAAGGTTGCCATTTCTCCGACCAACAACAGTCTGGCTCTTGAGATATTGAACAGACTCGATGATTTACAGAAGACTAGTTTTGCAAAAAGCCGTCCAGAGGTTCCCATTGATCCTGAAGCAACCAAGCTCATTCTTGATACTATGACAGTAGAGGAAGCAAAGGCTCAGGTCCTTTTCGGAAGTGTGGTCTGTGATGTAATCACTAATGAGGGACAGATTTCAACAGTACTGGTGGAAAACATCGAGGGGACTCAAGCCATAGCAGCCAAGTTTGTCATTGACTGCACCGGTGATGGTCAACTCGCCTTCAAAGCTGGTGCTGAATATGTGGCAGGAAACTCCCAAGGCTATAGCTCATCTCCTACCTTGATGTTCCGTGTAGGAAATTGCAATCCTGATGCCTTACTTGACTATATGGAAGCGAATCCAGAAGATTTTGCCATCTCATACCACACATACTCAAACCACAAGCTCAGTCCCAAGCAAAATCGTGAGAATATCAGGAAAGATATGTATGCTCATTTTGCTGATTTCATTCGATATATAGATAAAATAATTGCGCAGAACCCTGAACGTTTTACAGAATGGGAGAAAAAAGTTCTCCATCAACGCGGTCTGATATTCCTAAACCAGCCCAAACCCAACCAAGTGTTGGTGAATAGTTCCCGCATTCCACTCTTTAAAGGGACAGATGCAATTGAACTTTCTGATGCCATGATTGAAGGGAGAAAACAAGTTGAGTTGCTTTTCTCATTCATGAAAACATACCTCCCAGGATTTGAAGATTCTTATCTATTTGATACAGGCAGCTTACTCGGTATACGAGAGTCAAGAAGAATTGTTGGTGATTATATATTTACCCAAGAAGATGTCCAATCACTGCGAAAGTTTGATGATGTTATTGTGAGCAATCATGGGGGTGTAGAAATTCACTCAACGGATGGGACCGGGACTGATATTCGAGAACTCGACCCTACAGAGTTCTACCATGTGCCGTATCGATCTATTATCGCCAAAGGCTTTAAAAACATGCTCATGGCTGGACGTTGTTTTAGTGCAACCCATGCAGCACTTTCGGCAGCACGGAACATTGCCTACTGCATTGCTTTGGGAGAGGCGGCAGGAGCTGCTGCTGCCTATTTAGCAAAACAAGGGAAAACAGATGTCCGCGATATAGACATCCTATGGCTGCAAGAAGTCATGAAACATGCAATCTAAGGAGAATCCAAAATGAAAATACTTAAGCAGGGAGATCACCGCCTGTTCGAACATGATCCAGAGACAGTAAAATTAGTCAGTGAAATGCTTCTTGATCTAGAAAAAAATGGAATGGATGCTGTACGTACATACAGTAAAAATTTTGATGATTGGAATCCTACTTCTTTCGAACTAACAAGAGAAGAAATCCAACAAGCTACAGAACTATGTGATGCCCAACTTTTGGAAGATACAGCATTCTGTCAAAACAATGTTCGTCAATTTGCCAAGGAACAGTTAAAAACTCTTCAAGATTTATCTGTAGAAATTCGTCCTCAGGTAATCCTTGGCCACAAGCATATACCAATTCAGCGATTGGGAAGTTATATCCCTGGCGGACGATATCCCATGTTCGGATCAGCACAGATGAGCATTATTCCTGCAAAAGTGGCAGGCGTTGAGACGGTAGTAGCCTGTACTCCCCCTGTAAAGGGTATTGGTTATTATCCTGCGACCGTTCAAGCTATCAACAGCGCAGGAGCTGACAGGATTTTTATTCTTGGTGGGGTGCAGGCTTTTGCATTGATGGCTTTTGGATTGGATCATGTTGAACCAGTAGACATGTTGTGTGGTGCTGGAAACAAGTATGTTGCTGAAGCCAAAAGGCAGCTCTTTGGAAGATGTGGAATAGATCTTCTTGCAGGACCAACTGAAATCGGCATCATTTGCGATGACAGTGCAGATCCTCAAGTAGTTGCATGCGATTTACTAGGACAAGCTGAGCATGATCCAAACAGCGGTCAAATTCTCATCTGTTTCAGTGAAAGTCATGCCAAAAGTGTTCTTAAAGAACTAGAAAGGCAGTTGACGATACTGCCTACAAGAAATATTGCCTCTCAATCATGGAATAAATATGGGAAGATTGTGATAGCAGAGTCACAGGAAGAAGCAATTAAAATCATGGATGACTATGCACCTGAACATCTCGAACTGCTACTCTCGAATCCTGATCCCTATATACAAGCACTGAAAAACTACGGGTCCTTGTTTATTGGAGAAGAGACCACTGTTGCTTACGGGGATAAAAGTATAGGAACTAATCACATCCTTCCAACCAGTCGAGCTGCAAGATACACAGGAGGTGTATGGGTAGGTAAATTTCTCAAAACTGTTACATTCCAAAAGGCCAGCAGAACAGCAAGTGTGGAAATTGCCCACGTCACAAGCAGACAGTGTCGAGTAGAAAAGATGATCGGGCATGCTCTATCGGCTGAAATTCGGATCGAAAAGTTCACCAATTCATGACGAATCTCAGACAATAGCTTGCTTTGCTCAATCGCGGTACTTATAATCATACTATTGTATTGAATGCATGCTTTTTTCTAATTTCGAATTTAAGAGGGAATAGGTACATATCGTGAGTCAGAGTGATAGTATAAAAAAGAATCAATCTTTGCGAAAAGCATTGGAAATTCTTGATATCATGGCTAATTATGAGGAAGGAAGTGCCAGGCTTCAAGATTTGGCAAAAGATTTGCAGATGTCGCCTAGTACAGTGTTAAGATTTCTCAATACTTTCATTGAATATGGATACGTAAATCAAGACCCTGTCACTTTTAGATACTACCTTACGCTCAAACTTGCTGACCTTGGTGATCGAAACAGAAGACATTATCCGTTTCAACAAGCACTACGTAAGTATGTGAAAGAAATAGCATCAACATTCAATGAGTCAGCATCTTTGTGTATCGAAAGCAATATGCAAATGGTATACATCGGCACAGAAGATGGACCAAACCATATGTTGCAAACACTGTCAAGGATTGGAAGAATCGCTCCAATGCATGCCACAGGAGTAGGAAAGCTACACCTAGCACAATATTCAGAAACTCAACTGGCAGTGTATATCGAAAAAATGGGATTGAAAAAGTTAACCGATAATACGTTCACCTCTATTGAAACCCTTACAGAAGAGTTGCATGCCATAAAAACCCAAGGATATGCAATTGACAATGAAGAGTGTGAAATGGGTATTAAATGCATTGCAGTTCCGGTGAAAGACTATACGTCAAAAATTGTGGCTGCATTAAGTCTATCTGCGCCAATATCTCGACTCAATGCGCATAAGACGATGGAAATTATCCTGTTTCTTAAACAAATCAGCCTAAGGGCTTCTGCAGAGCTTGGATACAAAGGCGAATGACCTAAAATCCATATGCAACGAGCAGTCTCCTATGGAAACTGCTCGTTGTTTCAGTATTGGTTCTTTTCTAGTTTTGAGCCATCACCAAGTCAAGATCAATCTCACAGGCGATGGTAGGCATTGCACTTCCCCAGTTTTCCAATACTTGAGGATGAATTTCACCGAAAACACCAACTTCAACCTGACCTATCATGATCTTTGCACAGCGTCCTTCAATGAAACGGCCATCGTCTGACAACGCCTGCAGGGAATACTCCTTTGCCAAGAAATAGAAGAGGGTATTCACCAAGGAGGAAACCTCGTTGTATCCCATGACACTGTCAGAGGCCAAGAAGCCCAACGCATTGCGGGTGGCGGTTCCACTGTTGTCCTCACTATCAAGGAAGGCAATCTTGCCTACCTCGAATATTTTATGAGGAAACGGCGCATGGGCACTGACAGACTCACTTTCCAACAAGGATGGGATGATTGAAGGCCTGACCACTTCATAGTTCTCACTCATCGGATTGGAGATGAAGATACATTTCTCTTGGGGATAGCGCATATTATCCACATACTCGCGTTTTGAACCAAGATAGTTGTACATCATTTCCTGGAACCCCAGTCCAACCATCAGGTCCTTCACCTTTCTCCCCAGCTCCTCGGCGGCACTGAGTCTTCCAACGGTGAAGTCTTGCGGCATCTCTGGAGCAAAGTTGCCCAAACCGTAGCCGATCATCACATCCTCAACAAGGTCAATAGGATGGAGGAAATCATTTCTCCATTCAGGCACTGTCGCATAAATGACCTTCTCATCGGCGATTGCGTAGATTCCCATTCGCTTCAAAGAATCGAGCACCTGCTGCTCACTCATCTTCTCACCAAGTGTTTTATGAATCTGCCCAAGAGAGCAGGAAACCGGTTGCTGGAAATAATATGGGACCGTCACCTCGGAGCCGAATTCCGTCTCTTCAGGAAATTTGACTTTCACTGGAAGAATTTCAAATCCCATGTCCGACATATCACAAGCCATGATAGCTGCACAGAGGAATAAATCTCGCAAATCAGAGCCACTGAACTCCAAGAACAAGTTCTCGTCCCCGACCTCCACAGCCCCAATGTTGGCACTGTTGATTACAGGAGGAAAGCTGAGCACCCCGCCCTTGTCATCATGGAGGAAAGGAAAGAGGGTATGGGAACTGACAATAGGACCGTACTCACGCCCTTTCGGGTGTTCACTGCAAATCTGTCTGAGGGTAAGCTCCTTGTCCATCCCAAGAGGAACAAAAGAGGTTTCATCTGGATCAGCACCTCGATAATGCACTGGATAGTTGATAAGATCAGAACGATAGAGACCGATGGCTATGGTTTTTCTTTTGCGCCCGAAGTTGGAACAGAGCTTCTCCTGACTTTGTATCAGAGCCTCAAGATCATCCTCGCTCACCACATGGCCCTTGGCCGCAAAGCCGATGGCATAGGGCCGCACCTCTTTGGCGGATGCATGGACGATAAGTTCTCTCCCCTCATCATCGAACGTCTCTTCACTGGTGGAGAAAAAGTCATACAAAGGAGCTTCTTCTTCCCAATACGCTTTCAGCTGCCTTGAGATACCGGCTGCCGACCAAAGGTCAGGACGGTTTGTATCATTGAGCTCAATTTTTAAGACATCTTCCTCATGAGCATCCAACTCAGCTTTTGCGACAGGAAAAATGTTCTCAAGTTCGCTATCCGACAAGGTTTTTCCGAGCAAGTTGAAGAACAACTTCCCGGTGGTTTCAATTTTAGGCATTAGTTACCCCTCCTGGTGCGTACCGACTCGATGTTGGGAGTAAAGAGTTCTCTGAGGTCATTCAGCCCTAGATGCATCAGCGCCATGCGGTCGATACCCAAACCCCATGCGAGAACCGGAACATCGATACCCAAAGCTTTTGTTACCTCTGCTCGGAAAATACCTGAACCCCCAAGCTCAAACCACCCGAGCACCGGGTGCTTGATATGCACCTCTATCGAAGGCTCGGTAAAGGGGAAGTATCCTGGTACATATTTGACTTCCTCAGCCCCGGCAATCTCCTCAGCAAACATTTTCAACAATCCAAGCAATGTCTTGAGATTGACATCTTCACCGAGCACGATTCCCTCGGTCTGATAGAAATCAGCCCCATGGGTTGCATCGACCTGGTCATACCGGAAACAACGGGCAACACCGAAATACTTACCTGGAATTTTTGCCTTGGGAAGTTGGCGTGCTGAAAGTACAGTACCCTGACTTCTGAGCACCTGACGCCGGGTGAATTCATGATCGAAACTATAACGCCAACCGCGACTGCCTGTTTCCCATCCATTCTCATGGGTTGCAGCAACCTGGCTCAACCATGGTTCCTCTATGGTTTTTGCATGGGAGGGTTCCTTGACATAATATACATCGTGGATATCCCGGGCGCTGTGAAACTGTGGCATGAACAGGGCATCACCATTCCAGAATTCATTCTCAACCAAGCTGCCGTCAAATTCTTCAAAGCCTAGACTGGCCAGCTTGTCCTTGACCCACTGCAAGTAATTTCCGTAGGGATTATGGCGTCCAGGTATCAGGCGGCTGGTGGGAGCATTCAAGCCATAAGGGCGGAAGGATGCGCTCTTCCAGCTTCCGTTTGAAAGCATCTCACTGGTCACAGAACCAAGTTCCTCTCCGGTGATATTCGCCGCAAGGACAGCCTTTTTGGCATCAGCACCTTCTTGGGTGAGCTCAAAAACAATCTCTTCTCGCTCAATCACCTTGAAAGGAGAATTCGCAGCCCCGCGCTTCTTGGCAATCTTTGCCATGGCTCGCTTCTCTTCTTGGTCTAGGGAGTTCTCTTCAAGGTCTGCACTCATACCCTTTTCAAGTAGTTTTGCCGTCACCAAAAACTCACCGGTAAGCTCTTCTGCAATAGCCTGAGCCTTGTTCTGCTCATTCATTTTTGCAAGATTAGCCTTGGAAAGCTGTCCGAAAGCTGAACCAATGTCACTCTTTTCGAGCTGCAGGGCTGAGGCGATCTCCGGCAGTGCATGAGGTCCCTCAGCCTTGATAAAGGTAAAGATACGCTGGGCGGGAGTTCCCTTTTCATACTGCTCTTTTCCGAGCTCTGTCAGTTCATAAAAGACGCGCGTAGCACGACTTTTCTCGACCAGATAACCCTTTGCGCTCAACCAGCTGAAAGCTTGGTTGCACTGTCCCACTTTATAATCCAGTTCTTCGACAATACGATCGGCGCTGATAGCCTGGCCAAGATCGACATGCCTGAGAAGGCGGACTTCCAGCGGATGCAGGTTCTTTACATCAATATCCATGCTGTTCTTACTCCTGTACGTCAGAGCCGCAGACTTCTGCGGCTCAAGTGCTAGCATTTTAGCGTCTACAGGAAAAAAAGGAAAGGCTATACGGACTAGAAAAGCGAACGAACTGAAGCGATAACTTCTTCCTTGCCAGGGATCATCACTTCTTCCAGCTCAATAGCGAACGGTATAGGCAGTTCTTTTCCGCACAGCCGCTTAGGAGGAACCCTCAAAGAAGAGAGAGATTGCAAATCCGAAACGACAGCGGAAACAACCTCTGCCCCATATCCACCGAATTCTGGGCTGTCATGCACAACAAGCAATCTTCCTGTCTTCCTCACCGACTTGAGTATAGTCTGAGTGTCCATCGGCTTGAGCGTGGCAAGATCGATGACTTCCACCTCAATCTCATCCTGAAGGCTCAATACCGTTGCCGCGTCCAAAACAGTCGTAACGGCATGGCTGTAGCAAACGACTGTCACATCCTTTCCGCGCTTTTTGACAATTGCCTTGCCTAGTTCGAGCAGGTACTGATCATCTCCAACCGGTCCTAAATTGTCATACAGATGCTTATGTTCAAAATAGAGTACCGGATTGTTGCTCCTGATTGCACTCTTGAGTAGTGCTTTGGCATCGCCAGGACAGGAGGGGGCAACAATGATGAGCCCGGGGATGTTGGCAAACATCGCCTCCAGGCATTGGGTGTGCTGGGCCCCATGACCGGTTCCGCTTCCGATAGGCAGGCGTAAGACCATCGGACACGAAAGCTGTCCTGCACTCATGAAGCGTATCTTTGCTGCATGATTGATGATCGGATCGCTGGCAAGAGTAGCAAAATCACCATACATGATCTCAACAACAGGCCTCAATCCCAACATTGCCGAGCCGACCGCCATACCGGTGAAAGCCTCTTCACTGACCGGAGTCTCGTGAATCTGGGAAGCATGCTCTTTGTACAAGTCCCCTGTCACCTTGAAACAGCCGCCGTATTGTCCGATATCCTCACCGATCAGATGCACTCTGCCGTCTCGACTCATCTCTTCTGCCAAAGCTTCGCGAATGGCTTGACGATAGCTGATTCTGTTGGTGGTATGACAAACTTTATATATTTCTTCATCTTCAGGTGCAAAAAGGTACTCTTGTGCCTGCTGCAAACTTATCTTTGTATTTCGCACGGCAAGAGCATCCAAAGCCGATGCATCCACTTTTGCACGAGCATCATACAAGATGGTGGCCACCTCTTCTTCAGAGAAGATTCCTTCTGCAACCAACCTTCTACTGAATAGAAAAATAGGATCGCGCTTCGCCCATTCAGCTTCTTCCTCACTACTGCGGTATACACAAGCATCGCTTTTAGAATGCCCGCAACAACGATAGGTTTTCAGTTCTAAAAAATACGGTTTTGAGGTTGATCGAATTGTTTGCACTGCACGTTGACAAGCCTCATGGACTGCAGACACATCATTGCCGTCAACCGTCGCCCAGTTCATTGAATACCCGTCTGAGCGACTGGCAATCGATTGTGTGGAAATCATTCTTGAAGCTTGGGCACTCATTCCGTACATGTTGTTCTCACAAAAGAACAACAAGGGAAGAGACCACACAGAGGCAAGATTCATGCACTCATGCAAGGCTCCTCTGCTTGTCGCCCCATCGCCAAAGATTGCCACGCTGATAGCTTGGCTCTTTTGCATCTTCAAGGCAAAGGACAAACCGAGGGCAAGATTTATACCGCTTCCCACCACAGCAGAAGATCCTGCATTGAAGGTCTGCACATCAGTCATATGCATGGACCCACCAAGTCCTTTGCAGATTCCGTCGGCAGAGCCGAACATCTCACTGAACATTTTCCTCTCGGAGGTACCTCTTGCAAGGGTATGTCCATGGCATCTATGGGTGGGGACAATCCAATCCCCCTCACGCAAAGAAAGGGCCAAGCCCGCTTGACAAGCTTCTTGGCCTATGGAGAGGTGGGTGGTCCCATGCATTTCTTTTCTTTTGAAGAAATCGTCGATACATTCCTCGAATCGACGAGAACGTGCCATGATGGAAAGCGCATCTTGCGCCTGGTCTTTTGAAAAATTCATGTTTGCTCCTTGGCAGGATATGCAGTCCTGCCTTTCAAGCCCGCGTTCGCGTTATTTAGGTTGTTTCTCTATCCTATTGGTTGGAGAGTATACTGTCAACAAAACCGATGTAAACCGTATGCAAATCTCCGTCCTTATAAAAATCCTGTATCTGTGGTAGCACAAACGAACCTTCATCCATGGCAAAGCTGGCAGCTTTCGTACAGGAGAAAACCAACGATGCCTGCTTGAAGGTTACACGTTCAGCTCCATTTGGTGCAGAAAGACAGGTAACATCAAGTTTTGCCTGGGCGGCCTTGTCATAATCGCGACCGCTGTGTTCACCGCACCACACAAGGCTCTCCTTCATATGAGGCGGGAAAAACGATACGGTAAACCCTTCATGTTCTTGGAGAAACTGATGGGTATAACGGCTTTTCCTTACGTACAGAATGATAACGTTCCTACCCCATAGGACTCCCATGGAACCCCATGAAGCTGTCATTGTATTGAACTTCTCACTAGTCCCTGCTGTAATGAGAAAGCCATCGGTACCTATCGCTGTAAAAGGGTTCATTTGCAGCAAATCAATGGGAACTTCAACATACATGGTCAGCCTCCTTTTCTCTACTTTCAGTGTATCTTCCGCTCTTGAGTATGGTCAAGTAGCAAAAACATCTCCCCTTCTGCTGTTTATCCCATTGTCGCACGACGTTGACACTCCCCTGATTTTCGTATATTCCTATCACCATACAGGACATGTTCAACAGGCAACTGTTGCGTTGAGGAGGCCCAATGAAAGATTCCCTCGCGATCCCTGCTTTGACAGAGGATCTCGCCCGTGTTCTTATCGATGCCGATACGATCAATCGAAGAGTAGATGAACTAGCACGACAAATCAGCAATGATTATGCAAAGCTCGATGGCCAACTCATTTTGGTAGGGGTCCTGAAAGGATCCTTCATTTTCATCGCTGATTTGGCGAGAAAACTCAATGTAAAGCATGTGGTTGATTTCATCGCACTCTCCTCTTACAACGGGGACCACAGCGGCAATGTCAGACTGCTTATGGACACCAGAGAAAACATGGAAGACAAGCATGTATTGATCATCGAGGACATTCTGGACAGCGGCAATACCCTTGATTACCTGATTCGCAGCTTTAAAACAAGAAATCCAAAATCAGTCAAAACAGCAGTACTGCTTGATAAACCCGATCGGCATATCGTGCCGGTCGATATTGATTATATCGGTTTTACAATCCCTGACGTGTGGGTGGTTGGCTATGGACTCGATTACAATGAAAAATACAGGACACTTCCCTATATAGCAGAAATGTACCCACAGGCCTAAGGAGCTTTTCATGGACGACAAGAAATTTTATGTCAGTTACAATTCGGTTCACAAACTGGTTAAAAAACTCAGTACAGAGTTGCTGGACTCTGGCTTCGATCCGGATGTAATCGTTGCAATCGGTAGCGGAGGATTCATCCCCGCTCGAATAATGAAAACATTCATCAATCGTCCGATTTACGCCGTCGGTATTTCGTATTATGGAATTGACAAAAAACACAAAGACCATCCAACCAAAATTCAGTGGATTGATGAAGTACAGTCCCAGCTTGTGGGCAAGAAAGTCCTCTTGATCGATGAGGTTGACGATACAAGAGCCACACTTGCGTACTGCGTTGGAGAGCTGTTGAAGTTCAAGCCTGAGGAGATTTCCGTCTTGGTGCTTCACAACAAGCTGAAAGAGAAGGATGTTGAGTTCCCTGTTGAGATCAAGCGATACTTCGCAGGGATGGAGCTTGCAGACCTTTGGATCAAGTATCCTTGGGATGCCGATGATATCGAGGAGCATACCCAGCTTGAATCCAAGATGTTGCAAGCTATGGCAAAAGAAGGCAAGGAGTTGTACTGATGAGCAACGTAACTTCCATCGTAGGTGCCCAATGGGGCGATGAAGGCAAAGGCCGCATCGTTGACTATTTGGCGGTGAATTCTGATTTGGTCATCCGTTTCCAAGGTGGCGACAATGCAGGACACACCGTAATCAATGACAAGGGCAAATTTGCCCTGCACATCATTCCTTCGGGAATTTTCAACCCTGAAACGATGAACATCGTAGGGGCAGGAACCGTAGTAAATTTCGAGACCATGGCTCAAGAGCTTGAGACCATCACCGAGAAAGGCGTGACAGTCGATAATTTGTTCATTGACGTCCGAGCCCATCTGATCATGCCCTATCACTGCGCTCTTGACGGAGCCCAGGAAGGATCGAAGAGCAGCAAGATGCAGATAGGAACCACCAAGCGAGGTATCGGCCCCTGTTACAGTGACAAGGCAACCCGCTGTGGCGTTCGTGCTGCTGATTTGCTTGATTTCGACCGACTGAAAAATCGCATAGAGATGGTACTCCCCCAGAAAAACAGAGAGCTTGCGTTCTTTGGTTTGCCGCAGATGACAACCGATGAATTGATGGCTCTTTGCATGAAGTGGAAAGAACGTTTTGGTGACAAAATCATCGATACGCTACCGGTCGTCCGACAGTCATACCTTGAGAATAAGAAAATTCTCCTTGAAGGGCAGCTTGGGGTCATGAGAGACCTTGACTGGGGTATCTATCCCTACACCACCAGCAGCAGCCCTACCTCCGGTGGAGCCGCCATCGGAAGCGGCCTTGGCCCAAGCAGGATCGACGAGGTCATCGGGGTCACCAAGGTATACTCCACCAGTGTAGGCGGAGGTCCTTTCATGACCGAGCTGCATGATGAGACAGCCGAAAAGCTTCGGGCAATCGGGGGAGAATACGGAGCAACTACGGGCAGGCCCCGCCGTTGCGGCTGGTTTGATGCAGTTGCTGCAGACTTCTCCTGCTGGCTCAATGGCTTTACCGCTCTTGCTTTGACAAAACTCGATGTCCTGGACAGCTTTGAAAAAATCAAGGTATGTACAGCCTACAGGGTCAACGGAGAGATCATCAACTATCTTCCTGAAACAGCCGAGCAAGAAATTGCAGAGCCGATCTACGAAGAATTCGACGGTTGGATGTGTGATACGACTTCAGCCAGGAAATGGGAAGACCTTCCCAAAAACGCTCAAATCTACTGCGAGCGTCTTGGAAAGCTGGTAGGAGCTCCAATCAAGTACATCTCGGTTGGACCAGAGCGAGATCAAATTATTATTCTGTAATTCTTAAGAGAAGGCCTTCGGGCCTTCTTTTTTATGACATCCACGAGAGAAATTTGAGGTCCCTTGTAAAGTAAATTGTCCGTTTTTCTTCATTATCTAACCTCCAGGAAATAAGGAAGTTTAAAGCAATCCCCTAATTCATTCACTAAAGCTTCTAAAGGAGACCTTCCTTGCAAGATCTTTCTTGGGTAGGTATTCATCCAGTCTTGAATCTTTCTAATCGTGCTCTTTTTCTCTAATCCTATATCACTACTTTTAGGGATGAATCTTCTTATTATGCCATTATGATTCTCGTTTGATCCTCTCTCAAAAGAACTATAAGGATGATCAAAATATAGTTGTGTCCTTTGTGAATCAGACACTACTGATTTTTCCAATCCCACAGCATTAGAAAATTCGGAACCATTATCAGGAGTAATGCTTAGGAAGAGTTTTCTGAATGAAAAAGCTGAAGATAGATAGCAATGATGAAGAATTGAGCAATCTTTTTCATTGGGCCCTGGAGCAATTGCAGGACGACTTGCATGCCTTGCACATGCCGCTCATCGGTATAGGAGTCGGTATGGCGGGTCTTATCAATCCCGATACAGGAAGCATCATGCAGTCTATACCTCTAGGTATAGAAAAGCCCTACCCTTTCGTACAAAAAGTGAGAACCTGTTCCAATATTCCTGTTTTTATTGAAAACGATGCCAATTGTTGCTGCTGGGACGAGATGATTAGAAGTCAAAGAAAACGTTCACAGAACTTCCTGTTTGTTTTGGCTGAAGACCGCTTTCATAGCAGGGAATCAACATCGCCACGCATAGGCTTTGCCGTAGGTATGGGAGTGGTCATTCATGGCAAGGTGCTCAGAGGAGACAACTACTCTGCAGGAGAGTTTAAAAGTATTCTGTGGAATAGTAAGAACGTCAATCAATTCTCCATAGATGATGAACGAATCAGTAATCCAGAAAAATATCCTGACACTATTTATGCAGTAATCCACGAGCTTGCCTCTCATGTGGCGTTTTTGGTCAATCTCCTGAACCTCTCCTTGGTGGTATTGGGAGGAGGAATCCAAAAGTATGGCAATAAGGTGCTTGATGCTATCAACCAGGAAATAAAGAAGAATTACAGCTATCCAGATCAGGGATCTTGCGAGGTCTGTTTTGTGGATGATGGAGAATATGCGGTTGCCTTGGGAGCCGGCGGACTCTTTTTGGAGCATCTATTTTCTGTAGACCCTTTGGGTGAGGATGTTTCAGGCAAAGGATACGAGATGTTTCAATCGCTGATAGCACAGCCATAATCAACGTTAAAAAAATGTACATTTCTTCTCCATAGTTATTGACATATGCCAATAACACGACTATGCTTACCATAGTTAATGACATATGTCGATTATTAATTACTAACTATAGGAGGCACGATATGCCAAGAAGAGACGCAACAGGTCCGATGGGCTACGGGCCCATGACCGGAAGAGGAATGGGAAATTGCCGACCGAATGCCAGTTCAGCATATGGCTACGGAATGGGAATGGGATTTGGAAGACGTTGTGGGTTCGGCCGCGGTTTTGGCTGGTCCATGGGGTATGGGGTTGCACCCAATCTTGAAACACGTAAAAGAATGTTGGAAGATGAATTGAGAGATATCAATTCATTGCTTTCAAAAGAGAGCGAGAACTAGGAGACTATATGCCCCGTCCCCGCAAATGGCGCAGTGTATGCGCCCTTCCAGAGATTACCAAGTTCGGCCCTTTAGGGGCCGGCTTGGATGATAGCGCTATCGTCGAAATGACCGTCGATGAATACGAGACGATTCGGTTGATCGACAGAGAAGGATTGACCCAGCTTGAGTGTGCCGAGCAAATGAATGTAGCAAGAACTACAGTGCAAGGCATCTATGATACGGCGAGGAAAAAAATTGCCGAATCGTTGGTTGAAGGAAAGATCCTATTCATACAAGGAGGCGAATATCGCCTCTGTGACCATAGCGGACCACACCGTCGCCAATGCGGCCGGGGTTGTAGATTAGGCCATGGCCATCACGCACACAGACAAGGAGATAACACAGTATGATTGTAGCAGTACCGGCAGAAAAAAAGAGTCTGGACAGCGCTATTTGCGTTTCGTTCGGCAGAGCACCGTTTTATTGTATATATGACACAGAAAAAGAGAACAGCACCTTTATTGAAAATAGTGCTGCCAACAGCCCCGGTGGTGCAGGTATACAGGCTGCACAGAACTTGGCTGACCAACATATCAATGCTGTAATCACCTTTCGACTGGGAGACAATGCAGCAAAAGTATTGGAAGCAGCAAAGATAGAGTTGTTGCAAGCTCTGAACCTCAGTATTGCAGACAACATTACCAACTTACTTGAAGATAAGCTGGTCTCGCTTTCAAACGTTCATCCGGGATATCATAATGGCCACTGATCGAATTATTGCTGTACTCAGCGGCAAAGGGGGAACAGGAAAAACACTGGTCTCGGTAAATCTAGCCGCATGTGCAGAAAACGCTACGTATATTGATTGTGATACAGAGGAACCAAACGGACATCTGTTTCTCAAGCCAACAATCACTGAACAGAAGACCATCTTCTCTGAAAAACCGGTGGTTGACCAAAGCAAATGTACAGCCTGTGGCAAGTGTGTCAAAGCATGTGCATTCAACGCACTGGCCCTGGTCGGCAAAAACTTGCTGATATTCAACGAAGTCTGCCACAGCTGTGGGCTCTGTAGTGCCATTTGTAAACAGCAGGCTCTTGTGCAACAGCAATACCCGATCGGATCAGTGGTGCAGGGAACATCAAAGACCTTGCAGTTTTATTCAGGTCAGATGAACATCGGCGAAAGCTCTGCTGTACCGATCATCAAGGAGTTGCTCAAGAAGACGCATGAGGGGATTGTCATCATCGACAGTCCTCCAGGAAGCGGATGTTTGGTCACTGAGACAATCGACCATGCTGATTTTTGTTTGCTTGTAGCTGAGCCTACCATTTTTGGTGCACACAACCTTGCAATGGTACATGAGCTTGTTACACTCATGGGTAAAAAATGCGCAGTTCTTTTAAACAAGACACAAGCAGGAGCGAATCCTTCAGAGGAGTACGCCTTAAAGCACAACCTTAAGATTTTAGGTTCTCTTGCGTATGATGAACATCTTGCACAACTGAGCAGCAACGCTCTACTCGCCTGTGAGGAAGAAGAGCAGTACAGACAGTTCTTTTCGAATCTTTTGAAGGAGGTACTGGATGCTTCAGATTCTCATACTCAGCGGTAAAGGCGGTACGGGAAAAACTACCGTCGCGAGTTCTTTCATCAAATTAAACCAAGCAAAAGCCTATGCTGATTGTGATGTGGATGCTCCAAACCTTCATTTGGTCTCAGGGCAATTTCCTGAAAAACAAGATCGTGATTATTTCGGTCTTCCTAAGGCTGTAATCGATCAAGATCTTTGCAATGGCTGCAATCGTTGCTATGAAGTTTGTCATTTTGACGCCATAGTTGTCAAAGATGGTCATTATTCGGTCAACCCCATCGCTTGTGAAGGCTGTTCATATTGCATGCATGTCTGCAAGGCTAATGCCATCACGATGCATGATGAACCTGCAGGTTTGCTGCATCTCTACACCCGCTCGGATGAACATTTCAGTACTGCAACGCTCTTGATGGGCAGTGGAACCACCGGGAAACTGGTCACTGAAGTTAAAAAGCAACTTGAGGGGGCAAAAGAAACAGCTGAGGTGGCAATCCTTGACGGGAGTCCGGGTATCGGGTGTCCTGTCATTGCTTCGCTCAGCGGCGTTGATCTAGCCTTGATGGTCGCTGAACCTTCGCTCAGTGGAATATCCGACCTCAAGCGAGTTGTACAGAGTGCTAAACAGCTCAAGGTTCCTGTTGCAGTCATGGTCAACAAGCATGATACGAACGAGGCCATCTGTTCGGATATTGAAACATACTGTAAAGAGGAAGGTCTTCCGTTTGTAGGGAAAGTCCCCTACGATACAGAAGCGGTACGTGCTATCAATGAAGGGAAAACGCTCATCGAAATAGAGAGCAAAGGCTCTGAGGCAATGAAGGATGCGTATTACAAAACCTTGCAGGTACTGAAGGAGTACAAAGGCCTATGACCATCACCACCCTATTGGAAAATACGGCAAACAATCCACAGTTCAAGACTGAACACGGACTGAGTCTCGTCATCGAGCGAGGAGATACAAAGATTCTCTTTGACACCGGGGCAAGTGACTATTTTGCAATGAATGCAGATGTTCTTGGCCTTGACCTGAGTACCATTGATGCCGCTGTCCTTTCCCATGGTCATTACGACCATGGTGGAGGGCTGTCTACGTTCTTTGCCCGCAATGACAAAGCTCCACTTTATATCAGGAAAGAGGCTTTCGGTCCTTTCTACTCACAACGCGAGGATGGTCAATACCACTATATCGGCCTTGATAAGAATCTGATGAATCTCAATCGCCTGATCTTTACATCTGCTTACACCCCGATAGCAGAAGGCCTTTCCGTATTCAGCAAGGTGGAACAGGCAAACTTGGTTCCTACGGGCAATTTGAGCTTGTTCAAGAAGGAAGGAGAGTCATATCAGGTTGACTCATTTACGCATGAGCAGTATCTCGTAGTAGAGGAAGGCACAAAGAGTCTTTTGGTCTCAGGGTGCTCCCACCGAGGCATTGTGAACATCCTCGCAGCATTTCATGAGAGATGGGGGTACTACCCTACTCATGTCATTGGAGGATTCCACCTGTACAATCATCGTACTGGAAAGCCGGAGGAGCCTGAAGTATTGAAACAGATTGCCGATATATTGCTCCAGACAAAGGCAAAGTTCTATACCTGTCACTGTACAGGGGAGGAAAACTACCAAGCGCTGAAAATTTTGATGAATGATAAGATAGAATACCTGAGAGGTTCGGATATTCTGCAATTTTGATTGAGAACAAGGACATTTCTATGCAACAAAACAAGCAAGAACAGAGCATGCAAGCAGAGCTGAAGAACGGAAGTTCCATAAAAGCCGTGTACGCCATTGTAAGCGGAAAAGGCGGAGTGGGAAAATCTTCAGTCACCAGCCTTATCGCCAGTGCAATGAGGGCAAAGGGCCATACGGTAGGGATCCTGGATGCCGATATTACCGGATCCTCAATTCCCAAGACTTTCGGGGTTCACGCGAAGGCGACAGGAGAAGAAGGGAGAATCGATCCGGCTATCAGTAAGAACGGGATCAAGATTATTTCTACCAACATGCTCTTGGAGAAAGAGAGTGACGCTGTCATCTGGCGAGGACCGCTGATCGCCAACACGGTAAAGCTTTTCTATACTGATGTGGATTGGAAAGAGCTGGACTATCTATTTGTCGACATGCCTCCAGGAACTGGAGACGTTCCACTTACCGTTTTCCAATCTCTTCCTGTAAAAGGTATTATCATCGTAACATCTCCTCAGGAATTGGTTTCCATGGTGGTAGAAAAAGCGGTGAACATGGCAAACATGATGAATATTCCAATTGTAGGATTGGTGGAGAACTTCTCGTATTTTCTCTGTCCTGACAACCAAAAACAGTACAAGATTTTTGGTGAGAGTCATATAGACAGCATCGCACAGGCACATGGGCTGCCGGTGATCGCCAAGCTACCTATCGATCCAAAGCTCAGCGAAGCTTGTGATCGTGGAGAGATCGAATCATACCAGGGGGTCGATCTTGATGCCCTCTGCACATTAGTTGAAAATAGGGAGTAACAGATGTTGAGAGTAGCAGTTGCTAGTGAGAACAAGGAAGTCTGCGGCCATTTTGGCCATTGCGAGACTTTTGAGGTATTCGATACCGACCAAGGAAAGATCCTTGCAGGTGAAAGTATCGCAAACCCAGGACATCGACCGGGTTTCTTGCCCAATTTCCTGCATGAGATCGGTGTAAACACCATCATCAGCGGGGGCATGGGTGGTGGTGCTGTAGACATCTTCAACCAGCACAACATTGAGGTGATCCTTGGAGCTCAGGGGGAGAGTCGGCAAGCGGTTCAAGATTACTTGGATGGCAAATTGAAATCTACTGGAAGTATTTGTCATGAGCATTCCCACCATGACCAATGCGAATAGCAGCCACGTTCTCGCATAGCAAAAGTACCCTGTCATGCACAGGGTACTTTTTTTCCCTGTTGCTAGTTCTTTGTTATCGCATATTCCAAGGACCGGAGAGGAGAAGATGGGCTTCTTGCATCAGGGAAATTGGACATGGCGGTACCCGAGATACCTCGCAGCCCTCTTTGGGTTCGCTTGCAACTACTCTGTGTTTTCATCATACTGGTTGCATACCAATTACAGTTTCAGGAGTTTTTCATGCTTAAAAGTTCGGGCACTCTCTGTGGTGCTCAACGGGTACCTCTTATTGCACGCCTTCCTTTCTATTACGGATGGATCATTCTTATAGCAGGTTCTCTTGGAGTGCTTGCAAGCATCCCAGGACAAACGATGGGTGTTTCTGTATTCACTGACCACCTGATCGAAGCCTTGCAGCTTTCCCGTGTCGGGTTGTCATCCGCCTATATGGCCGGCACCCTCGCTTCAAGCTTCATCATCCCCTTTGCAGGTGTGCTTTTTGACCGTTACGGTGCACGTGTGGTAGCTTCTGTAGCCACGTTGATGCTCAGCCTGTTTTTATTGTTGCTTGTCTATTCCCCGCAATTGACAGTGGGAATCTCCTCATTGGGTATCCCCTACCACATCGTGGCTATGGCACTTGCGGTATTTGGGTTTTTCGGTATCAGATTCTTCGGCCAAGGGGTGTTGACACTGGCAAGCAGAGGTATGGTTGCCAAGTGGTTTGGGCCAAGAAGGGGTTTGGCTGTCGGTCTCATGGGAATCATAACAGCCTTTGGTTTTTCGTATGCCCCACAACCTCTGCAACATCTTATCAATCAATTTGGTTGGCAACATGCGTTGAAACTGCTCAGTGCAATACTCTTTTTTGCCTTCCTCCCTTTCGTCCTCCTTATGTTCCGTAGTGATCCTGCTTCCTGCAGTCTTGAGCTGGAGCAAGGAATGTCAAGCCCTACACGAAAGACCAATTCCAATAGCGAGGATGCACTGGTAAGCAGAACTCTTAAAGAAGCTAAAAAGGACAAGGCTTTTTACATCATACTCTCTGCCATGGGATACTGGGCCCTGTTCAACACGGCCTTTACGTTCCATGTGGTGTCAATATATCAAGAAGTCGGCATCTTGGCTGACCAAGCAGTAAAAATCTTCCTTCCCATCTCTATTATTTCAATAGCTGCAAGATTTCTGGGCAGTTATCTCAGTGACAGAATCTCAATAAAGTACATTTATACAGCTTTTACACTCTCAATCGGCATTGCTTCTGTTGCTCTTTTCGACCTAGGCAGTCCACTGGGAACCTTCATGGTCATCCTTGGCTACGGTATCGGAGGGGGCCTGTTTGGCATGCTGAATATCGTAACCTGGCCTAAACTGTATGGAAGAAAGCACATCGGAGCACTCAGTGGCTTTGCAATGTCCATCATTGTAGCAGGAAGCGCCATCGGGCCTTGGATTTTCAGTGTTGTACAACGACTTACCAATTCCTTTACCAGTACCGGTTTTCTTGGCCTCTTGTGGACGATTGGAATGTTGTTGGCCTTGTGGTTCATTCCTTTTACACCTTCAGCAGAAAAATGAAATACAAAATCTTGTCTGAAAAGGTAAAAATTTTTAAACATCAGGAAGAAGAGATGGATAAGAAACTTTTGCATCAAAAAGAAGAAAACATCAAGAATCTCATTGAACAACTGAGGCAAACAAATGAATTCTTACAAAAGGAAACAGGAGTGATCGCCCCCTCTGTGAGCCTCGGAAGAGTCACCAGAATGGAGGCAATCGGTGAAAAAGCCATCAACGAGCATGCGCTCTCGCTAAATATCCAACGTATCAATCGTCTTGAGAATGCTTTGAAACGCATTGAACAGGGGACGTACGGGCTGTGTATCCGCTGCGCCAAGGAAATTCCAGAGGGAAGGCTGGAACAAGTTCCTGAAGCACTGCTGTGCGTCTGCTGTGCTGAGAAGAAACGCTAGGGAGCAATCAAGGTAAGACCTGTTTGATCATCCACCTGATAGGAGACAAATTGCAGGTTGTGCTCCTGGGCAAGCGAGAAACACTCATCCCTGCCTGAACGAATCTCAAAGGGAGCGTGAGCATCGCTGTTGGTAACTACTTTCAGGGGGTACTCTTTTGCAATGTTCCAGAATTCTGTCAAAGGATAGGGGTAGCGGCTTCCTACCATGCGCTTACGCATTCCGTTTGCGTTGATTTCAAGAGCCACATCATTGGCCACGGCACACTCGATGATAGCTTTACTTATGGCCTCGGTCTCTGCATCCCAGCTGAAATAATTATAGGCAAATACATCCGGATGTGCGCCAAATAGAAATAATCCGGATGAAAGAGCACTGCAATACATATCGGCATAGGCAGCAAGGTCCTTCTTGCTCAGACGATTCCAGAATACTGAGTATTCCTGATTGAGATCCTCACTCAGATCGTGGATGGCACAGACCAGATAATCCACGCGCTCCTTGACCGATGCATAGTAGCTGTCGTATTGCCTGAGGTAGTCACACTCATACCCGGTAAGTATGTGCAGTTTCCCGTCGTATTGGACCTTGGCTTCTTGACAATCTTGCTCATACAGGGGTATCTGCTCTTGCTTCATCCGACTTTTTTTCCAACGGTCATCCTCTACCGGACAATGCTCACTGAAACCAAGCAATGCTAGTCCGCTTTGCAGGGCTTCTTTCGTATATTGCATGATAGTGCCAGTTCCATGACCACAATAAAAGCTATGAGTGTGGAGGTTTGTCTCCTCCTGTGAGTAGATGTTTTTATTCATAGGGCTTGCCTACAAGTATCTTGAATATCAGAAGTTTTTGCAACACTCCAAACCTGTTGAAAAAAATTTGACAAATCTTGATTTTTATGCTCTCAAGTAATTGACTCTGCTTCCAAAATACCCAATTATGGGGCTGATTTTCAAGGAGAGTTTTGATGCAAACCATGCACACTGTTCAATCCAATCTATATCTCTCCACTGCCGCCTAGAATCCATATAGGAGCCTCTATATGAGGCATCACTTCTACCACCGATCCAGGGAATGGCGTATGTTGACCTGGACGGGCAGACATTACATCACAGGAGGTTTCGCCATGAGCAAACCTACCACCAAGCACATTCTTCTCGTACTATTAGTCGTTCTAGCCTCCCTGCTCTTGTTCGGTTGCTCCAGAGGTGCCAAAGGTACTGCAAGCAGCAAAAAACTCTACGTCTACAACTGGTCCTACTATACTCCGGACTCTGTCATTGAAGCTTTTGAGAAAGAATTCGGTGTAGAAGTTGTCCTGGATTACTTTGCGTCCAATGAAGAAATGTTCGCCAAACTGATGGCCAGCAAGAATGCAGGCTACGACATTATCTTCCCTTCAGGCGACTATGTCTCGATCATGATGAATCTGAACATGCTGGAAAAGTTGGACAAGTCCAAGATGCCAAACCTCCAGTACATCACCGATTTAGCACTCAGCAAAGCTACCTATGACCCGGATATGGAGTACTCTGTACCCTACTTCCTCGGTGCAAGCGGGATTGCAGTAAACACCAGAATGGCAAAAGACTATGAGCGGAGCTGGAATATTTTCGCAGACACCCGATTTAAAGGAAGAATGGTCATGATGGACGACATGCGCGAGGTAATGGGTGATGCGCTTGCCTACCTCGGCTACTCGGTGAATACCACCAATGCTGCAGAGTTGGAAGAGGCTAGAAAGCTGGTTAATGATTCTTGGAAACCCAACTTGGTCAAATTCGATGCTGAAGGATTCGCAAAATCTTTTGCAAGCGGAGAGTACTGGGTAGCTCATGGGTATGCAGAAGCCATCTTTGAAGAGTTGCCGGAAAACCAATGGGCGAATGTTGATTTCTTCCTTCCTGCTGAAGGCGGCCCCATGTATCTCGACTCCATGTGCATTCCAAAGGGTGCAAGAAACTACGACCTTGCCCTTCAGTTCATTAACTACATCCACAGACCCGACAACTATGCCCAGTTCCTTGATCGGTTCCATTTCCCCTCATCGGTAAACAGCGAAGCTGATCAATATAGAACCACAACACCTTTTTACACGGTTGACATGTTGGCAAACTATGAGCTTAAGGAAGATTTGGGAACCTATCTGGAAATGTACAACAAGGCATGGGAGACAATCCGTTATGTCGATTGACCAGATATAAGATTAGCAGGTACAGTCACAGGTAGCGGAGGACTCTATGCAAAGCTTTACCCATGACACGTACATATCACCCTTTACCTGGCGCTACGGCAGCGATTCAATGCGTTCTGTCTTTAGTGAGGAACACAAGAGAAAGCTGCTCAGGCGCATCTGGGTTGCTCTTGCAACAGCTCAGAGGCAGGCTGATCTTGTAACAGAAGAACAACTCTCTGAGTTGATCGCAAACCAAGATCGTATTGATATTCAACGCTCAAGTGAGATCGAGGCACAAATACACCACGACCTCATGGCAGAGATAAAGACCTACGCAGAGCAATGTCCGCTAGCCAGGTCTGTGATCCACCTTGGTGCAACAAGCATGGATATTCTGGACAACATGGATGCGCTTCGTATAAGAGAGGCGCTCTCCCTCATCAGGGAACAACTGAAAAACCTGATATTGCTTTTTATTGAGAAAATGGAAGCCTATGCAGAAACTCCCTGCATGGCTTTCACTCATATCCAACCAGCAGAACCCACCACAGTGGGCTACCGCTTCGCTCAGACTGCACAGGACTTGAACGAAGATCTACAGACGATCCTTCTTCTGGAACAATCAATCAGAGGCAAGGGCATGAAGGGTGCGGTAGGAACAAGTGCCAGTTATGCTGAATTGTTGAAAGGAACAAATCTTACTGCAAAAGAGATGGAAAATCAGGTGATGCAGACGCTGGGGCTTGAAGCTTTTACAGCCGCAACGCAAGTATACCCTCGCAAACAAGATTTAAAAGTAGGAACCGCCCTCTCCTCCCTGTGTGCCTCCCTTTCCAAGTTCTTCTTTGACTTCAGACTCCTGCAAAGCCCTCCCATCGGGGAGTGGAGCGAGCCGTTTGGGGCAAAGCAGGTAGGCTCTTCTGCAATGCCCTTCAAGAGGAACCCGATCAACAGTGAAAAGATCGACAGCCTGTGCAGGTTTGTCGAAGCTCAGCAATCGGTGCTTTGGCAAAATGCGGCGGCAACCTTGCTTGAAAGAACCTTGGATGACAGTGCGAACCGACGTTTGGTTCTCCCGGAAATATTCCTCGCAACAGATGAAATTCTCAACAGTGCCCAGAAGGTGGTCAAGGCGATGAACATCCATGACAAGGGCATAGGGCGTAATCTTGAAAGCTATGGAATCTTTGCAGCAAGTGAACGCTTGTTGATGGAACTCGGCAAGCATGGGGCAAACCGCCAAGAGATGCACGAGCTTATCAGAAGCCACAGCCTCAAGGCATGGGATCAGGTACAACAAGGAAAGCCGAACACACTCAAAACGATGCTCAGTGAAGATGAAACAGTCAGAAGCTATCTCACAGAAGAAAAGATTCTTGAGAGCTTGGATGCTTCACAATATACCGGCGATGCTGCTTTGAGAACTCGTTTGGTAATAGACGAGATCAAACAGGTGCTCAACCTACTGCAAACAGACCGATGAAAATCATGTAATACAGTGCCATCCTCACGTACCTGATCAAACTAGAGAGCAAAACGTGGTGCATTTTGAGCTCAAGAATGCCTGCTACTGTACAGATGGTGGAGAACGGAAGGGGTGTGAGGCCGCTGATAACAATCGCCCAGATGCCATACCGAGTGATCAATTGCTCGGTATGGGTTCCCGACTGCTTGAGTACCCATCGTCTGAATATCGGTATCAAGCCGACCAATCGACCAAAGAGGTAGGCACAGAAAGCACCCAACACTGAGCTGGTCCCCATCACCAACACCACGATGACGGGATGCCAATCCATGACAAATGGCCACATCAGGTCAACAGAAAGAGGCAGAACAAACAAATCAACAATGAATACATAGAGTGCCACTCCGTGCACTCCAAAGTTTTCTATGAACTGCTGCACTACCAGGTTTTCATTCCAACCCAACAAGCGATAGTACCTCAACCCTATAAAATACAGGGTGAATATGAACAACATCAAAAGAACAGTTCTAAAAAGAAGCTTTCTTACGTGCAAAGAACCATCTTCTTTCAGGTAGGTTTCCTTGGAGACCAGGCGCTTCAAAAAAGGAAGCAGTTTCATAGAAAAAGCGCCTCGAACGCAGAGAGGAAGGCTTTGCCATCGCCCTTCCCTACTCCCTGATACAGAGGGGGCTTCCCACCGCCCTTACCGTCGATCAAGGCAAGCAGATCTCTTTTTCCAGCATGAAAGTCGACTAAGGAAGAAGCTTTGCCACAGAGGGCTATCAACCACAAAAGCCGCTGACCATCCTCCTTGATTGCACATAAGGCTAGATGTTCGTAGTCTGCAATGGCGGTTGCAAGACTTTTTAAATCTACATCCTCCTCGATGTTCCACAGCACCAAGGGAATCGTGTCAATCTGTGTTGCCTGCTTCACCCGGCTTGCAAGCAAAAGCCGAGCAATCTCTGTTTTGGCGTTAATAAGCTGTGCCTTGTCTGAGGTTGCTTGCTCGATACTCTGAGTTGCCACCTCAACCAGGGATTCCAAAGGGGAAGAGAAGAGAACTCCAAGTGCTGAGGCTGCAGCTTCAGCTCTCCTGATTTCTTCTTTTGCGATCGAGCCAACGGTGAAAATAAGACGGATATGGCCACGAATCTTCTCTTGGCCTTGATAGTGGAACAGCTCAATCTCCCGGGTATTCGCAACATGCAGGCCTCCACAGGCAACCGTATCGACATCTTCGACGACTACCAGACGCACCTCTTCATCTGCTACCTTGATCGAACGTCGCAATCCCAGGTTCTTTGCAGAATCCTGCCGGTGCAGTTCATAATGCACAGCATGAGAGGAGAGAACTTCTTGGTTGACCAAGTCCTCCAATGCATGACAGGTAGAGAGAGAGATTTCTTGAGCATCGGTCTCGATGGTCAGGATACGTTGTCCCTGATGGACGCTCACTGTCTGAATCCCAAAGTGTGAATAAAGCAGGCCGCTGGCCACATGCTGGGCGGTATGCATCTGCATGAAGTGATACCGATGATTCCAATCAAGCTCGATCATAACCCGGTCACCGACAACAAATGTTGGATTTTTGACATGGTGATAGATGCTATGATCCTCATCCTTGGTGGTGTCCAAAAGAGGACATCCTGCTATGGTTCCCTTATCCCCGCTCTGCCCACCTCCTTCTGGGTAGCAGATGGTCTGATCGAGGATGACGCCTTGCCCGGTGATGGCTACGACGGTAGCTTCCAAGCTCTTTGTATAAGGTTCTTGATAATAGATTGGCTTTGAGTGCATATTTATCCTTTATCCTAGCGTTGCAAGGTGAGATGATCGTCAACAGGAAGCGCGGTATCTGCAACCGGTAGATGAAACCGATACTTGATTGCAAGAACCCGAAGCAGGAAGACAACCATGCTTGCTATGACAAATTTCGTAAAAACTCCAAGATTGGTCAACTCCAAAATCAGATATGCTAATCCACCCAACAGGGAGGCTGTAGCATAGAAATCACCGGTAAGTACGATGGGAACTGATCGGCTCATAATATCGCGAACCATCCCCCCTCCAACAGCGGAGATGACTCCGCATAAGAGCTGTCCAACAGGACCTATGCCATAGAGAGCCGCTTTTGCCACGCCTAAGGCTGTAAAGACGCCTAGGCCGAGGGAGTCTGCAAACAGGATGACCCGCCACTTTCCGACGAATTTGGGAGCAAGGAAAAAAACGATCAAACCGGTGATGACACACGTGCTGATGTACGTACTGTTGGTAAGGGCTGCAACAGGGGTTGCTCCGATCAGCATATCCCTGAACATGCCTCCACCACAACCGACGGTACAGGCAAATACGACCACTCCCAGGATGTCCAGCTTAAGTCGTACAGCTTTGACGGCACCGGTGATGGCGAAGATGCAGGTGCCGAAGAGATCGAAGATATAGATGATGACCAATTCCATTTCCATGTGTTGAGACTATCACCAAACCAAGACTTGTCCAAGACAGAGAACTATACTATCTTTGGTAACAGAAATAGGAGTGAGAGATGGCAATAATTAAATCTGCATGGGAGCTGGCTCTTGAGAAGACAGAGTCTCTTCAGGCCGATCCCGATAAGATCAAGCGAGAGCTTAAAGTCAAGGAAGGCAGACAAATTGCGGCGACCTTCCTCAACGATATTGACAGCACCAAGGAAGGGACGCAAAAGCGGTTCGATCAGTTTGAAGGGAGCGACAAAGAGGCAGTGAAGGAAGGGATGGCCCTTACGTTGCTGGCCAATCTATCACTGCCAAGAAGTGCAGCTTTCAAAGACTCTTTTTCCAAGGTTCTTGAGCTGGGATTGATCCTTGGGGATGGCAACGAGGAGCTGAAAGAGCTTCTTGGTCAGCTTGAGGGTTTCTTCAACCAATATCTTGAAAGCCAAGAAGAGTTGGTGGAACGATTGAAGCAGCAGTTTGCCCCCCATCTACAGCAAAAAGAAGCACAGCTGAGGCAGCAGTATGGTCCGACCTTCACCTTGCGTCCTGAGCAGGATCCTGAGTTCATGAAAATTCTGGATAAGCAGCTGGCACAGGCAGAGGAGCAGTATACCAACATCCTCAATCAGGCGAAGGAACAAATCAAGCAAATGCTCGCTATAGCCTAACT
Source organism: uncultured Sphaerochaeta sp. (assembly GCA_964547185.1). Taxonomy (GTDB): domain Bacteria; phylum Spirochaetota; class Spirochaetia; order Sphaerochaetales; family Sphaerochaetaceae; genus Sphaerochaeta. The sequence goes on from CAZJMG010000033.1 coordinate 32,243, forward strand.
AAACAAATCTATGAAGTGGGCAACAACAGTTGCATGAACACCAGATCCCGGTATGAATCAAACTTGTAGCCCACTTCCTTTATAACTCCACACAGAGAAAAACCTGCTTTCTGATGCACATGGATGGAAACATGATTCTGTGCGTCTATGGCTGCAACCATACAGTGATACTGCTGCTCGATTGCTTTTACAATGAGCTGTGAGAGCAGCCTCTGACCAAGGCCTTTGCCCCGATGGTCCTTTTGTATGTATATGGATACTTCCACGGTTCTCTTATAGGCAGCTCTTGGTCTGAAGGTACCATAGGAAGCATAGCCAAGCAGAGCCCCCTCTTCAACAATGCCTAAAATCGGAAAATCACCCGCTTCTTTTTCAGAAAAGTAGTCATTCATATATTCAACATCTCGGCACTGCAAATCAAACGAGGCAGTAGTGTTGAGTACTGCTTCATTGTAGATTGCCAACATGTCTTTTGCATATGCACGTCCAAGATTCTTGATCTGCATCCAGATTCCCTCTCTTTAGGAACATACTACAGAATCGAGGTGGCCCCTGCAAGTGAGGAAGAATTGTGGATTGACAGGAGCGAAAAGTATGCTATTATTCAGTTAACTGGTTCTTTTATAGTACCAATATTATCGTACAATCCACATTATTCAGAGTATTCTGCAATTAACTGGTTCTTTTTTAGAGCATTTTTTCAATAATTCCCTTCGAAATAGAAGGGGTTTTATAGCCAAAGGAGGCAAAAATGAAAAAAAAGGTACTGTTGGCTCTGGCGTTGATTACAATATCCGCCATGATGGTTTTGGTTGCTTCTCCGTCGACCGAGAAACGAGAAACAACCAGACTCCGTTTCATCGATGTTTCTCCTAGCCCTACAAGGCAGGAGTATTTCACCAACACCTTCGAAAAATTCAAACAAGAGACCGGAATTACCGTGGTGTATGAAAGTGTTCCCTGGGATGATGCTGCAAACAAGCTAACCGTACTCGGAGCTTCCAACCAATTACCCGATGTGATGACCACATGGGCAGGTTGGCTTGGCCAGTTTACCGAGGCTGGATGGGTGGTACCTTTGGCAGACTATATTGGAAACACGAAGTCTGAATATGCTTCAACAGTTACAGAATTGGTCTGGAAAGCTGAACAAGAGTTATATGGAAACATCTATACTATTCCTGACGGCATGATGGTCAAGGGTGTATTTGTACGAAAAGATTGGGCAAAAGAAGCTGGCTTGAATCTTGATATGAAGAAGGGATGGACATACTCCGATTACTTCGATGCTGTTTATAAACTTACAGATCCATCAAAGAACCGTTATGGAACCAGCTTCAGAGGATCAAGAGGGGCTTTCGATCCTCTGTTTGTCTACCTTACAAGCCTGAATGGTGGATCGGCATATGCCCAGGATGGATCGACACTGCTGGCAAATCAAGAAGCGATAGATGCTTATAAGCGCTGGATGGCTCTCTATCTGGATGGTTGTGCACCAAGAGATGCGATCAACTGGGGTTTTGTCGAAATGGTTGACAATTTCTGTGGCGGTTTGACCGGAACATTGATCAATGACAGTGAGGTAGCAGCTACGTGCTTGGCGAATATGGAAGATCATCAGTGGATGGTTATGCCGATGCCAAGAAGTGATAAGGATGGGAAAATCTATAACACAGTGAATGCACCGTATGCATATTCCATATCTTCAACATCCAAGAATAAGGATGCGGCATGGAAATTGATAGAATTCCTTACCCGACCTGACAACAATATTGAGTATTGCAAACTTACCGGCTTGATTCCTATTAAGACTGCTGTCGGAAATGATCCTTTCTATGGACCTGATGGGCCCTATGCTGCCTTCGTCCAACAGCTCAACGATCCTGATATGGTCGTTCCTGTTGCATTTGGTCCCTTCAACTTTACTGATATGCATCAGGGAATGATGCATGAAGAGATGCAGAAATATCTGTTGGGCAGACAAACAGCAGAAACTTCCCTGCTGAATGTAGTCAGAGAGCTTGAAAGACGTATGAAGCGATATCTTGCTGAAAATCCGGGTTCCAGCGTTGAACAACCAAAGGGCTTACTGTAATAAAAAATTGTATTGAGGTGGTGCTGCAAGGGTTCTTGCAGTACCATCATTACCAAAAGGATTAAATGTATGGGGATTCTGGTTTTCTATCTTGCCCTGATTGCTGTGGCATGTGCATTTGGAATAGTATTCATCAATAAACGAACGGGTAAAAAATCCTTGTTCAGAGTATCAAACAGCATGCAACGAAAGGCAGAGCCCTACTTGTTTCTGCTTCCTGTCATGTTGCTTTTACTGTTGATGTTCGGCTATCCCTTGATCAATAGCTTCATCATGGCATTTCAAAATTATAAACTCACCTCCCCCGGTAGGATTTATTTCAACGGGCTTGAGAATTTCAGAAATCTTCTTTCAGAAACCGATATTTCCCTGATTATCGCCAATTCTTTTGCTTATGTAGTTATCTCTGTACTAGGACAATTCATTTTAGGTATGACACTTGCAATGGCCTTGAACAAGCAATTTCCGTTCAGGGGTATATATCAGGCTTTGGTGTTTCTCCCTTGGTCATTCTCTGCCTTTGTCATTGGCTTGATGCATCGCTGGTCTTTCAATGGCGAGTATGGAGTAGTCAATGATGTGTTGTTGAGACTCAACATCATTTCCTCCAAGATTGCGTGGTTGGGTACTCCTGGGTTCTCCCTTGCAGTAGTCATCTTTGCAATGATTTGGATGGGAATACCTTTTTTTGCAATCATGATTCTTGCAGCGCTGCAATCCATTCCGAAGGCTGTATATGAAGCATCGTATATTGATGGATGTGGACCTCTGAGAAGATTTTTTAAAATCACGTTTGCCTATATCAAACCAACTGTCATCGTCACAATTCTTTTGCGTACCATATGGATTTTCAATTCTTTCGACTTGATAGTAATCATCACCAATGGAGGTCCGGCAAACTTTTCCCAAACGCTCCCATCCTATATGTACACAAAAGCGTTCTCAAGCTATGACTTTGGCCTTGCCTCTGCTTTAGGGGTCCTACTGATGGTTACTTTGGTGGTCTATGTTACGGTGTTTTTAAAAATCACCAAGTACAATAAAGCGGGGAATTTTTAATGAAAAATCATACTATACAAAGATATCTGGGTAATTTTGCACGAGGATTGATTCTTCTCTTCTTCCTGCTTGTTGTTCTTGTACCAATCTATTGGATGGTCATTACTTCATTCAAGACGAATGCAGAAATTATCAATACTCAAGAGATAACCTATTTTCCAAGAACAGTAACGACAGACAACTATGTACAATTATTCAGGTTGTATGATTATCGAAGCATGCTGGCCAATAGCCTGATTGTTTCAGTTTCAACCGGATTGTGTGTAACCTTTTTATCAATTCTTGGTGGATATGGCCTGGCTCGATATAGTTTTAGGGGCAAGGATACCATGCTCCTGTTTTTCTTGGTTACACAGATGATACCGGGAATACTGGTAATCATTCCCCTCTATGTGATATTTGCAAAGCTTGGATTGATCAATACCCGCCTAAGCCTTTTCATTTTCTATGTCATTGCGAATTTACCCTTTTGTGCCATAACCATGAGAAGTTTCTTTGAACGAATCCCTTATACGCTCGAGGAAGCTGCATATGTTGATGGATGCTCAAAACTGAAAAGCTTGATCACCATTGTACTTCCTGTGATGTTTCCTGGGATTGTGGCTGTATTTGTCTTTGCATTCATCGGAGCATGGAATGAGTTGATCGCCGGTACAATTTTTATTAATACCTCTGACCTTTGGACGGTTCCTGTTGGCTTGAAATCACTCATCGGGAAATATGATGTTCGCTGGGGAGTGCTTATGGCAGGAGGAGTCTGTGCCTTGCTTCCAACGGCAATCATGTTTGCATTCATGCAGAAATTTGTTGTTGAAGGGCTTACCAGTGGTGCGGTAAAGGAGTAGAAACGAGCATGAAAGAACCTATTAAGCCTATTTCCAAGGACTTACTTCATGAGAAAGTATCTGATGCCATTATTAGTTACATCTATAGGAATGGATTAAAAATTGGGGATAAGCTTGCAGGAGAACGGCAACTGGCCAGTGAGTTGCAAGTCGGCCGCAATTCGGTTAGGCAAGCCTTGGGCCAATTGGAAGAAGCAGGAATTTTGAAACGGCAGGCGGGCAAGGGCGCCTTTATTGAAAAGGAAGTCAGTGCTGATTCCCTGGAATTGAAATTGCTTCGTGTCGATTACCAGGATTTGCTTGAGATAAAGATTGCAATGGAGCAGCTGGCAATACGCAGAGCTGTGGAAAGAGCTTCTGATTCTCAGATTGCACACCTGAAAAAAACAGCGCTGATTCTTATCGAACAAGCACAAAAGGGTATGTTTTGCGTAGAGCAGGACAGGGCTTTTCATACGGCTCTTATGGAGTGTGGAGGAAGTTCAACCCTTACCCAATTGGTACTTTCGCTCATCGATTCATTGAATACCTATACAAAGGTCTTGGGTGATGTATCGAAGATATGGATGCGTACTATTCCATTCCATATGGATATTGCTACGGCATTGGAACAAAGACAAGTAGAGTTTGCTCTTGCAGCTCATCAATTTATTTACCGCTACGACTTGGAAGTATTGAACTCTCTGGCAGGAAAAGAAGCATAAGGAACAGGCAATGGAAGGCTCAGCATCATGGTGGTTGGATGGAAAATTCGGTATGTTCATCCATTGGGGATTATATTCACTTCTTGGTGGGGAATATAAGGGGAAAGCTACAGACAATATTGCAGAATGGATCATGCACAGTCTTGATATTGATGTCAAAGAGTATAGGACTCTCGCATCTCAGTTCAAGGCCGATGATTTTAATGCCGATGCCATCGTAGCTTTGGCTAAAAAGGCAGGAATGAAATATCTTGTGTTCACCAGCAAGCATCATGAGGGGTTCTCACTGTTTGATTCACAAGCCAGTGCTTACAATTCTGTTGCGGCAACAGAGTGCAAGCGTGATTTTGTGAAAGAGCTCAGCGATGCATGCCACCGTCACAATCTCGTTTTTTGCCTTTACTACTCTCAGGCCCAAGATTGGGATGATCAGGATGCATGCAGAGATGGATTTCCCTCTGATGGAAAGAATTTTGAGCGATACTTCAATGATAAATGCATACCTCAGATCACTGAACTGCTGAGTAACTATGGGCCGATTGGATTACTTTGGCTCGATACTCCGATGTATATGACCACTGCCCAATCACAGAGATTGAGAACCCTCATCAAGGAACTGCAACCCGATTGTCTGATCAATGGGAGAATTGGCAATGGTTTGGGTGACTATATGACTACAGGGGACAACTTCATACCTCTTCTCAGTTTTCCCTCCCCTTTTGAGGTCCCTGCAACGATCAACAGGACATGGGGTTATAACAAAACGGACAATGCTTGGAAAACTCCAAAACAGATTGTCCGTTCACTGGTGAAAATTGTAAGCCGTGGGGGGAATTATCTGCTGAATATCGGTCCAACGGGAAGTGGGATGGTTCCAAGACCGAGTGTGGATGTTCTTGAGGCTGTTGGATCATTCATGAGGAAGAACGGTGAGAGCATCTATGGGACGAAAAGAATGAATCTGTATCCCTATGATATCGATTGGGGGTATTTCACAGCCAAGCCGGGTAGATTGTATATCCATATTTTCGATGATGAGATGGAGAAGGCATATTTGCTGAATATCGCCAATAAACCTTTAGCATGCTATCGATTGTCTGATAAAAAACCACTTTTGTTGAAAGAGCGTACTACCTGTGAGGGAGACAGCAGCTGGCTCATTACGCTCCCACAGCGAGAGCCGGATGAGATTGATTTGGTTGTTTGCGTGGAAGTTGCAGAAGAAGAGATATTCTTTGAACCTATCCGATTCTAAAGGAACGTTATGATGAATACTATGGCTGATATTCTCACCGATGATACATATGAGTTTCCTCTTTTGGAGCGACCGGTATCTGCTCCAATCTACCAAACTTCCTTGTTCACCTTTCCTTCAGTACAAGATCTGAGGAAGGCTCTTGAAGATGAACTATCCACCCACCTCTACTCAAGAGGGAATAATCCTACTGTAGAACTCGTACAGCAACGAATTGCTGCCTTGGAGGGAGGAGAACGGGCTAAACTGTTTTCTTCAGGGGTTGCTGCGATAGCAAGCAGTATCCTCAGTTGCGTGAAAGAAGGCGATCATATTATTTGCTGCAATGATGCCTATACCTGGGCAAAATATATCTGTACCACCTATCTCAAACGGTTCGGTGTCAGCGCTACATTTGTGGACGCACACAATCTCTTAGAGGTAGAGCAAGCCATCAAAAGCAATACAAAGGTTCTCTATCTTGAAAGTCCGGGCACCTTGTATATGAAGGTGCAAAATCTTAGGATGCTTGCGAATCTTGCCAAAACCCATAAGATCACAACGATTGTCGACAATACGTGGGCCACCCCTCTGTACCAGAATCCTCTCTCGATGGGTATCGACCTGGTTGTCCATTCAGCTTCTAAATATCTTGGGGGTCACAGTGACATAATCGGAGGTGCGGTGGTAGGCAACAAGAGTATGGTTGAGCATATTACCAGAAGTGAGTTTCTTCCCATTGGGCATGTTCCAGATCCTTTGCAGGCCTGGTTGATACAACGAGGGATGAGGACTTTGCATGTGAGGCTTGCTTATCACTATCAGTCTGCCTTGAGGGTATGTGACTATCTCTATGAACATCCTTCAATTGAGGAAGTCTTCTACCCTATGCATCCCAGAAGTCCTGAGTATGATCTTGCCTCAAGCCAGATGAGTGGAGGATCGGGGCTTTTGGCGTTCAAGGTAAAAAGCAGGAATAGAGAGAAGATTGAGTCAATGGTAAATGCATTGACAAAATTCCGTATAGGGGTCAGCTGGGGTGGATATGAAAGCTTGGTGTTTCCTGTGCTTGCTACTAAAGAGGGTGATGTTTCTACCATTCGTTTGCATATAGGGCTTGAAGACACCCAGACGTTACTGGATGACCTTGATAATTCGTTTTCTTCTTTGTAGGGAGTTTGTATGAATACGATGTCTCCTATGTTTTCTGATGCCAGGCCTTATGTTCGTTGGTGGTGGTTCTCTGGTCCTCTTACCATGCAGGCGATTGATGAACAGCTCGATTGGATTGCCCTGAATGGATTTGGAGGGGTGGAAATTGCTTGGGTCTATCCGAATAAGAAAAGAGATGCTGATGAGGGGCCACGCTTTCTTGATGATGATTTCAAGGCATTTGTGTGTCATGCTATTGGGGGGTGTAAAAGACGCAATCTTGGTTGTGACCTCACGTTCGGTTCTTTGTGGCCTTTTTCGGGTACTTTTATTCCTGAATCTTATACGATTAAAACTCTTGATGGGTATCCAAAACAATCTGTTGATCGGTCTTGGGAAGCTCGGTATTCATCCAAGCCGGCATTAGTTCTTGATCATTTAGATGCAAAGGCATTGCAGTGGTACGCTTCTTACCTTTTTGAGCATGGGTTTGAGGATTTTTGCAGAATTGCGCCTCTGTCACTTTTTTGCGACTCTTGGGAAGTCGATCCAAAGAATCTCGGATTTGACGATTTTAATGAGGTGTTTCTAAACACATATGGGTATGCATACGATGCAACCAGTGATGATATAGACCAGCGTTTTGATTACCGATGCCTCATCTCTGAACGGGTGTTATCAGAATTTTATGAGCCATTTCATTCATTGTGCCGTCTTGCTGGCTCTTCTAGCCGTGTGCAATGCCATGGGGCCCCTACTGATATATTGGCAGCGTATTCCTTGGTTGATATTCCTGAGTCGGAGACATTGCTGTTCGATCCTGATTTTTCTCTTTTGGCAGCTTCGGCTGCTGCAATGGAACAAAAACCTATTGTTTCGAGTGAAACTTTTTCCTGTCTGTATGGGTGGGTTCCTACTCCTGCCACTCCACCTGGCATGAAAGAAGAAAGGATCGATGATCTTCGGTGCATCGCTGATGCTCAATTTGCCTGGGGTGTGAATCGCGTGGTTTGGCATGGGAAACCATTCGAAACAATCCAGGATCCTCATGAGTTCTATGCTACTGTCCATGTAGGGCCAAATGGCTCTCTAGAGCCGTTCTTGCCTCAGTTCAATGAGTATCTTACCAAGACCAGCATGTTTCTCACGGAAGGAGAGACGTTCTCGAATCTCTCCATTCTTCTTCCTCTAGAGGATCAATGGATGGCTGATGAACTGCCTGAATCGTTGCAAAAGCCCTCCAGTAGGTATTATTGGGAGTTGCAGGAGTTGAAAATTGACGAAGCCTTATTGCAGTACCGCCCTTTGTGGTTTTCTTCCCAGTGGATTGAGGCATTGCGGTTTGAGAATGGATTTTTGTTCTACAAAGAGAGAATCATTGAAGCGTTATTATGTATCAGTGAGTATCTCCTGCATGAGTCTTTGACGAGCCTTCAAAAACTCAAGAACCAAGGAGCACCAATCTATTTTGTAAAGCAGCCCAAACAACCGGGTAGTGTCAAGAATCCTGAGTATGATGCTCTTGTTAAAGACTTGCCAATAGAACATCCCAAAAACCTCAAACCGGTTTTACAAGCTTCTCAACCAGTTGATTTCTGGTGTCGCAGAGATGGCAATCGGTACAATCTTTTTATTTCTCACCCCGGAATGAGGAGTTTACGGTATCCGCTTGCTTATGGGTATGCACAATCCTTGAAGCCAATGCAAATTGACGCAACCTTTCATACTCCTGATTACTGTTACAGTATCAAGCTTGAATTTGAGCAATGTTCTTCATTGGCTTTTGAGATTGATGATACTGCAAAAACAGTGCGGCCTGTTACTCTCTGACCAATGTCATAGGAACTGAACACATAAAGACCGCCAAACGGCGGTCTTCATGTATAGGCTCAATAGTATTT
>CAZJMG010000034.1:0-39977 GCA_964547185.1 uncultured Sphaerochaeta sp.
GCCACGATGAAGCAACATCTTAAAGAATACTATAGCGAGTTGGGAGGGTTGCTAGATGACTGAGTCGTTCCTCTTTCTAGACTTTTCGTAAGAGAATAAAATAACCCTTATAAAAATCAGTCTACATGTAATAATAACCCTTATAAATATCGTTTTTTTGAATTTTTATACCTATATTTTTAGCTTACTTGGGGTATACTATGAGTATGAAAAGAAAAGAGGAAGCGTATCTCCACACTTGGTATACGAAACCACATCGCAAACCACTCATAATTCGAGGGGCGAGGCAGGTAGGCAAATCAACATTGGTTCGGATGTTTTGCGAGCATGCCGGACTTCGATTGATTGAGGTTAATTTCGAACAAACTCAAATCACAAGAGGTTTATTCTCGTCCAATGAGCCAAAGAAAATTATGCAAGCCCTTGAGGTGCTCTACAATACAAGAATTCCACTGGATACGTCGGTACTCTTTCTAGATGAAATCCAGGCCAACCCAGAAGCTATTGCTTCATTACGCTATTTCCATGAACAACTTCCAAATCTTGCAGTCATTGCAGCAGGCTCTTTATTGGAGTTTGCACTTGAAAAGTACCAGCTTTCCATGCCGGTTGGAAGAATCGAACATCTTTTCATGGGACCAATGACATTTGAAGAATTCCTTATGGCAATGGAAGAAAAACATCTTCTGGAGTACTTGCAATCGTATGAATTGGAGAATGTCATACCTCAAGCCATCCATGAACGAGCACTACAATTACTGCGAACCTATCATGTATTGGGTGGAATGCCAGAAGTTATACAAGTCTATAAAGATACAGGTTCGTTACTTGAAACGAACGTTGTCAAATATTCTATTCTCAACACGTATCGCGATGATTTCTCAAAATATGGAAGCCGAATAGATATTGATAAACTGCAAGAAGTATTCGATAAGCTTGGAACAACAGTAGGAAAGAAAATCCGTTATGTACAGTTATTACCACAAGCAAGAAGCGCTCTGACAGAACAAATACTGACGCTATTTGTTCAAGCAAGAATTATCTATCGTGTATACCATTGTAGCGCAAACCAAATACCATTACGTGCAGAGATGAACAGAAAAGTATCCAAAGGGATACTGCTCGATATTGGGATCTACCATGCACTGAATGGATTGTCGCTAGCAGAGATTTCACACGAGCAAGATATATTCTTTTCAAACCAAGGAGCACTAGCTGAACAGTTTGTGGGTCAGCATTTGCTATATAATCAACCAAACTATATGAATCCTGAACTCTATTATTGGGTAAGAGAGAAAGCTCAGTCAAATGCAGAAATTGATTTTGTAGTACAACTAGGAAGTTCTATACTCCCCATCGAAGTTAAATCAGGAAAGACAGGAACATTACGATCATTGCATCTGTTCATGGAACAAAAGCACCTTCGGGTGGCATTACGGTTCTCAACAAATACTGCGGTAGTGGAACAAATACAATCTTCCTTACCAGAGTCCGAATATAGATATACACTTGTTACACTACCTTTGTACCTAGTTGGTCAAACAAGACGCTTGATGAAGCAGAAACTCGATAGCGTATTGCAACCTAGGTGATATTGCCACGATGATGCAACATCTGAGAGAATACTATCACGAGAAGAGAGGTGTTGCTCGATGACTGAGTCGTTCCGTTACTATGATCAAAATGCAAAACAGTACGTGAGTTCAACCATGCATGTGGATATGAGCTCACACTATGAACTCTTCCTTACGCATGTGCCTGCAGGCGGGTGCATCCTGGATGCAGGATGTGGGAGTGGTCGTGACAGTCGGTACTTTCTCGACCGAGGATATAGCGTACAAGCGTTTGACTTGAGCGAGGAGATGGTCAAGGCAGCGACCGTATTAACCAATCTTCCTGTTCGCCGCCTTTCTTTCCAAGAAATGGATTATGTTGCTGAATTTAACGGTATCTGGGCATGTGCTTCATTGCTCCACGTGCCTAAAGATCAACTAGCTGATGTTTTCCGTCGATTGGCAAACGCCTTGAAACCCGACGGAGTTTTATATTGTTCTTTCAAGAATAGAGATGAAGACTTCTCCAATGATGGAAGACATTTTTCCTGTTTCAATGAGCAACAGTTTAGAAGCTTCCTTGATTCTGTCGAGGGCTTCTCTCTTGTTGCGTTGGAGCATACCCAGGACCTAAGAAAAGAGAGAGGTGATGAGCGATGGCTTAATTGCTTGTTGTGTAAATCAGACACAGGCAAGATTGACAGAGGGAATGAGTAAGACTACTGTATCAGATAAGTGGGTCTGAGCTTTGTATGGAAAGGAGATCTTGCTCTATGTGGTGGATTTTTGTAATACTCGGTATTCTCTTGATAGCGATGGAAGTTCTTACTCCCGGTTTTGTGGTCATGTGGTTTGGCATAGCTTTCATCGTCTCTGCTATTCCTGCATATTTTCAAGCATCATTGGAAATTATTCTATTGACCTATGCTTTTACCCTGTTCATTCTGACTGTGTTTGTGCGCAAGATTTTTGTCAGCCGATTTTTGCATAAAAAGGATATACGCACCAACGCCTCTTCCTTGGTTGGAGAACGAGCTGTAGTGACTGAAACCATTGACAGCATACAGGCCACAGGAAGAGTTCGTGTTCGCAAAGAGATTTGGACCGCTCAAGCAAAAGACGGTCACGTTATTGCTGAAGGACAAACCGTAATCGTAAGATCTCTTGACGGTGTCAAGCTAATCGTTGAGAAGGAGTAGGCATATGGAAACCACCTATATCGTAAGTGCGGTAATAGTTCTTGTTGTGATCATAGTTCTCAAAGGCATCAAGCAAGTGCCCCAAGGCCAAGCCATGATTGTCGAACGACTAGGGAAATACATCAAGACGCTGGACTCCGGAATCAACTTTATCGTTCCCTTTCTTGATAAGCGACGCGTGGTAAAATATTTGAATTACAAACAGGAAGGCTTGTCAAAATACAGCGTTGACCTAAGAGAGCAAGTGTATGATATCCCTTCACAATCAGTAATAACGAGGGACAATATCAGCCTGACCGTCGACACCCTGATTTTTTATCAGATAGTGGAACCTCACAAAGCAGTATACGAGATCAGTGACCTTATTCTCGCCATCCGAGAACTCTCTCGAACGACCATGAGAAACGTATTCGGTGAGATGGACCTCGATACGTCCCTTTCCTCTCGGGACAGCATCAATCAGAAGCTCAGAGGTATTCTTGATGAAGCTACCGATAAGTGGGGAGTCAAGATTCTACGGGTAGAGGTGCAAGACATCGTGCCTCCCACCGACCTCAAAGAAGACATGGAGCGACAGATGAAAGCTGAACGCACCCGTCGACAAGAAGTCACCATAGCAGAGGGTAAGAAGCAAGCCGCAATCTTGGAGTCGGAAGGAATCAAGCAAAGTCTCATCCTCAACGCCCAAGGAGAATCAGAATCGAGGATTATGAAAGCTGAAGCTCTGAAGGCAGAGAAGATTCTGCTCGCTGAGGGAGAAGCTGAATCAATTCGCTTGGTCCAACAAGCCAAAGCCGTCGGGTTGGACGCCGTACGACAGGTCTATGCTCAGGATCAAGGGTCTGAGAACCTGCTAATGATGGAGATCCTTCGCTCCCAAAACGAGATTGCCAAGGACATCGCCAACGGGTCTAGTCAGAAAATCTTCCTTCCAACAGAATCGGCCGGGCTCTATGGCTCGATCAAGGGAATCCAGGAGTTGCTTGCCACTCGTGATACAATCAGCCAAAGCAAGTAGCACATACCAGATCATGGACAGAGAAGAGCTTATAGCGCCGTGTGGCATGGATTGCAGCTTGTGTGTCGCTTATCAGTCTCAAGTATATGACTTGAAAAAGCAGGGCTTTCACAGGCAATATTGTCAGGGTTGCAGGCCGCGGAACCAAAACTGCCTGCATATGGGCGACAGCTGTGACCTGCTTCGGGATGGGCGTGTGGGCTTCTGTTTTGAATGTATGGATTTTCCGTGTCAGCGTCTCAAAAGGCTGGACAAACGCTATCGTACTAAATACCACATGAGCATGATTGATAACCTCATGTACTTGCAAGAACATGGCACGGAGGCATTCCTAGAGGAACAATCCAAGAGATGGAAATGCGAAGCATGCGGAGAAATAATATGCTGTCACTACGGCCTGTGTCTCGTATGTGACCTTGACACCCTGCGCAACAATAAGAAATACCGATGGGGAGAGTAATAAGCAACAGGTCTCTGAACTCAGAATCCTTCTCTTCAAGAGGCAAAGCTTCTCCCTAATACAACACCTGCTGTACCGGTAGTGCAAGCAACCCTTCCACCCAGGTTCTAGCAAGAGCTTGAAGGCTGATATTAGGTGCATTGATAAGGCGCTTTGCACAATCCGATAGCCTTAGAGCGTCGATCCAACGCTTTGGAAGTTGCTCTACTGAGGCAAATGCTCCTGCAAGCGCGCCGTAAATCGTTGCATTGGTGTCGGCATCTCCTGCTTGCATGATTACGTCAACCATGCCTTGCTCAAAGGACGGAGCATGGAGGAGTGTGTAGAACGCCAATTGGAAGGCAATGAGGACCCAGCCTCTGTTCGGGCCATCGATACCTTCTGGACGTTTTGTCTTGGCATCGTGCAATGCTTCCAACACTGAGGGCTCAGTAGATAACGAAGAAGCCGTTTTACAGAGATAGTCATACACTTCTTGGGCAGTCCAGCCTTTACCGATGGCCAGTGAAAGAGCAAAGGCAAAGAGGCGATTACAGTCCTTGCACACCTGATGAGTATGAGTGATGGCACAGTCGGCGTCTGAGATCCTGATCAGCGAAGACACCGAAAGCTTGCTTCCGTAGATGCCTAGAGGCGTAATGCGCATCAAAGCCCCGTTCGCTTGGCTGTGTGGGTTATAGGTCCCCTCAAGAGCCCCAAAGATGGTGATCCCTATATCAAGGGGACCACTGTCCTTCCAAACAGTATAGGCTTGTCTTGCAACCCCTGCTGAATAGAAACCACGATCGAGCATACTAATGAGCATCATGATTGCCATCTCACTGTCGTCGGTTATCTCTCCTGGCCTTCCGACAAATCGCGAACAGCAATCCATCTCCCAGATCCCCTCTGGGTACTCCTTCTGTACAACCTTGGCTGCCTTGAACTCTGTCTGGGCCCCTAGTGCATCACCGATGAAGCTGCCAACCAAAGAACCGAGTGCGCGATTTTGTATTGATTGCAACGCCGTAGCTCCTTATTGCAATATTCTATCATAGTTGGCCACTTACAGCGATAAAACTTATCCTGTTGGGATATTCATAGCCTGATGGGATGCTTTTCAAGCATCAAAGAAGAAGTTTTCAATACAACGTCTTCGCAGATAAGCATTCCATCGGACTGTTTAAGACGATATTCTTTAGTATGAAATCTTCGGTGGCAGGAAGGACAGAGACAAAGCAGGTTGTCCATCTTGTCAGGTCCCTCCATAGCCAAGGGTTTAAGATGGTGTGCATCAGCATTGAGATAGTTCCATTGTACTGTTCTTGGTAATGTACGTACCCAACCAGGTCGATAAATCTGGGTTTTGCATATTTGACAGGTATAGTCATACAAACATTTTATTGATTCTTTGAGAGCTCCTTTGCTGTAGTGGTAGAATCTTGTGCCAATGCGCACCGTCTGATCATTTTCTCTGGCGGTACCCATGCAAAGCAAGCGGGTATCTATATCGCTCGTAAGCTGTCCTCCTAGTAACGTCTTTTGAATCCAGTGGACGGCTTCAATACGCTGTGTGCTGTAATCTGGATCGTTTTCTGCTACTTCTTCATCGATGAACCAATCACGAAGATAGCACCAGATCAAAGCAAGTGCAGGATCCTCATCTCTTATTTTGAGAAGTGTATTCAAAGCATCCTGCGGTAGGCAGCTTTCGAAGAAAGCATGATGCATTTTCCCTAGACCAAGGTAATGGGCGATACCCATCGATTGCCACCCATGTGAGTCATTTCCATCCAAACCGAGACATATCTGATCAAGTTGACGAAAGCCCAAGTTAGTAAAGAGCCAGTGGTATATAACAGATGCTCGTTCAGACTCTGTATAGGAGTTGTACTCTCGTTTTCTATAGGATTTCTGCAGTAAAGGGAATCCAGTGGTATACGATTCAGCCATAGTTTTAGTGTAGCAGCCTTTTAAGTAGACTTCCATCACAAAGGTGCGTCATTCTCTGCATGATAGCTGCTGCGTGCAAAAGGTTCTGAGATGACCCAGGTAAAGCCCATCGATTTGGCTTCTTCTGCCCATAAGGCAAACTTGTCGGGGTGTATAAATTCCTGTACCTCAAGTGCCTCCTTGCTTGGTTTGAGGTACTGACCAAGACAAAGCCGGTCACAACCGCAAGAACGCAGATCCTTGAGAACCCGGCGTATTTGTTCATCCGTCTCTCCAAGCCCGAGCATCATCGAAGACTTTGTCGGGCTTTGTGGCCAACGCTCCTTTGCTTTAGCAAGGAGTTGCAATGACCTCTCATAGTTGCCGCCAGGACGTACAGTCGGATATAACTCGGGTACTGTTTCTACGTTATGGCCGAATACGAAAGGTTGTATATCGTCCAACAGTACAAGTGCTTGTTCTTGTACGTTCTTAAAATCAGGAACGAGTAATTCAAAGCGCATAGAAGCATCTTTCTCTCTACAGGCGGAAACTACCTTGGCAAATTGCTGAGCACCCCCATCTAAAAGATCGTCACGATCTACACTCGTTATTACCAAGTAGTGGAGGCCAAGTTTATGCGCTAGCTCAGCGATTCTCATTGGTTCTCTCGCATCAGGAGGTTCCGGTACGCCGTGACCGACAGAACAAAAAGGACAGTTTCTTGTACAAATGGTACCAAGGATCAGCACTGTTGCAGTTCCTTTTGCCCAACACTCATGTTGATTCGGGCAATGAGCCTGGGTGCAGATGGTATCGATTTGCAACTGGCCGAGCAAAGCTTCAGTAGTATTGAAATGCCCTCCAGTGGACAGTCTTTTTCGGATCCATGGAGGAAAGGGTATATGGGTCTTTTTCATTGTTTCTGACTTTCACACAGAGAGGCCCAACAGGATTCAGCTATCTCTTTGAGCTTCTGGATGGGAATGTGTCTTCCTCCTTCTTGTACAACGTTGGTCATTGCGACACCTTCAAGGCCGCAAGGAACGATATAATCGAATATGGTCAAATCATTGTATAGATTGATGGCAATTCCATGCATGCTCACGCCCTGATGAATCTGGGTACCCAGCGAAGCAATCTTCTTATCGTGCACCCACAGCCCTGGATATCGATTCTTTCTATTTGAAGAGATTCCAGTTTCCTGCAACACGTGCATGCCCAATTGCTCAATAGCGTGCACGAATGTAGCGATGCGGAAATTAAAACTCGCTAATCTCATAATGGGATATAGTACGAGCTGCCCAGAATTATGAGCGGTGCTGCCTCCTCCCCGTCGAGTCGGTACTACTTCTATACCCAAGGACTCCAATTGCTGTACAGAGTACAAAAGTTGATTGTGCTGCTTATGCAAACCGAGTGTTATTACAGCAGGATGTTCGCAGATAAGGAGCAACGCAGGTAATGAAGAATCGATCACCTGTTCGCGCAGTGCCAGCTGCAACGATAGAGCTTCTTGGTAGTCTATCAGACCGCAATCGATGCACAGCACTGTTGTATGAGGGTCAAGAGACGATTGCAGCGTGTCCAATTGGAAGTCTTTAAGCGTTAGCATATGATATGCTGACAAAGAACCGGGTTTTTGTCAATTAAAAAAGTTGTTTTAATTTACAGATCGCAAAGCCTTGCTAAACAATAGTTTAAAAAAATGAAAAAAATTATTGACAGGAGGGTAAAACTGAAGGAGAATTAATTCATAGTTTGAACGAATTAATAAAGGAGAGGGGTATGAACAAATCACAAGAGCGATATCAAAACATGCTATCCCTTTTTCGTACACTTCGCCTTGAACAGGTACTAACCCAAGCTGAGTTGAAAGAAAGACTCCAATTACAAGCTTCCACAGTCTCATATTTGGTCAATGATCTGAGAAAAGAAAACCTAATCAAGAATTCTGAGAAAGCAGTAATTACAAACAGAGTTGGAAAACCTGGCCAATACTTGGAAATAGATAACGAATACACGTATTTTCTTGGCCTATATCTTGAGGAAACGTTCATTGATGCTCATGTCATTGGAATTGCCGATCAAGAGATTCACTATCAAAGAATTCCCGTAGGAGATTGTCCTGCATCGATCCTTACAGAGAAGGTTATCGGTATCATCACGCACTTTACCCTGATGTACGAAAAAATACAGGGAGTAGGGATTGCTGTAAAATCTGTCGTGGATTGTGAGGGAAATCTATCCTCTTTCAAGCGAACAGTCATGGACCAGCAAGTCCCAAAAATATGGAAGGTTGATGGATTTTCCAAAACCATTAGAAACTCATTCCCAAATCTCTCTGTTGTCGTAGAAAACGATGCCAACTGTGCCGCTGTGTATTGTCAGACTGCGTTCAAGACAGCGTGTGCAACATCAATTGTGTTCATCATAAATGAAAAGCCGTTTGGAATCGGTTGTGGAATTATGATTGATGGAAAACTGTTTAAAGGTACTAATGGGTCGGCTGGAGAAATTTTCTTTTCTGATAGGTCCATACAGACCTTGGTAGAAAAAAAGACAAAGGGCCAAGATCCCATTCAGCTCATGAAAATACTGAAAGAATCTATTCTCAAGGCTGTCTATCTCTTTGATCCACAGCAAGTATATCTCACAGGTGGACTGTTCGATGATATGGCCGAAGCAACTCAGAGAGAGATTAAAACGTTGTTTGAGTCAACACCCTATTTATTTGAAGTCATAGCACAGCAGCATGTTTCTTATCCCGCCAAAGGGGCTGTTCTTCTTGTTGCTGACGCATGCTTTGAACGTATTCTAGCCAACATGGATCGGAGATAATAATGAGAAAAGAGTCGCTTTTGTACATCGGAGGCAGAATATTCAAGGTTCTTTTTACTGTTTGGGTGGTTACAACGCTCATCTTCTTCCTCATTCGCTTAATGCCTTCCAATCCTATCGAACAATATGTTCAAGATCTGGTAGTACAGTACGGGATGAGCTTCGAGGAAGCAAATGCTCGGGCTAAAGCACTTTTTGCAATTGATTTGGATGAAGGATTGGGAATTCAGTATATCAATTACTTGAAGTCGGCAGTGAAATTGGATTTTGGAACGTCCTTTCTGTCCCCTGGGGTTCCTGTTGCTACAATCATAGCCTCACGACTTCCATGGACCCTGTTTACGGTAGGGTCTGGTCTGATACTTTCTTTCTTAGTGGGGATCGTTCTTGGTGCCATTGCTGCCTATAGAAGAAATGCGTGGTATGAACCGATAATCTCCGGCGTAAGTTCCTTCTTAAGTGCCATTCCGGACTTTCTTATCGCCATTTTCGTTATCTTGATTTTTGGTGTCTTCACTTGGGGAGGAACCAAGAGCATCGTTCCGATTTTTCAGATGCGTGGCAACTTTGGAGCCGGGGTGGTCCCGGGGTTCAACTGGCCATTCATCCAAAGTATCTTTGCTCATGGTTTTGGTCCGATTCTTACATATTTTCTTTCCCAGATCGGTATCTGGGTAATTTTGATGAAAGGAAGTACCACAGGGTGTCTAAACGCTGACTATGCAGTGATTGCGAGGGCACGTGGATTGCATCCAAGAAAAATTCTCTCTTCATACATAGGACGCAATGCAATGCTTCCGATAGCAACAGAATTTGCGATGCGACTTGGATTCATTATTGGAGGATCCTTAATCATTGAACAGCTTTTTGTGTATCAAGGTATCGGTCTGGAGCTGTTGAAAGCTACTACCAACCGTGACTATCCATTGATGCAAGGAATCTTTTTGGTCATGACAATCGCCATAGTATTGGCAAATCTACTGGCGGAGCTTGTCTACAGTATTCTTGATCCGCGCATCCGTGTAAAAGGAGGTTCCTCCAATGCATAAAGAGAGAGACACCGCTATTAAGCTCAAAGCAACAACAAAGCTGCAAAGGAACCTGAGTAATCTTTCAAGTGCTTTATTTGGGGACCCAATCGGTACCATGGGCTTCATCTTGCTATTGCTGATCATTCTTATGTCAGCCTTCGGTCCGATTTGGTTTCCTCTCGATACTATTTCCGATCCATCAAAGTTGCTTATGGCGCCATCAGCTGAACACATCTTAGGAACAGATCATCTTGGGAGGGATATTTGGGCTCAGATAGTTTCTGGCGGAAGAGAACTGTTGGTGATGTCGTTTTTAACAGCGCTTATTGCCGTTGTATTGGGTATAACGCTAGGTTCCTTATCTGCCTTGGTAGGAGGAAAGTTTGATGAGCTTCTTCTCTTCTTTGCCGATGTCTGGCTCACTATACCTCGATTCCCTCTCTTGGTAGTTCTCTCTGGATTCTTTACCCTCAATGCAACTTCACTGGCCTTTGTGTTGGCGATTCTTTCCTGGGCAGGACTCTATCGAACAGTACGGGCAGAAGTGCTGTCTTTGCGAAACCGAGATTTTATTGAAGTAGCATTCATGCTTGATATGCCAAAGTTTCATATCATTTTCAAAGAAGTACTGCCGAATATGATGGGCTTCGTGGTAGCAAACTTCACCTTACTCATGCGTGCGGCTATCTATTCGCAGGTTGGGTTGGTCTTCCTTGGCTTGTTGCCTTTGGACCAGAACTGGGGAGTAATGATTAATATAGCCTGGAACCAAGGGGTGATCTACAACCCTGATGCCATATGGTTTTTGCTTGCCCCAACCATTGTTATATGCCTCTTGATTCTCTCCTTGGTTTGGATATCCCGATCTATGGAAGAATTCTTCAACCCAGGGTTGCGAAAATAAGGAGCAACAATAGTCATGCATGATACAAAAAAGCACTTGCTGGATATTAAAAATCTATCTCTATCCTACCGTACCAAACGAGGGAGCCTGAAGGCTGTTTATGAAGCTTCCTTGTCTATTGATTATAACCAGTCGATAGCAGTGATAGGAGAATCTGGATGTGGGAAAACTACCCTTGCAACATCCATTGTACGGATGTTGCCAAGAAATGCTTCTATCACAGGTGGGTCCATTTATTTCAAGCCTCGAGAAAAAGACCCAGTAGATTTGACGACCCTTTCAGAGTCGCAGATGAGGCCTATTCGATGGAACGAGATAGTCATGATGTTTCAAGCTTCACAAAGTTCGTTCAATCCAGTGGCAAGAATCAAGACTCAGTTCATCGATACCGCTCTTGCCCATAATCCCAAAGCCAATACCAATGAGATTCTTCAAAGAGCAGAATCTTTGCTCAAACTTGTCTATTTGGATGGGAAAACAGTACTGAATGCGTTTCCTCATGAACTATCGGGAGGCATGAAACAGCGTACATTGATTGCCCTTTCCCTCTTGCTTAATCCTCAGTTGGTGATTCTTGATGAACCCACTACTGCATTGGATTTGATTACCCAGAAGAAGATTCTCAGGCTTCTTAATGAACTTCGAGCGAAGCAAGGCTTCAGCATGATATTCATCACCCACGACTTGGGTATTGTTACACAGCTGGCCGACCGGGTAGTGACGATGTATGCAGGAGCTGTGGTAGAGAACTCTCCTACGAAAGAGTTTTTCAATAATCCGATGCATCCTTACAGCAAAGGATTGCTGAAGGCAATCCCGAATATGGATACCTCGTTTGAACAATTATATTCAATTCCTGGCTCGACTCCTGATCTTGTCAGCAGCATCAAAGGATGCCTATTTGCACCTCGTTGTGAGTTTTGCTTCGACCAATGCAAAACTGAAGTGCCCAGGCTTACACAAGTTTGTGGTGACCGATTTGTGGCTTGTCACCTCTACAAGGAGGATGTAAATGGCGTTCATTGAAATCAATGCTTTAGAAAAAAATTTTCATAACCGGAAAAGTGGTGATGTTCAGATATTGCGGAAAATTGACCTCTCAATAGATGCCGGACAAACAGTCTGTGTTGTAGGTGAGTCGGGGTGTGGTAAGACTACACTTGGAAAAATTTTGGCAGGTTTGCAAGATTATTCCGGGGGATCTTTTACATTCAAGCAAAAAGAAGTTTCTTCCTTAGGGAAAAAGGATAGGGCTGAGTTTCGAAAGAGTA
Source organism: uncultured Sphaerochaeta sp. (assembly GCA_964547185.1). GTDB lineage: Bacteria > Spirochaetota > Spirochaetia > Sphaerochaetales > Sphaerochaetaceae > Sphaerochaeta. Next base: position 12,189 of record CAZJMG010000034.1, read on the forward strand.
TACAGATGATTCATCAAAATCCATATGAGTCTCTGAATCCAACTCAGATGGTCTTTGACATGATTGCTGCTCCATTGAAGAGGCATAAGCATATAAGAGATTTTTCTTCGCTCTATAAAGAAGTAATCAGGCTTTTAGAGATGGTCGGGTTGACGCCTATCGAGGATTTTATTGATAAGTATCCAGCCAATTTATCAGGAGGCCAACGCCAGAGAGTCTCTATAGCAAGAATTCTTTCAATGGATCCAAAATTCATTGTTGTGGATGAAGCTACAAGTATGATAGACACCTCATTGAGAATCAGTCTGCTCGAGACTCTAAAAAATATACAGAAAGAACTGCAAGTAGCATATCTCTATATTACTCATGATCTGGCGCTTGGACGATATTTTGCTTGGGGTCAGCGGCTTGCAGTGATGTATCTTGGTCAGATAGTCGAATTAGGTCCGACAGAGCAGGTCATTGAGAATCCAAAACACCCCTATACCAAAGCGATTCTTGCAGCAGGACGAGTCGATGATGATCAAGCGTATGAACTAAAAGGTGTCGACATTCCATCCTTTACAAACATCCCCATAGGATGTTCGCTCTCCTCGCGTTGCCCGCAGGCGATAGCTGGAGTTTGTGATGTTCGAAATCCTCTGCACGTTGCAATTGATTCAAACTGGTGGGCACGTTGTCACCTGTATGCACCGGAGGGGCAATGAAGAAGTCATTTTTCCATATATGGGCAAGGATTCTCATTCCTGCAGGACTGGTGTTGTTCATACTCAGTCTTTGGATGCTTTTTTATCAAGAAAAAGGCACTGCAGAGCAAATTATCAGTTTTATAAATATTGGTTTGGGCTTACTGCTCACGCTTTTTGGTGTTGTGCTTTCCAGAATGGAAAGAGTAAATAGAGATGACTCATGACTCAATCATAGGAGGTTGATATGAGAACAAGTAAAAAAAGTTTCTTGGTTCTTGCATGTATGATGGTTTTGTTGGTTGCAGGTCCGCTGTTTGGTGCCGGTCGTGCAGAACAGGCTGTCAAGGAGGACGTATCAACAACGTTGGCGCCTACGTTTGCTGGTGGTTGGCCATACTCAATACCCCCAACCGGACATTTCAACATGTTTGTAGCAAATGCCATAGAGTTGAAGTTTTGGAGAGAAATGCATCAATTGCCGTTGGCATTATACGTTAATGCTAGAGGTGAATATACTCCCATGCTTGCTAAGTCCTGGGATATCGATGAGTCTCGAGATGTCATGACCGTTGAGCTGCAGGATTCAGCGAAATGGTTGACCGGAGAAGAGGTGACGGCCAAAGATGTTTGGACCACCTTCTACATCTATCGACTAATTGGGAATCCAGCATGGAATTTTATTAGCGATGTTGAAATCATATCTGATAAAAAAGTGGAATTTGGCATCAAAAGTGCGACTCCTTTGTTTATCAGGAACGTGCTGAGAAAACCAATTGTAGATACTTTGACCTATGGCGAGTATGCAGAGAAGACATCCGATTTGGTAAAAAGAGGATTGAATCAAGAGAGCCAGGAATGGAGAAATCTTATTGCTGATTTCAATGCATTCAGGCCTACAGTCGTAAATGCTACCGGTCCATACTACATCGACCCTGCGAAGGTAAGCCAGTCAAGTATTGAGATGCCTCGTAATCCGAACTCCTTTTTGGCCGACAAGGTACAGTTCAATACCCTTACCATCAATAATGGGGATGTTCCAGACTTGACACCGTTGGTGCTCAGTGGAAGAATCGATTATCTTACCCATGTGTTCCCTGCATCATCAATGCAAGCCTTTGAACGAGCTGGTTATTCATTTGTACAACTTCCAGGAGTCGATGGTTTGGCTATTTATTTTAATCATGCATTCTCCCCACTTGGCGATGTGCGTGTCCGTCAAGCAATCGCACACGTCATTGACCGCAAAAGAATTGGTCAGCTTGCTCTCCCAGGTGTATCTGTCGGAGTCAAATATGCAACCGGTCTCGGAGATGGCGTAGCAGAGTCTTGGGTGGATCTAAGCAAACTCAATGCTTATGAAGTCGATCTGAAAAGAGCTGAAGCTTTACTCAAGGAAGCCGGCCTCAATCAAAGAAACGGAGTCTGGTTTCTTGCAAATGGCAGACCGTTTGAACTATCGCTGCAATGTCCTAGTGGCTGGGCTGATGCCTCAACGGCTGCTTCTGAAGCTGCACAGCAATTGACCGCTTTTGGTATCAGGACTGTCTTCAATGGGATTGAGTCCACCCAACGCACACCCAATATTAACAGTGGAAGATTTGAGTTGGCTATGTCCTTTTTTGGTACAGGACAGCCTCACCCGATGTATGCTTATGAAGGACCGCTCTTAGCAAGTAATACAGGAGCTGGAGGTGTAGGTATTTCTTTCCCGATGGTTCAGAATACTTCTCGAGGTCGAGTCGACTTTACTGCATTGATCCAGAATTCTGTCAAAGGCTGGGATGTTGAAGAGCAAAAAGCGATCATAAGCGACCTTGCAGTTGCTTTTAACGAGATGCTTCCTGTTCTGCCTCTTTATACCAAGGAGAGTAGGAATCTCACCAGTAATGGCTTGAGAACTGTTTGGGAAGGTCCTGAGGAGTTGTACCGCAACTCTGCAGGCGATGACAATTTTGTCGTTTATCAACTGCTGCATGGTATGATCAAGGCCAAATAAATAAGCGTACGTAGGGAGTGTGTCAAAACATGCTCCCTACAGCTAAAATAACAAGGAACATTACAGTGTATTGCATCCCAAAACCAAAGCAAATTGAGTATGATGAAGGACGTGTTGATATTTCAAAAGGGTTCTCTCTTTCAGAAATTCCTCCCTCCTTGAGCGGGTACTGCAAGCGTCTGATAGGACGGTGTACTAGTTATGGATTACCCATCCATGTCTCTTCCTCCTCTATTCAGCTGCCAAAGGATCTTGTGCATCGTGACATCATCCTCGAACAAGCCTATCGAATGGAAATTTGTAGAACCGGAGTTTTTATCAATGCTCACGGATCCGAAGGTTTTCGCAATGCATGTGCAACACTTGTTCAATTGATTCGACAAGCTCAGAATTCTCTTTCCTGCCTTGTGATAGAAGATTTTCCCGATATCCCATATCGAGGGGTGATGCTGGATGTTAGTAGAGGGAAGATTCCTAATCGTTCAAAAATGAAGGAATTAATCCATATCTTGGCATTATACAAATATAATGTATTACAGCTGTATATGGAGGATTGTTATATTCTCTCAAGCCATCCTGAGTTGGGCGTGCTCAACGGTTATTATGATAAGGAAGAAATTGCTTTTCTAGACCAACTCTGTCGTGATTACCACATCGAACTACAACCAAACATCCAAAGTCTTTCTCATGTTCATGGGCTACTGAGAAATCCTGGTTATCAAAATCTTTCTGAGAGTGTATCTCTTTTCAGCTTTGGCTCAGGCCATCCTGAGGTATATAAGTTGCTTGATGATATCTATGGGGAAGTGCTTCCTTGGTTTTCTTCCAAGACGGTGAATCTTGATCTTGATGAAGCCTACGACCTTGGAACAGGATACAGTAAAGAGGCTGTTTCATCCAAAGGTGCACAGCAGGTATTTGTAGATCATCTTATTACGGTTGCAAGACTCGCTCGCAAGCATGGCTCGCAAACAGTGCAGATATGGGGTGATTTCCTGAACAAGTACCCACAAGTCTATGATCAGCTTTCCGATTACGTTCAATGTATCGATTGGAATTACAATCCCCTTGAAGAATTCCCTTCGCTTGAGCATTACGATGGGCTCAAACAGCCGTTTTGGATTGCACCAGGAACCAGCTCTTGGAATGGCCTCTTTCCACGAGTTCAGGATGCAACAAAGAACATCCGCATGTATGTAGCACAAGCTAAGAAGAGACATGTACAGGGAGTCTTGACAGCTCACTGGGGAGACTATGGCCATCATCAACCAATCTCTTTCAGTTATCATGGATTCATCTGCGCAGCAGAGGCTGCCTATAATGGTGGAGCTACACAGCAGTCGTATCTTGACAATGCATTGTCAGAACTCTTTTTCTCCGATGACTTCCAGAAGAAAGGATTTGAGTCTCTTGCATCGATTAATACGCTTCCCTCTGTTAAAACGACCTTTAAAAGCCAATCTTTCTATGCATTCTTTGACGATTTCTTTAAAGGCCTCTCTCTTGTAGGAAATGATTCATATGCACCAATTTCAAAGGAAACTTTTGAGCAAATTGGTTTTTTCGCCAATGAAGCCTTATTGCATTTGCATCAAAGCAAAGATGATTCAGTGTTTCAGAGTGAATTGGTTCATGCAGCAAATTGTTATGTCTTCACATCAGAAAAGTCCCTGTTGGGCCTGAGCATCAAGGATGCGTTTTCCAAAGGGGATGTCGATGAAAAGCGAATAATTTTTTGGATTCGGGAGATAAAATTGCTGTATAGGCGATTCCTTTCACTGAGACAGCAATTCACAACGCTATGGGATTTAGAGGCAATTGACGTTGGCAGAGAGGGTGCGTTGTATCTCTTTGACAAGGCTTCAAGCAGGTTTGCAGAAGCAGTGATCTTTTTAAATTCTCAGCGGCTCGCTCTTTTAAGAGATCAACCGCTTGATAGAAATTTGGAGACCTACAGAGCCCATGAAGGGTACACGACGTTATGGACACAAAACTGTACAAATTTATGGGATCGAGCCTATCCTTGGAGGTAACTGTGAATACGATGCGAGAAAAATATTCTATCATTCCTACACCGCAGAAAATTGTGTATGACAATTCAAAAAGCACCTTGGACCTTGCGTCAGCCGCCCTCTATACCAATTGTATTGAGATGGCAGAGAGATTTTTAGACCTTACTGCCTTGAAAGGTCTTGCGCCCAAGGAAGTCTCCTGTGAAGACCTCTACTTTTTAGCTATTGGTTCTCAAGAAACACTTGTCCCTTTGGCAGATGATCAGGGGTATACTCTGGTTATTGATGAAACCTCAATAAGAATTGCGAGCTTTACAGAACAAGGGTTATGGTACGGCTGCATGACATTATTGCAGATTCTCAATCAAGACAGTGATGATAGTCAGTTTCAGATGTGCAAAATTATTGATGCCCCGGTTCTCCCTAATCGTGGTGTCATGTTAGATGTCTCAAGAGGAAGAGTCTATACACTCTCATATTTGAAAGACGTGGCTGTACTTCTCTCTAAAATGAAGTTGAATGTGTTACAGCTTTATATAGAGCACACCTATGAATTTTCTTTCTTGCAAAAAGTACATGAAGGAAGTAATCCACTTAGTGCTCAAGAGATCAGGGAGTTGGATGCGTGGTGCAAAAATTACTACATTGAATTACAACCAAATCTCCAATCATTCGGGCACTGCAATCGCCTTTTGACTACAGCAGGATTGAGACATTTGAGGGAAAGTGATCTTTATTGGACATTATCTGTGGCTCATGATGAGACGTATGAACTTTTAGAGAAGATGTATGAAGAGTATCTTCCGAATTTTACTTCTCCAATCTTAAATATTGATTCTGATGAAACCTATGATTTAGGCTCTCGTGCAAGCAAAACGTTGATGAATCAGATGGGGCAGGGGCCCTTGTACTTGCAGCATCTTCTCAAAGTGCGAGAGCTCGCTAAAAAGCAAGGCAAGCGTCTGATGGTCTTCGGCGATGTGATTCTTCATCATCCCGAGCTTCTAAAGCAGGTCCCGGAAGATATCATTTTCCTTGATTGGATATATGATCCCCTGCCGAGCTATGAGACACCGAAGCAATTTGCAAAAGCGGGGTGCAGTTTTTGGGTATGCCCAGGAACAGGGGCGTGGAATACCTTGTTTCCACGACAGGATGGAGCTTACCAGAACATCATGGGGCTTACGCTACAAGGTGTAGCAAACGGGGCACAAGGCATGCTCCTGTGCGATTGGGGTGACCATGGAAGCTATACACCACCTGCATTCTCATTCCCTGCATTTGCCGTTTCTGCTCAGGCTAGTTGGAGTGGGGAGGACCCAGGGGTATCCTATATACTTCAAGCGGTTGCTAAGATGCTCAATGAGCCAGCTCTTTATTCGCTACATTCGATTCTTCCTGCAATTCATCGACTTCCCGCGATGTGGTCAAAGAACAGAAGTCAATGTGTAATTGCTTTATTCGATGAACCTCTTTGTGGGAGGATGATAACCAATCCATCCCCTTTAGATACCTTGGAAGCGCTCAAGCCTCTTCCAGAAGATATCAAAGGTGTTCTCGATCCTGAAAGTCATCATTTAATGCGACCTTTGTTCAGCATCTCTCAAAAGAGTCTTGATGAAATTCGAAAAATCGCCGAGGAAGCAAGAACGGCAAGCTTGAAGATACAATCTGAAAGCATGAAGGCTCAATATCTTTGGTTATGCGATGCTCTAGAATTGATTGTTGAGAAGGTACGTCTAGGTCGTCACATTCGTACTCAGTTCCTTAGCGCCGAGGTAACAGAGGATCAACTGCTTGATTGGGATGCCGAATTGAGACTGATGATACGCCGTTATGCTGTGTTGCAACAAAATTTTGTCGCATGGTGGAACTTGGTAGCCAAACAATCAGAAATTGCCATTACCCTGACGTATTTTGCCCACATCATAGAGAGGCTTGATTACTTGAGAAATTGGTTGCTAAAACAACGACAAGCACTTGAAACCTTTCATGAGGTTGACTATGCACTTTCCACCTATGAAACGGCAGGATATAAGTCGCTTCCCACATACTGATTACTACATCGCCCCTTAGCTTTGGGGGCGAACCTTTTACTCCAATTCAGCTTCGACTACAACCTTCTTTAGTGCCGTAAGGCGATGCTTGTCACGATAGATGACCGGACTTGCGCCAAAGAAGAAATCATCCTCCACGCTGGTTCGCTCCATTTTGAGTAGTTCCTTCGCTATGGTTGTGACGTTGCGCTTGAACTGTGGACTGTTGATCTCTTCAACCTTCTTGTTCCTGCTCTTCCGATAGTGTGAGTAATGCTTCCAAAGACTGTTGGTTATCTTCGCTGTAGTAGAAGGCCTACGCAGCAGGTTCAGAACCTGGGAGCGGAACTCGGGCTCAAATTGGGCGAATTCGCTTTTGGTAAGTGATGCAAGCTTTTTACCCATCTCGCGCGCCCAACTGTTGTCCAATTCCTGACAGAGAAACTTCAACCGATACCACACTTCATATAACTCTTTCACTGAGGAAATCTCATGATTGGAGAACCAATGGAAGGCCAGCAGCCTCCGTCGCCAGTCCCACCACCTCAATGGACTTTGCAGGTCGCTTGAAGGAATGAGGAAGAACCCTTCACTGAGAAGGAGGGCTCCGAAGACCCCTGGTGGATTACCTCTTTTGGTGTTCTTCAAAGTAGTGCGGTAGACTCCACAGGAAGGACTTCCGTCCATGTAAATGAAGGCCTTTGCATTGCTTCGTCTGAGAATCTCCATGGATTCGAGCGAGCCTTCCTTCATTTCTTTGGTGACCAAGCGTCCTCCACGATTCTTGACTTCAGCTTCTCCGCTCCATACCTGCTCTCCTGTACCCCCGCTTAGGTGTACAGGATCGCGGGTCACCCCCAACCCTGCCTGACACTCCGGGCAGACCGGACACCAGATGAAATCATTTCTTTCTCGTCCCAAAGGGCTCAACACATCGATGCCCTTGCCATTGTAACGGACAGGTCCTCCCATGGCGCACAAGCTGATGCCGATGGGCAGTTTTTCAGTAAGAATGATCGGGGTATGCTCCATTGATTGCTCCTTTCTTGCTTACAAGTATAGCATCAAGGCAATGAGAATACAGAATTATTTCTATCTGTAGCACATCATTCTTTCATACATTTTTTAGGTCTTTCTTGCACATTGCACACAGACTATTAGCATTTGCTCTCCACACTGCACTCACATTACAACCAGGTTGGAGGAAACCATGAAGAAACGAATGACTTTGGTGCTGCTTTTGATTGCAGCAAGTTTGTCCATGCTTGTAGCTCAAGGGGCAAATGAAACTGTGTATTCTGCAGGGCAAGCAGGACAAAGTGTCTCGCCTAAATACGTGTTCATGTTCATCGGTGATGGAATGAGCCAAGTTCAGGTCAATGCAGCTCAGATTATGAAGGGGAACAACGAGAAGGGGAATCTCGCACTACAGAAATTGACATTTACTGAATTTCCGGTAATCGGATTGCAGACAACCTATGATGCAACATCCTTTTGCCCTGATTCAGCATCGACTGCTACCAGCCTTTCTTCGGGATTCAAGACACACAGCGGAGTCCTCGGTTTAGGAATTGATAAGCAGTTTGTTGGCAAGACCATTGCAGAACGGGTAAAAGAGCAAAAAGATTGGAAAGTTGGTATTGTCTCAACTGTAACACTCAACCATGCAACTCCTGCTGCATATTACGCCCATGTCCCTTCAAGAAACAACTACTATGACATCGGTCTTCAGATGGTTGAAAGTGGGTTTGATTACTTTGCAGGCGGCTCGATCAGCAAAGCAACCGACGGTGGTAAAAAGAGTATCTATACTCTTTTGGAAGAAGCCGGCTATCTGGTGACCGATGATAGAGCCCAAATTCTTGCTTTGAATGCAGATAGTGGAAAAGTATATGCCCAGAGCCCAAGAATCCAGGATGGAGGAGCAATGCCGTATTCCTTGGACATGGATGATGATGACATCACTCTTGCTCAGTTTGTTGAGAAAGGAATCGAGGTTTTGCACAATGAAAAAGGGTTTTTCATGATGGTTGAGTCTGGAAAGATTGACTGGGCTTGTCACGCGAACGATGCAGCCTCGACCATCCATGATCTCTTGGCTTTTGATGCAGCAATTGCACAAGCAGTGAAATTCGCCCAAAAGCACCCAGAGGAAACCCTGATTGTAGTAACCGGTGACCATGAAACAGGTGGAATGACAATCGGTTTTGCCTCGACCGGCTACAACACAGCATTGCAAATTCTTGAACACCAGAAAGTGTCTTATGTGGTATTTGATGAACTCTTGAATTCCATGATTGCAAAAAATCCTTCTGTGAGGTTCGAAGATACTCTTAAGCTCGTAAGAGACTGCTTTGGTTTGGTAGCTCCTCATCAAACAGCCGACATTCCTGCATTGGTAATGTCTGACTTTGAGTATAGGAAGCTCGAAGAGGCGTTCAAGCAAACGCTCCTGCCAAAGAATCAGCGCTCTACTTCACAGGAAAGCTACCTGCTCTATGGAGGATACACACCGTTCTCTGTCACCTTGACTCACATCTTGAACAATAAGGCAGGTATCGGTTGGACAAGTTACTCTCACACCGGAACTCCTGTAGGAGTCTATGCCTCAGGTGTAGGATCAGAGTTGTTTGCCGGTTCCTATGACAACACGCAAGTGTTTCATAAGTTAAAAGCCTTAGTCAACGTACAGTAGTCTTTGCAAATGCATCCTCTTTGCCCTAGGCAAAGGGGATGTCTGTTGTGTCTTGAGGAAAGAAGTGTATGAAAAAATCGTATTCACAGCGGGAATGGATATTGGTCGGGGCCATGATGCTATTTGCCTTGACTCTTGGTTTTTTGCCCACTGGATTTGAACAGGAAATCTACGTCAATGCTGTAGGAAGTAAAGCCAGGGTTGTCTCTGTGGATAATTCCGACCTCTATCGCGTGGGCGTGGTTGCCATGGGAGAACAGGTCTGTCGTGTACAATTGCTTGGCGGACCTCACAAGCAGAAGCAGATCGATGCAGTGAATTTTTTGGGTGGAAAACTTGAGTTTGATACCATCTATACAGAAGGTGATACTGTTTGGGTGTTGGTGGAGCAGGATTCAAAAGGAGACATGCTGTTTGCGAACATGGTCAGTCATTATCGATTTGGAAAAGAAGTGATTTTGTTCTTGGTGTTTTGTCTGCTTCTAATACTCTTCTTGGGAACAACAGGACTACGAACAATACTCTCCTTTGTCCTTGCATTTTTGCTTATCTGGAAAATCTTGATTCCTTTTGCCCTGCGTGGGTACGAACCGATGCTTCTCGCCTTGCTTGTAGGAACAGTGCTGTCAGTTTCTTGTTTGCTCTTGGTTGCAGGGCTGACGAAGAAAGCGTTGGCGGCCATCTTGGGTACTTTGGTTTGTTCTGTTCTTACTGCACTCATGGCCTATGCCGGATCGCACTATTTATCCATCAATGGAGCCGTAATGAACTGGTCTGAATCGTTGTTGTTTGCAGGGTATAGTCGCGTGAATCTTACCAAGCTGTTTCAAGGGGCGATTTATCTCTCATGTCTGGGAGCCTTGCTGGATTTGGCTGTGGATATCAGTTCTGCATTGCAGGAAGTAGTTGACCACCATCCAACCATCAGCAGGACAGCACTGATCCAAAGTGGGATGAACATAGCCCAATCCGTAGTCGGCAGCCAAACAACGACCTTGTTGCTAGCGTATATCGGCAGCTATCTTACTGTAATGATGGTCTACATGGCCCAAGGCACCCCAATCATGAGTATCCTGAACTCTCCGAGTGTTGCTGCAGAGATTCTTCATACCCTTGTAGGGTGCATAGCCTTGGTCCTCGTCGCCCCCATAACCACGCTCTGCAGTGCATTTCTCTTTATCCCCAAAGGAAAAGAACATGATCAAACACTCAATCTCTTACAACGGAAAAGTGGTTAGCTTGCACACGCCAAAACGTCCTGCACTCTTTTTTGTCCTGAATATTGTAGCTGATAATCTGATCAAGTAGCTCATAGGGTACATCTTGGTCATGGAGGATGCGAAACAGCTCCTTTGTTGCAGAAAACCCTGATTGTTTGATCTCGTTTGAGAAATGCTCGATCGCCTTATGCTCAGGAGCAACTGCAATATGGGCCTTGGCAATGCTGAAGGCGATGATGAACGTATCATGGTCGGTGAACATCGGCTGGTTCCAAGCAATACGCATGCCAAGTGTGGGAAACCGTTGTTGGATGTAAGAAAGTAGGCTCTCCATTCGTTGCCGATGAGCCTGATTTTCTATCTTTTCCAGATAAGGGGCAAAGCTCTGCATACGCACCTCCTCCTCTTGGTGTTATACTGGATATACTATAAGGGCATGTAGTATGAATAGAAAAGAGATTAGTCGTGATTTGTAAGGAGGTATGGACGATGATCAGCAAGGCGGTATATGAAGAGGCGGTTGAGCGAACACTTTGGTATTTTGAGCAGGCGAACATAGTTTTGACAGCAGAGGAACAAGCCTCGATCGAGATAGCTGATTTCGGTCTTGATGATCTTGAGCATACCGGCCTTGAACTAGTCACCTACATCAATACAGAACGCGTCTGTGCCAAGGAACTGGTGTTGTTTCCCGGTCAGACGTGTCCTGAACATCGACACCCCGCAGTCGGATCCTATATAGGCAAAGAGGAGACCTTCCGTTGCCGATGGGGAGAGGTCTATCTCTATGTGGAGGGAGAAGAGACTGCAAACATAAAAGCAAAGAAGGTTGAGGGTGTCTATACCGTCTTTCACGAGATAATCCTCAAACCAGGGGAGCAATACACCCTCAGTCCGAACACCAAGCATTGGTTTCAGGCAGGAAGTGCCGGTGCAGTGGTCTCAGAGTTCTCCACACCCAGTTTTGATGAAGAGGACATCTTCACCGATCCCAGGATTGTCCGCACTCCAGAGGTGAGCTGACACATCATTGAACGTTACTCTTTCAGAGGCAGTACCTGTTCTTTCATGAACTCGATGAAGACGCTAGGTTCGGTATAGATGCCGTTGTGGCCCGAATGTTCAAGCCAAAGATAGTGTTTGCTTGGTGCGGTAGTTTGTTCATACCAGCGCTCAGTGATGGAGGCAACACAGCTGTAGTCATAACGGGCGTTTATCACCACCAATGGGCACTCGAATTGTATGGCCTCGTTTTCGAGGCTGCGGTCTCTGATTGTTGGGTATACTTCTTTCACACCACGCATCAAACCCCTGACAAGATTGATTTTTGCCAGCAAAGAGTGCTCTGGGGCGAGAAGCATCTTTTCAGAGCGGAAAGTACCGTCAGAGGGGGCGCTAGGACTATAGCTGTAGAGTTTGGAAAGCACTGCATAGTAGGCATCCCCATCACCGACGACCTCTCCGTTTTTGTCCAATTTTTCATATGGAGGCAGCCCAATGGATTCAAGCTTTTTAACCGTCTTGGTGTCGCCTCTTCTTTTTGCTCCTTCCAAGATCATTTGATAGCCGATTGTGTCATTCTCCGTTGAGTTTATATGCGGTGATGCCGCAATGAAGGCATAAAAAAGATCTGGTCTTTGTTGTGCTGCAAGGGCTCCTATGAAACCTCCCCAGGAATGACCGAGCAGGAAAATCTTCTCTTGGTCATACTCTTTGGTAAGATACTCTGTCAGGGCGATGATATCTTGCACAAAGTCCTCGACAGCAAGGCCTTTCTTGGCAGCCATGTAGCTGGCACCTACTCCACGCTGGTCCCAGCAGACGATGGTAGCATGTTCATGCAGTGGCCCTAAATATGTTCGCACCCAGCCCAATTCAGATCCTCCAGGGCCGCCGTCAAGCCAAAGGATGATGGGGTTGTCATGACGAACTGCTGCTACATATATCTTCTGTTTGGAGCCGTTGATCGAGACCGTTGTTCTTTGGTCAATCTCCAAGATAAGCTTCTGTCCACTAGCATTTCGGATTGGTGCTGTGTGTGTGCATGCCGTACTGAGCAGGAGAACTAAAAGTGTTGCGGCAATGCTACTTGTTGTTTTTTTCATACTGTGTTGTTCCTTTTTTGTTGCTTGATGGACACAGTGTAGAAAAAAGAGGTAGCGTTGACCCTCCGACGAATGTATGAATTGAGAGCCTTTGTTCTGAGTACAATTACGTAGATGCTACTGACTAAGGAGATTCAAGAGTTCAATCCTGTTGCTTGCTCCCACTTTCTGAAAGAGGTTGTAGATGTGTGTTCTCACTGTCGCCTCAGATATTCCGAGTTTTGCTGCGATTTCCTTGTTGGTCAGACTTTGGGAGATCAGGCGAGCCATCTCTTGCTCCCTGTTTGTCAGGGAAAAGCGGGCTAGTGCCTGCACAGACAGCTCTCCAAAGGCAGAACCACTTTTCGGCTCCTTGGCCAATGCTTGTGCGCTGGCGATGATGATGGTGCTGTTTATCCCAAGGTAGAGTAGATACTCCAAGGAAAGCGGTTGGTAAGAAAAATCGAGTATTGTAGCAAGAAGGTATTCAAGCAATCCTAGGGGTACAAAGCCCATACAACAGACGCCCAATCCTTTGAGCAGTGTCTTGTAGGCTTTGCTATCGGATTCGCTATGCGAAGTGAGCAATACGGAGCCGAACAGTGCCATGGTAGCGGCAACGCTAAGGTAGATGGCTGCTTGATAGAATATATTCTGTACGATACTAAGCCATCCAACCAATAAAGTAAGTAATTGAAAACTTAACAGCGTAATGCACAAATAGCATCCTATTTTACTATAGAAGTATAGTTTTTCCCCTTTGCTGTTAATTTGTAGGGCATCAAGAGAGCCTATAATGCCAAAATATAAACCAATATTCAGTAACACTGCTGTAAAGGAAAACAGAGTATCGACTTGTGGTTTTCCTATAAGAGACAGAACCTGAACCATGTAAAAGTAGACAGCTACTAGTGCCAAATTTGCGATGAAGAGAGCTTGTACAAGAATTAAACGTCGAGGAAATTTGTTTGCAAGTCTGAGAGAAAGAACCCCCAAACCGGCCAGCGATGCAAAGCCTGTGGAAAAGATGAGAATATAGATTAGCAAAATGAGATGCTTCATTGAAGAAAATCCTACAGTGAGTCTGCGTCCTAGGCAATATATGCATAATAAAAAAAGTGAAATACGAAGGCTTACGTAGTGAATTATGTACAGCTTCTGAGTACCATCAGCAACGATGAGGATTATATGAAACAATTACTACAAGTACTCTTTCTCTGTATAAGCAGCTTTGTCTGTGTCTCCTGTACATTTTTTAGCAACGTGCCGCTATCCGCCTATTCGTCTTCTCTTGTAGAAGATGAAGATAGGATGTTGGAAACTGGTGATTCTTACTTCTACAAAAGCCGGGATGTACGGTTCTCTGACTTTCAGGTCGAATACTCTTTCAAAAGATTCTATGGACGAGAGACGGTGTACAGAGTCCGGTGTGAAGCGCCTCAAGAAATCAGCATCACCATCAATGCCGCTGTCAACACAAATCAGTATAAGGTAGTGCTGGTCAACGATGCGCTAGGGCAGGTCATTACGCTCAGTCAAGGGTCTGCTGAGACCTCCCAAACCTTGAGGTTGCAACCCGGTAGATATCGTCTGAAAGTTGTCGGTTATGATGTAGACGGTTTTTTACATATTTCCTTGACAGTTGGGCAAGGAGTTGAGGTTGACTTGTGTGATGAATCATTATTCAATTGAAACATCAGGAGAAATAGTATGAAAGCATTGGTTGTGTATGATTCTGCGTTCGGAAATACCGAAAAAATCGCGAAGGAGATCGGTGCGGTTATCGATTCTCCTGTGATACGTGCTGTTGATGTAAAGGCACAAGACCTGCAAGCGTTGGATGTGCTCATCGTTGGGTCTCCTACGCAGGCCTTTCAACCGTTGCCATCGGTCAAGACGTTTCTGAAAACCCTTGAGCCTCAGGCCTTGCAAGGGGTAAAGATCGGCTCGTTTGATACCCGAGCAGATCTTGCAAGTCTCAATAACCGATTTCTTGCGTTCCTTGTAAAGCTCTTTGGGTATGCTGCCGAGCCGATAGCCAAACAGTTGGTCAAGAAGGGAGGCCTCAAGACGCTCGAGCCTATGGGATTCTTCGTCAGTGACAAGGAAGGGCCGCTTAAGGAAGGAGAACTTGAACGGGCAATAACTTGGGTAAAGCAACTTCAGATTTAAAGAGTCTTTTTATAGTTCTGAAATAACTTTACCTTGGCCAACTCCTCAGCTATGATGATGTTACAAGCTGCTGAAGGCAATATATGGTCTGTTGGTTTGATGGGAGTGGTATGGCGCAGAAGGCGGATTCTATTTTAGAAGGAACGGCTCCTAAGTACTACGTTGCTATTGGAGCCTCGGCTGGAGGGCTTGAGGCCCTTCAGGAGTTTTTCAAGAACTTGCCAGTGGATATCGATGCCTCCTATATCGTCATCCAACATCTTGCCCCTGATTACAAGAGTATGATGGATGAGCTTTTGTCACGCTTTACCACCCTGTCCATCAAGAAGATAAAGAACGGGCAGAATGTTGAGAGGCAGACCATCTATCTCATACCTCCGGCTTACAACCTCACCATCTACCATGGGAAATTATATCTCGACAAACAAAATCCCCAGCGGGGATTCAACCTCCCTGTAGATATCTTCTTGAGAAGTCTTGCCAATGACCAGGAGAAGCAGGCAGTCGCTGTTATTCTCAGTGGTACAGGAAGTGACGGGACGATGGGAGTGAAAGCAATCAAGGAAATGGGGGGTATGGTTATTGTTCAGGATGAGCAGACTGCCAAGTTTGATGGCATGCCTCGAAATGCAATAGCTACCGGTCTTGTCGATTATGTCTTGGCTCCTGCAAAAATGGGAGAAGCCCTGAATACCTACATCGCCCATCCTTTAATTACCCCTCTTGCAAGCTCTACGCAAGAAATTTCTTCAATGCATATCGATGCGATGGCCAAGATTCTTCTCATATTGCGTGATAGCTGCAACATTGATTTTTCCTTCTATAAAGAGAATACCATCATCCGCCGTATAGAGAGACGGGTAGGAATAAAACGGTTCAAGACGCTTGGAGAGTATCTTGGGTTCTTAATTGGATCGGAAGAGGAAAAGCAGATACTATATAAGGATTTGCTAATCGGTGTCACCCGCTTTTTTCGAGATGCAGACGCCTTCAAGTCTCTTAGAAAGAACATCCTGCCCCAAATACTTAAACATGAGCAGACGGTACGCATATGGTGTGCCGGATGTTCTACGGGTGAGGAAGTGTATTCACTGGCTATCGAGTGTCTAGAGTATATGAAGAAGCATTCGCTTCAGTGCGAGCTAAAAATATTTGCTACCGACATCGACAAGAAGGCCCTTGAGGTCGCCAGTACAGGGCTTTATCCCAGCAATATTGCAGCTGATATGGATCCAGAGTTGCTTGCCGCCTATTTTACGTATCAAAATGAAGGGTATCTTATCAGTGAAGATGTGCGAAGGTTGGTGGTGTTTGCGGTACATAATGTGCTCAAGGATCCCCCGTTCAGCCGTATTGACTTGATCAGTTGCCGAAATCTCTTCATTTATTTCAAGGCAGATGTTCAGCAACAAGTTCTTTCTATGTTTTATTATTCACTCTTGGAAAATGGGTATCTATTCATGGGAAGCAGTGAGTCTATAGGAGAAATGGGCGATGCATTTAAGAATGTAGACTTGAAGTGGAAGTTGTATCGGAAGAATCCTGAGTTTAAACCCACACTTACCCTTAGTGCATTGCCTATGCACTCAGCATCGATGGACAGTATTGCGAGCAACAACGCTGCTCCTGGTTTTGTCAAGGGCAGATCTTTGGAGCGATTATTGGAGAACGCTCTTTCGACAGTTCTTCCCCCGTCTGTCATCGTTGATGAGAATGATGATATCGTTCATATCATAAACAACATGAATCAATTTCTGGAAATCCGGCCAGGACGGTTTTCCCATAATTTGGTTTCCAACCTCCCGTCCGATCTTGCTCTGTTTGTAAACAATATCCTCCGTAGACTTAAAGATGGAGACAAAGAGGTACAGTTTGAGCATATTACAGGAATACAACGCTTTATCGATCAAAAGGTGAGCATTATGGGGCGAGTGGTCAGGTTGGAGAACAGGAGATTCTATCAGCTGAGCTTCCAAACTGTTAAAGATGAGACAGTCTCATTACCATCTGAAAGCACCAGCGTTGCTATTGAAGAGCAAGTGGGAAAACGAATCATTGAGCTGGAGAAAAGCCTGCAACTGACGAAGGAGAATCTGCAAGCAACCGTTGAGGAGCTTGAAACAAGCAATGAAGAGCTGCAGTCCTCAAATGAGGAGCTTATTGCCTCAAATGAAGAGCTGCAGAGTACGAATGAGGAGTTGCAAGCAGTAAATGAGGAGCTCTATTCGGTCAACGCAGAGTTTCAGCAGAAGATTGATGAATTGATAAGAACGACCAATGACCTTGATAATTTGATCAAGAATACAGAAATCGGCGCTCTCTATCTTGATAAGAACCTTTGTATTCGTCGGGTGACACCTTCGATAAGCAAAGTAGCCAACATATTCAGCAGCGACATCGGCCGTCCAATTTCCCATTTTACCTTTAAGAACAATGATCTGAATGTGGTTGATGAGATTCAATATGTGCTCGATACTTTGCAGTCTGTAGAAAAAGAGATGCAGGACTTTGATGCCAGGACATGGTTGGTCAGAATACGTCCGTATCGAACGAGTTTTAATGCAGTCGATGGCATCATTATGATTTTTGTGGATATAACCAAGCTCAAGGATCAAAAAAAGCAAAATCAAGTGGTGCAAGCGCGTATCCAAGAGGCGATGAAGCTTGGCAGTATGGCTTGGTGGCTTTGGGATATTCCCAAAAACAGCTTCGAATATGACTCGATGCTGGTACAGATGCTGTCTCTTGATACACATGCACAACCGTATGATTTCGAAACATTTTTGGAACTGTTGCACAGTGAAGATCGAACCCGTTTGACTGAAGCCTTTACCGATCTCCGGCATAGCCGTCTTGATACGGTGGAGATTAACATCCGGTTGCGGGGAAAAGACGGATCATTCTTGTACTTTATCTGCTATGCAAGCTCGAGTAAGGAACAGGGGCAACGTTCGCCCACAAAGCTGTTTGGGACTTTGGTCAATAGTACAAAGGTAAAAGCGCTTGAAGATGAACTGGCCGAAAAAACTGAAAATTTTGATTCTTTGACGGCTTGGGAACCTCAATTTCGAATCTTGGTGGATGAAGAGGGTATTGTGCAGTTTGTCAGTGAGGAGGCGGCTTCGCTGTGGAACAAACCTGCCCGATATATCCAGGGTAAGCAGTTTGATACGCTCTTCATCCTTGATTCATCTCTCGGTGAGCTTGGACCTTATGAGATGTTGAGGACGAATAAAAAGCTGGATGAGAGCACGTTTAGGCTGCTTCCCTATGACGGAAAAAAGCCCTTTGTTGTCACGATACAAGGGTTCTGTACTACTTCACAAAATAATCAGCATATGAGTCTTTTCATTATCCAGATACCACAGAGGACCTTGTTATGAGCATATCCATCGAACAACTAGAGAGAAAGCTTAAAAAAGTCTTGGAGGAAGAACGATTTTCCGCTTCTGATTTTGAGGGTCAAACGGCAGATGAACTTTTGCTTGAACTTTCTGTATATCATCAGGAGCTTGAATTCCAGAATGATGAGTTGCGACGTATTCAGCTTGCGCTGGAAGAATCGAAGCAGTTCTTTACTGATTTGTTTGAACATGCTCCAATAAACTATCTGCTCTATGATCAAGAACTGCTGATTAAACGTGCCAACAGTGTATGTCGTGATACACTGAAATCCAATCTTGAAGGGCAGGCCCTTTTTCAGTACATCCACCCTGGTTCCCAGGATGCTTTTTATTTGCACCTAAGGGCGCTTGGGCAGACTGGTCAGAAGGAGAGTTGCACCCTCGATCTGATAGCAGCCGATAATCGACGCATTCACATCAAGATGCAGAGCAATATTGTGGTGCTGAACAAGCAAAAACTCATACGTTCAGCCTTTATTGATATGAGCAAGGAGCATGAACAACAGCGGAAAATTGAACAGCTTACCTACACCGATCAACTGACAGGACTGCTTAACAGAACCTATTTTGAGCAGAAGTTTGATGAATATATAGCAAAGGATGTGTATCCTCTAGGTATTCTTGTAGGTGATATGAATGCTCTCAAGCTTGCGAATGATACCTTCGGACATGAGGTTGGGGATGCCCTGCTCATCGCTTTGGCCAATGTGTTGCAACGTCTATGTAAAGGGGATGGGATGGTCTTCCGTTTTGGAGGGGATGAGTTTGTCTGTTTTGTTGCCCGTGCTGATGAGCCGATGCTTCGTTCGTTGATCAGGCAAATTGAGCAGGAGTGCAAGCAGATCAAGGTAGGTCCGGTTGAGCTCTCTGCTAGTTTCGGCTATGCCTTGAAGAACGATTTTGATACGTGTCTGAAAGTGAGTATGCGTCAGGCCGAAGATTTGATGTATCAGAACAAGTTATTTTCCAGCAAAGATGTACGTCAGTCATTGGTAGGATCTCTCATTGAATCGCTATTTGCAGACAATTTCGAACAGCATATACATGCACAGCAAGCTAGGTCTATGGCGAAGCAGATAGCTTCTTGTCTTGGGCTCTCGCCTAATCAGCTTGAAGACCTCTTTCTTGCCGCATATGTGCATGACTTGGGGAAGCTTCTCAGTGTATCAGAGGATAGTCTTGATGCCCATCACCGCCGACATCCGGAGAAAGGGTACCGTGTTCTCTCTTCTTTAGGTAATCAGCATGTAGTTGCAGAGGCTGTGCTCTACCATCATGAACGATGGGACGGCAAGGGCTATCCGATGGGCTTGAAAGGTGAGGAAATACCTTTCCTTGCCCGAGTTCTCACGCTTGTTGATATTATTTGCTGGTATAGGACAAAACACCCACAAGATTCCAGGGAGAACCTGAAAGTGTATCTGAAAAGTCTTGCTGCTTTGAGCCTCGATCCGCATTTGGTTGAAGCTCTCCTTGCAAAGGAGTGTGTATGATCAGTAAGCAATGGATGCGTAAAAAAGCCCTCTATCTAAGCATTATTTTAGTAACTCTGTGTTTTCTGCTTGCTGGTGGTGTGTATGCCAATGCAAGGTGGGTCGAGTATCGCGACAAGGCTGAGCATCATGCTCTGCTTCATGCATCCTCCATTGCAGCTGCCCTCAACGGAGAGCAACTGGCTTCCTTTTTTACCGGATCAAAGATACCAAGTACAATGGATTTGGCCAAGTTCAAGACGCGGATGCTAGAAGTCATCAAGGCCAATGCAATGTTTCACTATATTGGACTCTATACCATTTCTGATGATGATCTTTTCCCTCTTGTCGATTCGTCTTCGATGTTGACGGTTCTCGATATTCCACAGCAATTGCTGCAAGATGAGGCGGACAGGGTATTTGCTTCGCAAAAGCCCTTGCTCAGTCCGGTTTTCCAATCTAGTCAAAGATCGTATACGCTGGTCCTAGCTCCGATGCATGATTTACAGACCCAAGCAATCTATGGTGTTCTTGTGATTGCTTTGGACGCTCAACAGCTATACGATAGCCCCCTTCTCAATACGTTCAGGCAGATAATGATTATATTCATCTCCTGGCTCTGTTTGTTGATCAGCGGTTTGATGTACCGGTTGTATAAGAAGAGTCAGTCTATGCGTAAAGATTTGGAGGCAAACAACCAACAATTACTGCAGACAGATGCCGAGATGCAACTATTGGTTGACCAGATGCCTCAGGCACTCGCTGTACACGAACTTCTCTGCGATGAACAGGGTAACGGGATCGATTACAGGTTCTTGAAAGTAAATCCAATGTTTACTAAATTTACAGGATTATCGGAAGTGCAATTGATCGGGCGTCGGGTTCTCGAGGTACTACCAAAGACTGAATCCTATTGGATCCAGACCTATGCAGAAGTTGCCCTTACCGGTGTGCCTAAGGAGATTGAGCATTACTCGATTCAATTCGATCGATGGTTTCTTGTGCATGCCTATAGTCCAAAGAGAGGGCAGTTCATTACTATTTTTGAAGATGTGACTGAGCAAAGAGCGCGACAGAAGGAATTGGAATTTCTCAGTTTTCATGATGCGTATACCCGCATGTACAACAGGAATGCTTTTTTGTTTCATTTTTCAGAGTATGATAAGCGTAAAATGCATCCGCTTGCCATTGTGTTGCTTGATATCAACGGTCTGAAAGATATTAATGATACCTACGGTTTTGATGTAGGAGACCGCATGATTCAGCAACTGGGTACGTGTATTCAGAAGCATTGTGTTTCTGATAGGTGGATAGCTGCCCGTATTGACGGAGATATGTTCGGTATACTCATCCCCCATGCAGGAAAGGATGAGATCGATACTCTGGTTGCCTCGATTCAGAATAATTGCAAACAATGGAATAAGGGAGGGATTCCTATATCAGTCTCGTTTGGCTGTGCAATCAAGGATGATGAGGGTCTTGGGTTCGAGGCTGTCTTGCGGAAAGCTGAAGATGACTTGTTTGAGCATAAGATTGCCGAGCATGCTTCGAGCAGGCAGCAAACCATCGAAATTCTCTTACAGTCCTTGTTCAGCAAGTGCCCAAGGGAAAGGGCGCACAGCAATCGGGTTTCCATCATTTGTAGCTATATTGCAAGAGAGTTGCATCTTTCGTCTGAACAGATTGAATCGATCAAGGTTGCCGGCATTATGCATGATATCGGTAAGATTGCCATCGATGACAGCATCTTGAACAAGCCGGACAAGCTAGATGACCAACAATGGGCTCAAATGAAGCGTCATCCTGAGGTTGGCTACCATTTGCTCAGTTCCGTAACGAGGTATGCAGACTTTGCAAAGGATATTCTTGCTCATCATGAACGGTGGGATGGCAAGGGCTACCCAAGAGGGCTCAAGCAGGAGCAGATTCCTCTGAATTCGAGAATCATTGCCGTTGCCGACGCGTATGACGCGATGACCTATAAGCGACCATACCGGGAGCCGATGTCGCACCAACAGGCATGTGAAGAGATCAAGCGATGCAGCGCCACTCAGTTCGACCCCAAGATAGTTGAGGCGTTCCTCTCTTGTGCTGCAACGCTTCCTTCTGCGTGATGCTCAGTATTCGGATCGAAGACCAAACTCAGCATCCTCAACCCAGCGATGGGGGCGGGTGATGAGTTTGAGCATCTCCTCAAGGACGGCAAGGTGTTTCTTTTCTTCCGAGATGATAGCTGAAAGAGCCTTCTTTTCTGCCTCAAACACCAAGGAATCGAGTTGGGATGTATAGAAGTCTATACTCTTTTTCTCAATTTGGAGTGCTTCCTCATAGGCTGGTATCTGGTCTTCTGAGGAGGGGAAGGCTTCTGGATCAAAAGCTTTAAATACTTGCTTGGCTCTTTCCAGTATTTGGGAGTCGACCGATATAGGTGCGTTTTTCTGCTGGAGGACTCGGAAATAACGTTCATGCTTTTCTTCGTCGCTGCTGAGCATGTAAAATATGTTGGCAAAGCCTTCTGTGGGAGCTTTCTTTGCCAGCTCTGAATAGAATTGAGCCCCTTCTTGTTCCAGTTTGATAGCTACTTCGAATAGATCCATGGCATGTCTCCTAATACCTACAGTATAGGTAGGATATGATCAGTATGCAAGTGAATGTATCAGCGGATAAGCAAATCTATTTCAGTTTCTCTCAAAGGAGCAAAATCAAATACATATTTGTTGTGATATGATAAATAGTGCTCTGTTCCATTGGGAATCATGCATAAATGTTTTGTGTCATCAAGGCCGAGGCGATCATATTCATTGTCGTTCAGTTGTTTTGATAACGTGATTTTTCCATCGGAAGGTTTGAATGAAATCATGCCTAAATCAAAGAGTTTGTCATAGAGTGGAGAGAGAATGAGAGCATTTTTTGGGTCAGTACGTTCCTGGCTATCGGAAACTCTCCAAGGCTTGATATGGCTTGCAATCAAGATTTTTGGTTGCTCAACCCCTAAAACAGCACAACGATTGTTCCATAAAGCCAAAGCATGCTTTCGGTAGGCTTGCTGGGTTGTTCTCTGATTTATAAGAGACTCTCTAGTTGTCGGGCCTCGATACAGCGGTTCATTTTCTCTCGCTTCTGGGAAATCCATGAAAGATTGAGAAACTGAAGCATCTTGAATGAGTGTTTGATATAGCATTGAATCAGCGTATTCATAGAGACTGAACTTTGTTTTACAAGGTTGGCCAGGATCATAGTATTGAGTTGCGATGGGAAGAGCTCGCCCGTAATACGTGAATGGGGTTTTGATTTTATCTCGTACGAAGACGAATATCTCATACTCCCCGGTATTCATTCGATTCTCAACAAATCGTTGTCGTAACTGTCCTTCCCAATACAGCACATCATTGTCTATATGATCGACATACGGGGTAGCATAGCTTTCTTTTTCCAGATTAATCAAAAGAACGATGGCATTTTCGCCACGACGATTAAGCACTCCTTTGCGCATGGTAGCGGCAGTTTGCATTTCCAATAGGTTGGCAATATCATGAAGCACATACTGTTGCCCAATCTGTAGCGTACGAATTAATTTCTGGGAAAGTCTAGTAGATAGCTGCTCCATGATCCCAGGATACGGTGCGATGTAGTACAGGTCAATATTAAGATGTGTTAACAGAGCTTAAAAAGTAGCTTTGTGTTCAGTTTCCATAGTGCTATACTTACCTCCTATGAAAACCACTAATAACCGCATTCTTGCCATCCAGAAACACCTCAACCTTACAGATAAAGAGATGGCAGAGAAACTTGGTCTTTCTGAACAAGAGTACTTGATCGGTCTAAAAAACCCTTCTGACTGGATGCTCAGTCAAATCTGTTCAGTTTTTGGAGTCTCCTCAAAATTTCTCTCTGGAGGGATCGGACCGATGTTTGAGACTCAAGTACTTCCTGTTGCCGATATTCTGGCGTTTCGGGATGAGCGCAATTGGAAGCAATTTCACACCCCTAAGGACCTATCAATATCATTGAGTCTAGAAGCAGCTGAACTTCTAGAGTGTTTTCAATGGTCAAAAAGTGATGTTGAGGTGAGGGAGAAGCACGATAAGATGAAAGAAGAGCTTGCTGACATCTTGATCTACAGTGTCCTGTTTGCAGATGCAATCAATGCTGATATTCCTACCATCATCAAGAACAAGCTTGCAAAGAACTGTGAGAAGTATGATGTAAAGAAAGCGTATGGATCTGCTAAGAAGTACACAGAGCTCTCGTAATTCCTAGCGCGACAATTCTTGGATTGTGGTACACTAGAGAAAGTCCACGGAGGGTGTGATGCTCGTATACGAAGGTGATAAGCAGCAATTCTTGTCAGATGTTCAGGATAATTCAATCGACCAGAAGATTGAAAGGTCTCTGTATTACAGGCTTCATAAGAGAGTCAGTTCAAGTGAGGAGCAATCATGGCGCAACTCATTGAATTACATGCAGAATGTATTACTCGATCCTGAGATTCCCGACACCAGTGGGGTAGCTATAGAGTTTGGAATCCCCAACACCAATAAACGAGTCGATTTCATCCTTACGGGCTTGGATAAAGCAAACCAACATAATGCGGTAATCGTCGAACTGAAACAGTGGAGCAAGGTTGAGCCTGTTGCGTATGTCAACCAACTTTTGGAGGCTGAGATTATCGATGTGCAGACACGATTTTCCCATGGCCAGCAAGTAGTGCACCATCCCTCCTACCAAGCATGGTCCTATCGATCGCTTATCTCCAATTTCAATGCAAATGTCCATGAAATACCGATTCACTTGGAAAGTTGCGCGTACTTACACAACTATGTGCCCCCAAAAGATGACCCGCTGAAGCAACACTATTTTCAAGACCTTATTGCACAGTCACCCGTATTTTACCGTAGTGATGTAAAGAAGCTCAGAGATTTCATCAAGAAGTACATCCACACAGGGGACGCAAAACAAACCTTGTACTACATCGAAAACGGTGAAATTCGGCCCTCTAAGAGCCTGCAAGACTCACTTTCTGCAATGCTGAGGGGGAAAGAGGAGTTCATCCTTATCGATGAACAGAAGATTGTCTATGAGCAGATGCTCTCATTTGCACGCAGAAGTAAAGAGGACGGGAAGAAACGGGTTTTCATTGTGCAAGGAGGGCCTGGGACGGGGAAGACGGTCGTTGCCATCAATCTTCTTGTGCAGTTGATCAACGATGGGCAAGTGTGTGCCTATGTGACGAAGAATAGCGCTCCGCGAAAGGTGTTTGAGGCCAAGCTCCGATCTGGCGCGTTCAAGAGAAATAATATCAGTAGCTTATTTAAAGGTTCTACGGCATTTGTCGAGGCAGAAGTTAATGATTATGGGACCCTCATCGTTGATGAAGCGCATAGGCTGAACAAGAGGTCCCAGCAAGGGCCAAGGGTTACAGGAGAAGATCAAATCAAAGAGATCATCAATGCATGCACAAGTAGCGTTTTCTTCATTGATGAAGATCAACGGGTTACAGCACAGGATTATGGACAGCGAGCTCACATTCTCTTTTGGGCTAAAGCGTTCAACGCCGAGGTGCAGGAGGGGAGACTCCTCTCACAATTTAGGTGCAATGGCTCTGACGGATACCTTTCCTGGCTCGATGGAGTATTGGGAATCCAAAAAGAGACGGCGAATCCAACGTTGCAAGGCATTGATTATGATTTTAGAGTGTTTGACGATCCACTGCAGCTCAAAGCCTTGATTGAAGAGAAAAATAAAGTCGATGATAAAGCCCGATTGGTTGCCGGCTATTGTTGGGAGTGGATTTCCAAGAAATCTTCAAATACAGAGAATGATATAGTAATCGGCGACTTTTCCATGCGATGGAACCTCAGCAGCGATTCCACCTTTGCCATTTCAAAGGGTTCAATCAATCAGGTGGGGTGTATTCACACCACCCAAGGTCTGGAGTTCAGCTACGTCGGGGTGATCATCGGCGATGACCTGCGCTTTGAACACGGGAAACTCATCACCGATTATACCAAACGGGCAAAGACGGATAAATCATTACATGGTCTCATAGGGAAGGCTAGGAAAAAAGATGAAGAGGCCGCAAAGAGTATAGATGTCATCATCCGCAATACCTACAGAACGCTCATGAGCAGGGGGATGAAAGGCTGCTATGTGTATTGCACGAACAAGGCCTTAGCTCAGTTCTTGAGGACAAGAATCAGTGGGTATCAATTAGAAACTCCCTCTTTATTGGTTGCAGAGGATCAAGTTTGAGGCAGTTCACTGAATTTCACAACTCGATTTCTCCCTTGCTGTTTTGCTCCGTACAGAGCTTTGTCAGAGGCTTGTATGAGATTGTCAGGCAAAACGTCCGTATCGGGTATTGTAGCGGTGACACCTAAGCTGATGGTCAGAAGAGTTCCTGCTCCCTTGTTTTCGATGTGTAGGTCTTCGACTTTCTTGCGCATTTCTTCGGCAATGACTGCTGCCGATTCTTCAGAAGTATTTCCTAGCATGACCAAGAATTCTTCTCCACCAAACCTGCCCATCAGTCCACCGGTACGAGCTGCGATTTCATTCAAGGTCTTTGCGACGAGCTTCAACGAGTGGTCTCCTGCAAGATGTCCATACGAATCGTTAAATAGTTTGAAATGGTCGATGTCAACCATAATGAGAGCCAGCGGTTGTTTGTGTTCCTGGGCTAAGAAGATTTCTTGAGCGAGCAGTTCATCGAACCTATGGCGGTTGTACAATCCGGTCAACTGGTCAAAGAAGGCCAGCATCTCAAGCACATGGTTTTTTTGTTCAAGATCCTTCTGTTGAGAAGCGATGGTGCGCTTGTTCTGTAAGTCGGTAATAATTGCTCGCCACAACAGGATGGACAAGAAGATTCCCATCCCTACAATAGTCAATCCGTTGACCCTGTTGGAAAGCAGTATTGCTTGATCGGATTGGGTAAACGCGATTGCAACTCTATACCCTGTGTAAGCACACCCATATAACAAAAGAACTATAAGCGGTTTGAAGAGGAAAACTACTGCGACTGTTATGCAACCAACAATGAAGGGCGTGATGCTCACTGTTACGAGTTGATCGAGTGTCACGATGACTATGCACATCAAAAGGATGGTGATGGCTGCAAAGTACGGCACTATATCAAACAGCTTATGAACACGAGGTTTTCTCTTTAACAGGTATGAGACAATTCCAAGGAGGCTCAGCGTGACAGCCAAAATGCAATGGCTTACGATGATGCCGGTTCGCCAAAATGATTCGATTGCATCACCTGCTTGGTTGCCGCTGAAGATAATGATATGAGCGATATTGACAGGAACTGCGATGAGCGCCATGAAATATACGCGCTTCAGATTCATCAAGGTAATCTCATCACGTATTGATTGGCTGTCAGGTTTTTTCCTCTTGTGTTGATCCATGGTCCACTCCGTTACCCTTTATAGCTTTACACACATTCTAGTGTGTGTGCAATAGAAATAAAATTGGCACTCCTGGAATAAATAGGAAACAACATTGCTTTTTCATATGCACTCAGACCTTACAGTCGTCCAAAGTCTTCTGCAAATGATGTATTGCAAAGTAAGCTCAAGCTTTGCACCGGTATCAATTGCTTACATGATTCTGTTTTCTGGAAAGAATTTTATTATCAGCAATTATCTTGAAAGATACCTTCTGTAAAGAATTCTCTTAAACTTTGAATATTCAGCTCCAAGATGGAATAAAACAAGATAGTTCGAGGAAAAACAATAAATGTGGTGGTTCTTCTTCATTCATCTTTTTATGTACGGAAATCATTGATATTAGATGTAATGGATGAATTCAGGACTGCTCTTGTTAATATACTGGCTTGTGGTTTACATAGCGTGGCTATTCTATAAAAAGATCTAAGGAAATAGTAGCTTCTGTGGAAACTTAAAAGTAAAATTTTGCAAAGGAGTTTAGTCAACTCAAGAAGGTCTTCTCCAAAAATCATTGTTCGAGTGTACTTGGGAAGAAGCTCATGGTATACTGGTAGA
>CAZJMG010000035.1:0-38467 GCA_964547185.1 uncultured Sphaerochaeta sp.
CCTCAGACAAGGTAGGTTTATATTGTAAGTGTAAAACCAATTTAGATAGATGTCAAATTATTATTATATAGAAACTTAGCTGTGTTTTAACAGTCGTTTACGTATGCTGTTTTGGTGCCTTGCAATCTTTTTATAAGAACGTCCTGTACCAACGAGCTATTGGAAAAAGAAAACTATCTTGAGAGAGGAACATACACAATGAAATCATTTCTTGTACTGGTAACTGCCCGTTCATTTGGAAATTCTGATGATAAGGCTTGGAAGTTGTTGCATGCTCATGGATGTGAGATTCGTCCTATACAAGCAACAGAGGATAAAAGTGTTCTAATGCAGTTGCATGAACAGATAGCGGATGCAGACGGAATAATTGCAGGCTTGGAAGTATATGACAAGGCGCTGTTGAGCAAAGCAAAAAAGTTGAAGGTGATCTCACGGTATGGGGTGGGGTATGATGCGATAGATATTGAGTATGCAAGAGAGAGGAATATCAAGGTAACCATCACGCCAGGGGCCAATGGGGATTCTGTAGCAGAGCTTGCCGTAACCTTGCTGCTTGCTTCTGCCCGCCATGTTCCCTACATGGATCAAAGGATGAAAACCGGTGAGCCAAAGCGACCTTTGGGGGTGCAGATGTACAGAAAAACCTTAGGGGTTGTAGGGACGGGGCGAATTGGGGCACTGGTGGTCAAACGGTGTAGGGGGTTTGAGATGGAGATCCTCTGTCATGATGTATATGAGAATGAGGAATTGAAGAGAGACTATAAAGCTACGTATGTGGACTTTGCTACTTTGGTGCAGCAGAGTGACTTTATTTCCATCCATACTCCGTTGACTGAGGAAACCAGAAATCTATTTGATGCAAAAGTCTT
This sequence comes from uncultured Sphaerochaeta sp., assembly GCA_964547185.1. Classification (GTDB taxonomy): domain Bacteria; phylum Spirochaetota; class Spirochaetia; order Sphaerochaetales; family Sphaerochaetaceae; genus Sphaerochaeta. The sequence goes on from CAZJMG010000035.1 coordinate 870, forward strand.
TGCAATGATGAAACCCCATTCGGTGCTCGTCAATACTGCGCGGGGTGGCCTCATTGATGAGGATGCTTTAGCTGCAGCTTTAGAGAATGGACTCATTGGAGCAGCTGCCCTTGATGTGAGTTCTTCCGATCATCCACAGAAGGGTCCGCTTTCAAATCTACCCTCCTGCATCCTTACTCCGCATGCAGGTGCGGCAACCTATGAAGCCTCGAGTGCCATGAGCCTGATGGCCGCCGAGAACCTGATCGATATATTGGAAGGCCGTGCATGCAAGTACTGTATCTGATCAGCGGTCGTGTTAAAAATTGATATTCCTATTTCTGAAGTTGCCTAGATCTAGGTTGTAACGGTTGAGCATATTATACACCGTTGATCGGGATACTCGTAAGAGTGTGGAGACTTCCCGTATGTTCCCATTCGTCTTTTTCAGTATCTGTATCAACTTGTCCCGTTTTCCTTCTTCGAGTGAGAATGTTTGTGTCGTCACTGGATTCAGGGAAGACGTAGTTGCTTGATGTTCTACTATAGTACTTGGGATATCATTGAGGGTGATATGCTCCTGTTCGCAAATTACTGCTGCCCGTTGTAGTATGTTCTCCAATTCCCGGATGTTGCCAGGCCAATCGTAGGCCTCGAAAAGTGCATAGACACTATCATCGATGGAGAGATGAGGCTTTCCGAATTGGTGTTGGAATTTCTTGAGAAAAAACTCAACGAGTTTGAGAATGTCACCGTTTCGAGCACGCAAGGGGGGTAGATTGATGGAAAGGACGTTCAAGCGATAGTATAGGTCATTTCTGAATGTTTGTTCTTGGACTGCAATTGCTAGGTCCCTATGCGTAGCAGCGATTACGCGAACGTTTACGGCAATTGGGTATTTTCCCCCTACTCTTACGATTTCTTGTGTCTGCAATACACGAAGCAGTACAGCCTGGACTTCCAGCGGCATCTCACCGATTTCATCGAGAAAGAGAGTTCCTCCCTCCGCTAACTCAAATTTGCCAAGACTTCCACTGCTTTTTGCACTGGTGAAGGCTCCTCCTTCATAGCCGAACAATTCGCTTCTAATCAACTCTCGGGAGAGGGCGCCGCAATTGATGGCGATAAAGGGTTTGTTTTTTCGTTCACTTGCATTGTGTATGGCTTGTACAAGCAACTCCTTGCCTGTTCCCGTTTCACCCATCACCAATACATTGGTATTGTTCTTACTCGCAAGCTGTGCAATTTTTAGGGGTTGCTCCATAGCGGGACAAGTGCCGATGATATCCGAAAAACTATAGCGGGCATTCGCTCCCGATGCTTTGTTGACGATTCTTCGCACTGTAGCTGGCGTTCTTACCAAGATGACCAGATTGATACCGAGTTTGTCAAGCTCTGTTTTATAGGTTGAGCAGGTGATATGGGCATAGGACGATCCAATTTTAATGGGTATATCCTGCTCATCGAGCATCTTTCCTTGTTCTGCGAGTGCTGTGAACTGTATATCGCTATGAAACAGATCCTTAAGGGAACGTTCCTCCCACGCTCCTTGAACTTTGAATATATCAAGTGCTTGTTGGTTGATCTGTTTGATTACCCCTAAGCTATCAATGGCGATGATTCCGGTGTCGACATATTCTAGCAATGTTTTCTGCTGCTGGATGATCTTTTCTTGTTCACTGATTTTTAGTTTGAACATCAATTCACGTTCTATTGCATTGGATGATGCGCTTACCATCGGTATGATGGTGGGAGAATTGCTGTACTCAGTAATGGGGCAAGCAATATTGATGCATCCCACGATTGCTTTTCCGGCATGTAATGGACTGGCATAGCAAGCCCATGCATGATTGACCTTTCTCCAATGCTCTGCGCCGATTACTTCCACCGGGTTGTCAATAGCCAATGCCAACCCTATTGCACTGGTTCCAACAAACTGTTCACTATGGATGGTCCCTTCTTTTGGATAACTGATTTCAGGATATGTTGAGGGATTGGCAAGTACTTCCAGAATTACCGCGTCTGCATCACTGAGGGTGATGACGGCTTGCTCCTCCTTGATCAGGGTGAAAAGTTTATGCATATAGGGTAGGGCTGAGGTGATCAGCTCTGGTATTTTTCGCCTTCGCTGATTCAGTTCTTGATCGGAAACAACATGCATATCTGCAAAAAATGGATCGAGACCAAAATTCTTTGAGCGATGCCAGGATGCTGCTATTTCTGCAGAAATCTCACTGAGCTGTATCGTTTTTTTATAGATTGCAAATTCCTGCCATAGTTTGAAAATTTCATGATCAGTCATACATAATCCTTGCTCAAATTGTCATGATTCCATTTCCTGCAGTAGCTTGAAAGCAGAACTGGTACCGATTCGTTGTACTCCCAAGTCAAGGGCTTGTTGAACCCGTTTCATTGTGGAGAACCCTCCTGCTGCTTTGACTTTTGTTTGTGTACCCTTGACCGTCTCGGCCATGATGGCAAGTTGCTCGATGGTTGGGTAAGGGAGATAGCCGGTAGCTGTCTTGATGAAGTCTGCACCTTCTTCTGCGCTGATGAGGCTCGCTGTTCGTATTTCTTCATCAGTAAGCAAGGCCACTTCAAGAATGATCTTCAAAATAGCAGAACCTGCGGCTTTTCTACAGGCATGGGCTTCTTTCTCGATTTGTTTCCAGTTTCCTTCTTTCACTGATCCTAGGTCGAGCACATAGTCACAATCGCTGGCTCCCATATCCAGGCAAAGACCAATTTCATGACACTTCGCTTCTATGCTCCATGCTCCATGAGGATATGCTATTGCACTGGTGATACCTGTTTTGCTTCCCTTCAGGAGCTTTGCTGCATAAGGAATATATATGGGTTCAATGGCAACAGTTGCAAATTCATAGGCAACGGCCTCATTGCATAGTTGTTCTAGTTCTTCTCTGGTTGCCTCAGGTTTGAGCAAGGTATGGTCAATAAGATGACAAAATGTAGTACGATCCATGATATTCCTTCTCCTTACTGATCTATCTGCGATAGACAGATGCGATGTGTTGCAAATGGGGCACAATCAGGGATGCTGCAGGCAATCTCCAAGGTTGTGCTTGCTATTCCTGCTTTATCATACAGATTCAGAGCAGTTTCTCCATGAGCTTGGGTAACCTCATCAAGTACAGTTCCTGTTCCGAGGCAAAGATTGTGCAACTCCAATTTGAGGCACAACGAAATTATCTGCTTCAAGCGATCATGTGAAAGTTCGGCTAAAACAATGGTAGGCACCAAGATGAGCCTCGCTTTTTTTTTCAAGGAGAAAAGCAGCTGCTCAAGCTCCTCGAAACGACCGTCTCTGACGTATCCTGCAGGCAGTGCAAAGGTGAAGTGTGAACACTCCAAAGCCATGGCTCGCCCTAGCATGTACGAAAGTTGTTCACTCATCAATCCGGCAAAAGGAAGGGATGCTAGCATTCCAGACCTTTCTTCCTTGGGTAATCTGCTTACGGCAATTTCCTGAAAATAGAGAGTTTGTATGTCTTCAGCTTTGGCTTTCTGTGAAAGGCCTAGTATCTGTGATGTCGTCAGGCAGGGAGCATAGGCCAATAGAGTCTGCTTCATATCATAACCTCTTGTTTCTGATTTCAATGACAAATTTATTTAAGTCGCCGCGGTAATAGGCTTTTGAGAACTCAAAAGGCACTCCTTCCTTTGTTTTGGAAATCGTTTCTATATACTGCACCGGGTCATTGGTCTTGATGTGCAGCTGTTTTGCCTCGAATTCACTGGCACTGCGGATCTCGATAATCCTTCGGGTCCTATCGATGGCTACGTGATACTTGCTTTGCAATATCTTGTATAGAGAATTGTGTACCAAATCATCATTGATTATATTTTTAATTCCCTTGAAGGTAGCCGGTAGATATGTATACACAAGGACGATGGGTGCTTCTTCTGTTCCTCTTAGGCGGATTAATTGTACGACCTGCTGATCAGATGGTATTTCCAACGCCTGTTGGATTGTCTTGGAAGGTTCAATCAGGGAGAGATCGAGTACTTGCGTTTTTGGCTGAAGTCCTTTTTCTTGCATTTCATCGTTGAAGCTTTCCAGCACCGACAGAAAGTGTTGCTCGAGTTTCATCGGTGTGCTGACTGATCCTTTTGCCTTGTGACGCTCGATGACTCCTTCATTTACAAGCTCTTGCAGTGCTTGTCGGACCGTCGATCGTGAGATGGCGAAATGGTCACACAGTTGTTTCTCGGTAGGGAGCGATACTGGTCCTTCTTGAGTGTTGATGAACTGCAGCAAAAGCTCCTTCAACTGAAAGTAAAGAGGAATAGGGGTGTCCTTGTTGAGGTTCTTTTGGATAAAAAAATAATCCATTGTTACTTCCTTATTCGACTATATGAATAGATGGTGTTGATGCTTGCAAGGATATAAGAGTCATCTCTTTTCAGGCCTTGCAGTTCCAACTGCCGAATGATGTCTTTTTCATCAACGGTATTAAAATCGAACATCCCATAGTGGTGCGGAACCAAGAGCGATGATCCTACCGCTAGCGCAAGTTTTCCAGCCTCAGCGATAGTGAGATTCCCGATGATACCCTTTTGTGTAAGATGAGGCTTTCTTCCATTTACCGGCAGCAGGCAAATTGCAGGCTTCTTTTGCTGTATTGCATCAGCGAGGGAAGGATACAACACCGTGTCACCGCTGTGATACCAAGATACAAAACCCAAATCAACAACATAGCCCAGAGCCATACTTTGTCCCCATCGGTCATAGGCAAGGGTATCATGCGCAGCGGCGATTGCATGGATTGTAATACCTTCTTGTGTTTCGAAGGTTTCCTTATCACTCATCCCAACAATCCGCTGGGCTGGGATTCCCATCTTTAGCAGTCTTGACACCTCAGAACGTGGTGCAACTATGAGAGGACCTCCAGTTTCGTTGAAAAGAGGTGCAAGTGTTTGTTCATCCATGTGGTCGGTATGACCATGGGAGCAGAACACAATATCCAGATTTGTAAGTGCATCTGGCAGGATTGGGACATCCACCATACGTTTGTGAGGAAATTCCCTCCCTTGGTATTTTGTTGCGAGAGAGTCAGAGAGGTACAAGTCGATTCCTAGACGAACCTTATTGGTCTTGAAGAGAAACCCCGCTTGTCCTACCCAGGCAAACTCCAAGGAATTTGCGGGAATCTCTTGTAAGAGCCAAGATTCAAGCGATGGGACGGAGTAAGCCTTCATCATAAGTTTGCCTTCCAGTTTGGATTATCCACAACCTCATATGATTCATTTGCCGTCCTGAATATCAGTTTTCTGAATCCTTTTTGTTCGATGGTGCCATAGTCATGCCCTGCATCTGCGGCGAACGTAAAAAAGGTGACCAAGGGTTCTGTATCACTTATGTTGACTGAACGATGTGCATACCGACCTGGAACCAGAACCGCTTCTCCTGCTGTAAGTTCCTGTATTTCTGTTTCACCTTCTGGATTTTCCATCACCATCAAGCCATGGCCTGAGAGGCAGAGGTATACCTCTGCAGTGTCCATAACTGTATGGAAGTGTCCTTTGGTCATGAAAAATTCCCGCCCAACAGATCCTGGATATACAATGCTTGTTCCATAGGCGAGGTTTCCTGATTTTTCTTCGACCCCGAGGTCGTAGAATTCATACAGCAATGGATTGGAAGATGCAATCAAATTCGTAAGGCTTGTCTCATCTGCAAAGATTCCCTTAAGATCGATTGCGTATCGTTTGAGGGACTCGACGTCTTTGTGTTGTGCCAGTCCGTTTTGCAGATTGAATTTAGTTTTCGATGATTTCATCATAAGCTCCTGTTTATTGTATTGCATTACGAGCAATTTCACAGATTGTATCAAATTGTGTGCCGCTGACGGGGATCTCTATGGAGAATACTTGTGCTATAACCTGGGTCCAACCGAATATGAAATATTGCCAGCCATCAACGATGGTCAGATTTTTTTCTGCTTGTGCTGCTTTTGCTTGGCTGAGAAATTGTAATTCTCCTCGGTAGTTGAATTCCCAGACGTATCCATTGTCGGGAAAGTGCGCGTCATCGGGAAGAGGTGAGCCTGGACCGTCCTTACCCAGTCCTGTTGCGTTGATCACAAGAGAACCTTCAGGTAAGAGCTTCATAACCGCATCATTATCTTCACTGCTGGGGCACAGCTTGTAACTGAAGGTGAGGGGATTTTCCAATGTTGCATGAATGGCCTTCATCTCATCAAGACGTTTTTGGCTTCGGTTAGTGACAATGATATGTTTGGGAACATCGTTTGATTCTTTTGCTTTGTTGATCAAGTACAGGCTCAGTGCAAGGGAACTCCCTCCTGCTCCAAGTAAAAGCATTGAGGATTCAGACTGAGCAAAATATCCTTCGGGCATGAACGTTTCTAGTGCAAGGCCGCTTGTGATGGGGTCTTTTGCATGTGCCCAGAGTTCCTTTCCTCTCTTGCTGATGGAACTGGCTTCCTGCAAAAGCTTGGTATAGGGACCGATTCCTTCAAAGAGATCTTTGCTTGCCTGGTAGCAATCCAGTTTATGGGTGGTTACCAATGCTCCTTTGGAATTCGGGTCATTCTTTATGAAGGAAACCGCTTCTCGATATGCTGAAGGTGCAGAGTGGGGAGCGAAGTCGATTCCTTTCAGCTCGGCATTAATTCCAAAATACTCCATCCATTTTGGGAATACCTTCATGATCGATGACTTTGTGGTAGTTACTCCAATAAAGTACATGGTTGGTTTTTCTGCTGGTATATACACAGGCATCACAGACTCCTTGCTGATAAATGTATCTAAATGTATGTATGTACGTATATTTTAGACCAAGTATCACATTTGTCAAGAAATTTTTCTTCTCACTATTTTTGTCGTGCTGATTATATGTAATACTGTGCGAAGGGAATATTGCGATGAACGTACAGAGAAAAACCAGTATCTTCATAATGTTGTGTACTGTATATTTGTGTCTTCCGGTTTATAGTTCTGCTGCCGATCATACGCTGTCCATCTGTGGGGGATATCATGGCTATCGGTCGTATAGTCAGCAGAATAATTCCATACCGATGGGTAGTGGATATCCGATGCTGTTCTCTCAGTCGCTCTTGCTTGACGGTCGGTATCTTACTAAACGTGCAAAGACTGAGCATTCGATAGCTGTACAGGCGGTCCTTCCTTCACCTTTGGATTCCGACAGTGCTACAGGGGAGAACTTTCTTGTAGGGCAAGGTGCTTCCCATTGGAGTGTTGACGGCGTGTATCATCTGTCATTTCCTCTCATTGCCAAAGAATCGTTTACTATTTCTCATGCTTTTCATTCGGGTATTCGATATGAGTTTCGCAATCTTGTATATCCTAGTGGTGCCCATGAGAGAACCTGGGATGTGAATCTGTTCATTGGGCCCTCTCTCTGTGTTTCTTATTACACTGGCAACAAGGTTGTTCTGTTGGCAGGGTTTGATGCCAGATTCTATCTTCCGTATCTCAATTATGGAGAATTAGCGAGTTTTGACGAGTTGGGAGAATCTGTATACAGCTCACCCTATTACTCTTTTTTCTATCAAACGGTTCTCAAGCTAGAGGGACGGTTTCCCGTTGGAACAAACAGTTCTTTGTCCTGTGCCATCGAGCGTGAAGATTTGGTTGGCTTTGCCAATTCAGAGCGGAAGTTTTATCCTGATGATATTATTCATTTTAAGTTTGATAAAACCTTCTCCTGCTCGATTGGGTATATGCATTCGTGGAGGTGATTATGAAAAAACGATGTATCATACTGCTTTGCATGATATGCCTCGGTATTTTTTCCTCCTGTACCGATTTTATTGCAAAAGAAATGGCTCAGACTGCATGGGATGTCTATAGTTCTGACTCGATTATCCTTCATGTCCGTCCAGAAAACTACTCGATCGGAGCCGCTCCTACGAGTGAAGAGGCGCAAGAGATTCTCTCGAATCAAGAGGTGTATTACGACCAGATTGTCAGCCAACTGGGAAATCCTGTTTTTTCAGATCCAATACTCATCTATGTATATAATAAAGAAGAAGCTTTAGAGCTTATCGGTACACAAGGTGGAGGCCATGCGGTACCGAAGTTCAATACCGTGTATTATACCTATCTTCCCTATGGGGAAGAGCAGACCTTTACAGATCGTTATGGGCGGGTAAATCCTTTGGTAGGAGCTCATGAGACAGCCCATGTGATAAGTCATAGAGTCCTTGGTTATCCGAAGACAAAGCTCATGAGTGAAGGGTATGCAAACTATCTTGATGGAAGTTATGGACGTCGGGATATCCATGATTTATACGATGCCTTCTCCGCAGAAGAAAGACTTTCCCCTACACAGATGCTCAACTATGAATCGATTCGAGAAAGCCTGTATTATCCGAATTGTGGTGTGTTTATCGAGTACCTGGTTCAAGAGTATGGGATTGCCGTAGTCAATGCATTATTCACACTCTCAAAGGAGGAAATCCCCTCGCACTTTTATGCAAAAACAGGAATCACTTGGAATGAGATGGAAGAGGCCTACCTAGGTCGATAAAAGAGAAGGAAGATACCCGTGTATGAGCGCGAAGGGAAAAAAAAGCAGGATTTATGGATACATTAAAAAAAGTAATACAGAGAAATGTTGTAATGGTATTTATCGTTGGAACCTATCTTGTCTCTTGGACGATTTGGCTTCCCTTTGTGTTGTTCGGTACCGGAACAATCAAGGCTTTGGGAAGTTTCGGTCCCACAATTGCCGCCCTTATGATCGTCGGTCTGACCAAAGGGCGAAAAGGTCTGAAGGAATTGCTTGCAAGGATTCTGATTTGGAAGGTTCCTCTTTTTTGGTATTTGTTCAGTTTTTTCAGTACCCTGATCGTTATTCTCCTATCGCTTGGCATCTACCGGCTAGCTGGTAATGAAGTGGTTGCCACCAACGACCCTTCTCAGTGGTATCTCATAGTGGTGATTTTTTTATATGTCTTGTTTTTCAGTGTAGCCGGGGAGGAAATCGGCTGGCGGGGATTTCTCCTGCCTCGTTTGCAACAAAAATACACAGCCCTTACTGCTAGCTTGATCATCGGTTTAATCTGGGGCTTTTGGCATCTCCCGTTGTTTCTCATACCAGGTGATTTCCATGTGAGAATTCCTTTCCTGCTCTTTGTTCTTCAGGATGTTGCGCTTTCGGTCCTGCTTACCTGGCTTTACAACAATACCCGCAAAAGTCTCTTGCTTGTGCATCTTTTTCATGCCGCTAGTAATACAACTATAGGCCTTTTGCCAATCCTTCCCTCAGAATCATCTGACAGCCTTGTGCCGCTGTACCTCTCTGTTGCAATACTGGTTCTATTCGCAATATTCATAGTCTTCAGATATGGACCTGCGACCTTGACTAAGTCTTGGACTAGACAGGACAGCAGCAGTTCCGGCTGATGAGAAAAACAAAATGTTGTAATTTAGAGAGATTCAAAACATTGACAATAAAGCCTCTGGTGGTATTCTTGGATTTATAATTACCACTTGTACGACAAAGGAATGTTTTTTTCTACCCGATCAACACTACTTAAAACCACTTTGCCCAACAGATATACAAGCGTGCAATTGCATTGTTTATGAGATGAGAATGCATAGGGGGATTTGGTATGAAAAGAGCTTTGTTTGTCATGCTCCTTGGGTTATTGGTTTTGTCGCTTACTTCTTGTTGGGTCAAACAAGATGAACTAACAGCGTCGATTGATTCACGGTTTGAAATGCTCAATAGAGAAGCCTACAATGAGATGCAGGCGGCCTTTGCTACAGAAAAGAAAGACGTAGAACAAGACTACAAGCAAAAGAGTGAAAATCTGGAAAGGTTGGTAATGAATGCAGTCGACCAGATGCATGCTGATTATCAAGCATCAATAATAACCTTTTTAGATGATTATGAGCAAAAAAGCAGGAGTCTTGAAACACTATTGGAATCAGCTCTTTCCACAATAGAGGAAGATAAAGCTTTGGTTATGAAAGCTTCTGATGAGGCTTCTGCCTTTAGAAAGGAGTATACGAGCAAAATTGATGAACACATTACTTCGTGCGATGAGCATATTCCCAAGCGTATCGAGCAAGAGGTCAATGATCGTCTGCATGATATCTCCAAAACAAACGCCCAGACGTTGCTGAAACTATCCAGCGCCTATTATGAAAGTATCATCGACGTGCTTGCAGCCTATGCCATTGAAGATGCTTCAGAGCAGAAAGCACAAGAAATAAAAACCATCTACGATGACTATGTTGCTCTCAAACAAGACTTCTATGGATACTTGAGCGATACAAAAACACTACAGGATATCCAGACAGAAGCAGACTTACTGAAGGTGGAGCAGGTCAAGCAATTGATTGCTCAACTAACACCTGAATCAATTAAGAACACGAATATCCTCAGTAGGATTGCAAATATGGACAGAAGCCTGACTATGGTCCAACGGTCCAAACTTCCTAAAAATACAGCGGCTGAGCTTCAAGCTCTCGTTACTGTATGGAATACGATACGAGACATTGATGAACTAGCTACGAAGGCAAACAATGATTATGCCTTGTTAACCGCAATTCAAGCTAATTATGCAAAACTAGATGAGGAACATCGTGCGATGGTGTACAATTTTGACCTTCAGCAGCTGTATGCCCAATACTTCTTCTTGGATTTTACACCGGTCAATGGCGGTTTGAGTGTCAAAGCAAGAGCTGGATCAGCAGATATGCTTGTCGGAGACCTTGTCTTACCTGCAACGTACAATAATCAGAACGTCGTACAGATTGTGGACAACGCCTTCCAAGATTGTACAAACATCACATCGCTTGTCGTTCCCGATACAGTCAACTCAATTGGTTTTGCTGCCTTCAATGGTTGCAGCGACTTGAAAACCATCTCTCTTCCCTTCGTTGGAAAGTATAGATCGGGAGGAAATTACGCTGAGAGATTGTTTGGATATGTATTTGGTTCAAATCCCTACTTTGGTGGTACGAAGGTTGATTTTGGGACATTTAATGATTCTAATTATTCCTTTAACTACGATAAGAGAGGTCATCAGTACTATATCCCGAATCAACTTTCAGGGGTAACCATCACTAGTGCCTCGAATTTGAGCTATCATGCATTCTGCAACTGTTCGATGATACAGAATTTGAACCTAAATCAAGAAGTGATGATTCTTGGAGAGTGGTGTTTTACAAACTGCAGCAATCTAGCCTCTCTCGATTTACCGTATGTCGAGGCCATTCCTACTGCTGCGTTTGAGGGTTGTACATCGCTGACAGAGTTTGCAATCAATGAGTATGTCACATCGATCGGGGACTATGCCTTCAAGGGATGCAAGAACTTGATGAAAATGAATTCTGAGGTCGATGGAGAGTTTGTCATTCCAAAGAATGTTACCTATATCGGCTATGAAGCTTTCAACGGGGTTGCCAATATCAAGAGCCTTACCATCCCTCATATTGGCAAGCAAAGAAATGGCGGAGACTACGGATCGCGCTTGTTCGGCGTCATTTTCGGAGCCGCTCCCTACTTTGGCGGAACGAAGGTTGATTTTGGAACTTTTAATGATTCTAATTATTCCTTTAACTACGATAAGAGAGGTCATCAGTACTACGTTCCATCCAAACTAAGAAACGTGACAGTCACAAACGAATCCAAAATTTCCTATCACGCTTTCAACAATTGCAGCATGATTTCTGAGTTGCGTATCAACAAAGAGGCATCTGTTGATGTACATGCCGAAGCCTTCTCTGGGTCCGTAAAGCCCACATATATCTAGTAGTTCTTGTGTAGGTTTCAAAGTTTTGTCTTGATTATGGTGTAGCAGTGAAGGGTTACACCATGATTGTATTTTTCGGGCAAGGATGAATAGATTGCAATGTGGGGGAACCGGTACTAGGCTTACTTGGTTAAAAAATGGCTCTCTATCCCTTCGTATGCTGTTTTTAGTGAAGGCCTATAGAGCAGGTTGTTTTTCCTATTAATATACAATATCATTAACTCCTATATAAGCGACTGCCGTATTAAAAAGGAGAACTCATGAACCTCTTTCTCGAAATTCTTATCATCGCCTTTGTCATTAACACGTTGTTCTTCATTTACGCCTTCATTCGAAAGACTGATGTGGTTACAGATCTCTCCTATAGCTTGAGTTTTTTGATTGCCTCTCTTTACTTGTATGTGATGCATGCAGAAAAGGCTCTGTTACAGACGTTGGTGCTTTGCCTTGTGTGCCTGTGGGCCTTGCGTTTGGGCTTTTATCTGCTCAGTCGGATTCTTGTTACCAAAGTTGATCATCGTTTTGACGATAAGCGTGATTCGTTTGTACGTTTTGGTTCTTTCTGGTTTCTTCAAGCAACGGCAGTCTGGATAATTTTACTGCCTGTTACCTTTTTGATGGGGCTTCGTGGCTTGACTTTAAATTATGCCTTTCTCGCATTCGGTATGGTTCTCTCTGTATTTGGTCTGGTGTATGAGACCGTTGCTGATTATCAGAAAACAACCTTTAAGAAGAAGCATCCCAAGACGCTCATCACCACCGGCCTCTGGGCGTACAGCCGTCATCCGAACTACTTTGGCGAGGTGTTGGTTTGGTGGGGTATTTTTGTGATGGTTCTTCCCTACATGAGAGGGCTTCAATTTTTGGTTGTCTTGGGACCGGTGTTCATAACCCTATTATTGTTGTTTGTCAGTGGAGTCAACTTATTGGAGAAATCATGGAAAGAGAAGTATGGTTCTGAGAAGTATTACCAACAGTACGTAAGGGAGGTTTCTCTCTTTATTCCTTGGAAGAGAAATAGGTCCTGATGAATACGTTGTTACTGACGTCGTTCATATGTCTTTTAGCTTATGCCCTAGGGGGTATTCCTACCTCGTATCTTTTTGCTAAGAGGAAACATATTGATTTGCGCGAGAAGGGCAGTGGCAATCTGGGGGCTACCAATACAAGCAGAACCCTTGGGTTTCGTTTTGGAGTCATTGTTGGGGTGCTTGATCTGCTGAAGGGCGTACTTCCTTGCTTGCTTTGCCTCCTGTTCTTTAGCTTGTCAACCGTTTCTCTTTTATGTATCGGAATGGCTGCCATTCTTGGTCATATCTATACCCCCTTCCTTCCTACCCATAAGGGAGGCAAGGGAGTTGCCACTGCAGCGGGGGTGATTGCCGTCCTCTTTCCTTATGCAATTCCTGCCGGTTTGGTTGTCTTCTTTTCTGTAGCACTCGCTAGTCGTTATATTTCACTGGCTTCGATGACGACCTATATAGTCCTTATCCCTTACTATTTGCTGGTCTCTTCTCTGCAAGGAGGGGCGATTGAGCTCTCCGAATTGCTTTTTCTGATTATTCTGACTTTCTTGATTCTCTATACTCATAGGACGAATATCAAACGTCTTATGAATCGCACAGAACCAAAATTCAGCTTCACAGCGGACAAGGAGCACGTATGAATATTTCTGGTAAGGATCTCTATGCTTCTCTAACCTTTGGGTACTGTCATCTGAGAGAAAACATGCAGAAGATCAACATCATCAACGTCTTTCCGGTTGCCGATGGTGATACCGGGTCAAACATCACTCATACGCTCAAGTCAATTCTCTCTCATACTGACGGTTCGGGTACTGTGAAAGATATTTCCAACAATTTTGCGCGCGCAGCACTCCTTGGGGCCAGGGGTAATTCAGGTATGATCATAGCCCAGTTCTTTCAGGGCTTTTCCCTTATAGCCAAGGAGTTTGATGAGCTTACCATCAAAGCGCTCATTGATGCAGCAAAAGCTGCGGTTGCCTCAGCCTACAAAGCCGTGGAGAATCCTATGGAAGGGACCATGCTTACTGTCATGCGAAGTTGGGCCAACCAACTGTCTTTGGCAGAAGGCTCTAATGTGCCCATCCCCATTCAATTGCGTCGGGCTCTTCGCGCAGCCAGAAAGGCCGAGAAAGAAACAACCAACCAGATGGAACTGTTAAAACGATATCAAGTGGTGGACGCAGGAGCTAAGGCGTTTGTGTCCATCTTGGAGGGCGTCGATCAGTATATACTCAATCCCGAAAGGACCTTTTCTGAAAGCGAATTATTGGTGCACGCTGCTTATGATTCGATGCCAAGTGTTCATACTCATGAAAACAGCCGTTACCGCTATTGTACAGAAGCGCTCCTACGCATTGATGAAGGACAAGAACAGGAGGTGAGAGCTGCAGTTGTTGGACTTGGGGACTCTCTCGTGCTTGGAAGATATGAAAACCAGATGAGGGTACATCTGCATACTGATGATCCTGCTTTGATGTTTGAACGCCTGGGTTCTTGTTCTTACATTGAAGAACAGAAGGTCGATGACATGTACATGCAGCAGGCAGCTGTCAATGCACGTCTTTCAGACACGGTAATAGTCACTGATTCTTCAGCAGACATTCCCCAAGAGGTTGTCGATGAGCTGAGAATCTACAGGATTCCTCAGATCATTCAAATCGGGGAGACCTCCTATTTTGACCGTATTACGATTACCGCACCTTCGTTGTTGAGCATTATTGATAGCAATACACAGAAGGTATCTTCGTCGATGCCTGCAATTGGAGAGATACAGCGCCATCTTGAATTTCTTGCCCAACACTATAAGCACATAGTTGTGCTGTCGGTTTCCTCCAAGCTCAGCGGGACGTTCAATACGTATCAGTTGGCAGCGAAGGCGTTGGTGGAGCAAGGGGTCGACATTACCGTCATCGATACGAAGCTCAATGCTTCTGCCCAAGGTCTTGTGGTGCAGCATGCCTCACGAGCAGTTGCTCGAGCAGAGCAGGGTCAGAGTCTTTTGCAAAGCATCAAAGAGACTGCTGAACGAACGACCATCATGGTTTCGGTACAATCGCTGCAGATGATGGTCAGAGGAGGAAGAATCCCAAAGAAGCTTGGTTCCTTGGTGCTGAAGCTCAACCTCAAGCCGTTGGTAGGGCTTTCCCCTGAGGGCGGCGGGGCTTTTCTGGGTATTCGACTGTCCAGAGCAGGAAGCATCACTGCTTTGGTTGGACGGTTTATGAAAGTATATCGAAAGAAAGGTATCCAAGCCTATGGTCTGTCTTACATCGGCAAGCCAGAACTGGCAACCTCTGTAGCACAGATAGTGGAACAAAAAACAGGAATAAAGCCCCTGTTTATAGAACAAGCCTCTCCTGTTATCGCTCTGCATGCAGGAAAGGGGTCTATTTCTCTTTCGTTTATTGCAAAAAAGTAGGATTGTTTTTACCCTCTATTTCTCATTTTTGTGTTGTGATGCAATGTATACGCATTTTACAACCCTAGATCATTGTTGCCAAATTTCCTGCAATCCATTCATGCCAGTAAAGAATTACTATTGCTAGGAGTATGCAAGAACCAATCTTATACTGAAATCCTAAAAAAAGATTGGAGGAATGATTGTGGAAAATTCAAAAGGAACATTGCGCCTCGGAATACAGAAAGTTGGGAAATTCTTAAGTGGAATGGTTATGCCAAACATCGGTGCCTTTATAGCTTGGGGCTTGATCACAGCACTGTTTATTCCAACCGGTTGGACACCCAATGAAGCGCTCTCTTCTCTGGTCGGTCCTATGATTACCTATTTGCTGCCGCTGTTGATCGGTTATACCGGCGGTAAGATTGTCTGGGGAGTCCGTGGAGGGGTTGTAGGGGCCGTCGCGACGATGGGAGTAATTGTCGGTGCTGAGATTCCCATGTTCATCGGAGCCATGGTCATGGGACCTCTTGGTGGTTGGGTCATCAAGAAATCAGACAAGGTATTGGAAGGAAAGGTTCCTGTCGGGTTTGAAATGTTGATGGACAATTTCTCAGCAGGAATACTTGGGATGCTTGTATCGCTGTTCGGCTTTGTTGCTATCGGTCCGGTTATAGGCATTCTTGTGTCTTTACTGCAAGCAGGGGTGAATGTCATCATTCAAGCAAAATTGCTTCCTTTGGCTTCAATTTTTATTGAACCAGGAAAAGTCTTGTTCTTGAACAATGCCATCAACCATGGGATTCTTTCTCCTCTGGGTATACAGCAGGTACAGGAAACCGGCAAATCAATTCTCTTTTTACTTGAAACCAATCCTGGCCCTGGTTTGGGAATATTGCTTGCCTATTGGATGTTTTCGAAAGGAACCGTCAAGGCTTCAGCCCCTGGTGCAATCATCATTCATTTCTTTGGGGGCATTCATGAAATATATTTCCCGTATATTCTTATGCACCCGATTCTTATTCTTTCCGCCATCGCTGGAGGGGCTTCAGGTATTCTGGCTTTCATGATTACCGGAGCAGGAGAAGTTGCTACGCCTTCACCAGGCAGTATCTTCGCTTTGATGGCAGTTGCTCCTAAAGGAGGCATATTGCCAATTCTCTTTGGCGTTGCAGTTGCCACGGCAGTCTCTTTTGTTGTCGCCATGCCTTTTGTCAAGAAGTTTGCCAAGACTGATGATTCAGAAGAGAAGCTTTCAAATGCAAAATTGCAAATGAAAGACATAAAGCGTGGGGAGAAGATAACTCAAATTACTTTTGCTTGCGATGCAGGGATGGGTTCAAGTGCCATGGGTGCTAACAAGTTGACAAGGATGTTGAAGGCAAAAAATCTAGATATCAAGGTTAATCACTGTTCTGTGGACGATATCCCGGCCAGTGCCCAGATTATTATCTGCCATCGGGATCTTTTGCAACGGGTAAAACTTTCGGGAACCAAAGCAACTTGTTTTAGTGTCTCGAATTTGGTGAATGCTCCTGAGTATGCCGATGTGGTCGAGTTGGTGGAACGGTCACAGAAATAATCAATGAGGCCTCTTGTAAACCAAGGGGCCCGGTTTTACAAGAGGGAAATATATGAATTTTTTGACATTTATCAAGGAACAGAAGACAGTCATTTGTAATTTGAAAGTCGATAGCTGGGAAGAGGCAATTCTCAAGGGAGGGAAGGTCTTGATCGATACAAATTCGGTAAGACCGGAATACCTGTCAGCCATCATCAAGAAGTGCAAACAGTATGGTCCCTATATAGTAGTTGCTCCAGGAATTGCCATGCCGCATGCAAGACCTGAAGAGGGAGCTCTAGCTCTGGGGTATGGGATTGTGACACTCAAGGACCCTGTGGTCTTCAACGACCCGGATAACGATCCCATAAGGTTGATGATCTTCTTATCTGCTCCAAATGCAAAAGAACATAATGAGGTCGCTGTATGTCAGATAGCTGATTTATGTGATGACGAAGCAATCGTCACAGCAATATTGAACGCCCGCAGTGAGGAAGAGATTATCTCGATTATCAGCGAAAGGATTGAATAGATGAAGACAAAAGCAGTGAGATTGTATGGAAAGATGGACCTTCGCCTTGAAGAATTCGAACTGCCTCCGATTAAGGAAGATGAGATATTGGTAAAGGTGATAGCCGATAGTCTGTGTATGAGCACCTATAAGGCAGCTTCTCTCGGTCCTGATCATAAACGCGTTCCTGACGATGTTGAAGATCATCCTATCATCGTGGGCCATGAGATGGTCATAGAAATAGTGGAAATTGGGAAACGATGGAAAGATACATATCTTGTAGGAGAATGCTTTGCTCTACAGCCTGCCTTGAATTATAAAGGTTCAATGGATTCTCCTGGTTACTCGTATCAGTACTGTGGGGGGGATGCCACCTATATGATTCTTCCTTTTGAGGTAATGTATCTCGATTGTCTTTTACCCTACAAAGGAAAAGGCTTTTACAAGGCTGCTCTTTCAGAACCGTACTCCTGCGTCATCGGTGCCTGTCGATCGTTGTACAGGACAGACAAAAATTCTCACAATCACTTTATGGGAATACAGGAAGATGGACGTATGGCTATCATTGGAGGGTGTGGTCCTATGGGCTTGGCTGCTTTGGATTATGCCATTTCCGGTGAGTTTCGTCCTCGGCAGTTGGTAGTGACTGACATCGATAAAGGAAGGCTTGAACGTGCGAGCAGACTTTTTGCCAAGAAGGCGGAAGAACGAGGGATATCTCTCATTTGCATGAATACTGCTGAGATCGAGAACCCCTCTCAAGTATTAAAGAATCTTACCGACAATGAAGGGTTTTCAGATATTCTTGTTATGGTTGCTTCTGCTCAAGTCTTGGAATTCTCGGAGAAGTTACTTGCTTTCAATGGGTGTCTGAACTTTTTTGCAGGTCCTACTGATACCGAGTTCTCAGCAACGCTCAATTATTATGATGTACACTATGCAGAAAAACATATTATCGGGACAACGGGAGGCAATGCTGCAGATATGGCAGAGGCTCTTGATCTTATGGAAAAGGACTTGGTGAATCCAGAGGCTCTTATAACCCATATTGGGGGATTGGATGCGGTAATTGATGCAACGCTACATCTTCCTGAGCTCTCAGGTGGAAAAAAGCTGATATATACTTCAATATCTCTGCCCTTGATAGCTCTCGATGATCTTTCCCAAAAAGCCAACGAGTCTTCCTTCTATGCAGGCTTGGCAACCTTGGTAGATAAGTACGATGGGGTTTGGAATGAAGAGGCTGAGCAGTTTCTCTTAACACATGGAAAGGCAATATGAAAAAAATATTGACAGTGGGCCTGAGTCCTGCAATCCAGCGTACGCTTGTGTTTGATGATTTCAACATAGGAGAGGTAAACCGTGCGAGTAATTACTATCTGGATGCTGCCGGTAAATGTGTGAATGTGAGCAGGGTGCTGAATCAGGCAGGTATTTCCAATCCTTGTCTTACTCCTGTTGGAAGGGAAAACCAAAGAGAGTTTCTTTCCTTGTGTGAAAAAGACGGCCTTAGGATGGTCCCTGTTTTCACCTCAGGGAGGGTGCGGACTTGTATAACCTGTCTCGATAGGAATAAGCAGAGTGCTACAGAATTAGTGGTAAATGAACCTGAATCGATTGAATCAGAGGAAGAACAGGCTTTTTGGAATACCTATGCTACATTCTTTGTAGAGGAGGGGCTGCTGGTGGTTATTTCAGGCAGCAAACTTCCAGGATTTTCGGATGCAATCATTCCCAGAATGGTGGAGCATGCGAAGAAACATAAGTCGGTGGTTATTGCTGACTATAGGAATGATGATCTGAGTAAGTCTTTTTTCTCAAGAACCATTTGTCCTGATTTTGTGAAGATTAATGAGTCGGAACTTTTGCAGACTTTTAGCGAATATGACTCTTCAACAGAGGCTTTGAAGCAGATTACCTTGCAGTATAACACGACCATTATCATTACAAGGGGCAAGGAGGCTACGCTTTCTGCGGTAGATGGTATACTGAAAGAGCATCCAACCCAGAAGGTTTTTCAACCTTGCAATCCTATAGGCTGTGGTGATGCAATGACCGCTGGATTCGCTTATGGAATTGCCTCTGACATGAATTATTTTCAAGCGATTGAGCATGGACAAGAGTTTGCACGTAAAAATTTGGAATCGGTCCATCCTGGATGGATACTCTGAAAGGAGAGGATATATATGATTTGTGAAACCATTACCATAAGAAATACAACTGGATTACACACCCGGCCTGCAAAGCGGGTTGTTGATGAAGCGAAGAAATTTGAAAGCGATATCATCGTTCGCTATCGAGAAAAAGAGGCCAGCTTGAAAAGTCTGCTGAAGATTCTAAAACTTGGTATCTCCTATGGCCATGAAATAGAGATACAATGTGAGGGTAGTGATGAGATCCTTGCTATGGAAAAAATTAAGTCCTTTATCCTGAACCTAGAGGAGTAGCGTTATGAAAGGAGAACCTGTATCAAAAGGAATTGCTCATGGTATAGCGTTTCTGATTGGCCAAGAGAAGGAACAACAAACAACTCGTTGTATTTGTAGTCAGGCAATCGAACAGGAAGTGGAACGATTTTTTGCAGGACGGACACGTGCTGTTGCCAAACTACAAAAACTTATAGAGAAAGTACGAAGCGAAATGAACCAGAGTACTGCCGAAATATTTGAAGGGCATCTGGAAATTCTGCTTTCCGACGATTTGGAAGAGGAAGTGATTGAGAATATAAAATCCCAATTGGTGAATGCTGAAGAGGCATCAAGGATTTTTGGAAAAACCAACGAGCAAGAGATGCAGAATCTGGAGGATGACTACTTCAAGGAGCGAGGACAGGATTTCATTGATATTGCCGATCAACTTATCGAAGGTATTCGAGATATTGGAAAAGATCGGCTTAGAATTCCCGAAAATGCAGTCATCGTCAGTGATCGACTGGTTCCGTCCCAGACGGCATCTTTTGATTTGCAGAAAATTTCCGGTTTTATCATACATACCGGTGGTTTGAATTCCCATGCTGCAATTATCGCTCGCTCAAAGGGCGTTCCTGCTGTGATCCTTCGTGATCCTGATCCTCTAGGGGTAATTACAACTGGTGATGACCTTTGGGTTGACGGCTATACCGGAGATATTTGGATCAATCCTGATGAAAAGGTCATTGAGATCCTGACTGCAAAGGTGCAAAATCTTCGTCTGGAACAGGAACGCATGCAGAGCGTCATTGATTTATCTTCAGAGTCCAAGGATCATCAATCGTTCGGCTTGTTTGCAAATGTTGGGAACTTGGACGACATTGCTTCTGCAGTAGCACGCCGTGCTGATGGAATTGGGCTCTTTCGAACAGAATTTCTTTTTATGGAGACCGATAAGGCCCCTTCAAGAAGTAGCCAGAAAGCAATATATGCAAAGGCAATCACTGCATTAGAAGGAAGACAGGTGATTATTCGATTGCTTGATACAGGAGCCGATAAGCCGATACCGTATCTTCCTTTGCAACAGGAGGACAATCCTTATCTTGGTCTTAGAGGAATTCGTCTATTGTTCAGGTATGAACAGATTCTGCGTACCCAATTACAGGCAATTTTGTTAGCAAGTGAGTGTGGCCCTGTCGGGGTGATGATTCCGATGGTCTCTTCTTTGGATACGGTCAGGCGGGTTCGGACAATCTTGGATGAAGAGATAGCTCGTTTGGGTTGGGTCAGTGCTCCGAATTTAAGTCTTGGCATCATGGTCGAGACGCCCTCAGCTGTGGTGATGATAGAAGAGTTGCTCGAAGAAGTAGATTTTATAAGTATCGGCACCAATGATTTAACCCAGTATACCTTGGCAGCCGACAGGGGTAATCCCGATGTTGATTGCTACTACGATGAGTTCCATCCAGCTGTTTTTCGCTCCATCGCAAAGGTGATTGGCTCTTCGAAACGAAAACTGAAACGAAACGGAGTGTGTGGTGAATTGGCAGGCAATGTCTTGGCTCTTCCTTTCTTTATGGGGCTGGGGGTTGATGAATTAAGTACCAATGTTGTTGCGCTGGCCGAGTTGAAGTATGCCATGCGGCAAATAGATACTCAAGACGCCCAAGCTTTGGCAAAAGAGCTTCTCAAGTTGACGAGTTCTCAAGAAATTCGTGCAAAACTCCAGGCGTTTTTACTTGAACGGAGGTTGCTGAGATGAAAGAGAGGCAGAAAAAACTCCTTCGTCTGCTCTTGGCAAATGAGGGGTTTCTTCGAATCGATGATCTCGCTTCTGCTTTTTTTGTTGGAAAAAGGACGATTTCCCGTGATTTGGATAGTATTGAGAGCTGGCTCTCCATGCGAGGTTCCATGTTGGAAAGAAAACAAAGCAATGGAATCCGCCTTCTTTCCTTTGGTCGTACCAACCTTGAGCTTCTAACGTTGCTTAATTCCACTAATACGTTTTTTGAATCACTTCCCGCTTACACCAGAGGGTTGCTCATTCATCTATTCCTTATTTTTCATAACAGAGAGGTCAAGATATCCGAACTATCACAAGCCTTTTTCATCAGCGATACAACTGCATGGAATGATTTGAATAATTTGGAATGCCTCTATTTCTCAAGTCACGAGGTTTCTTTGATACGGAGTAGAGGGGTTGGTATCCGTTTGGTGGGTGAGGAGAGTGTCTTACGATTGCAATTTCTCAATTGTCTGACAGAATTGGTTAAGTCGGAAACCATCATTCCCTATTTATACCCTTTGAGAGAGTCAGAATCCACCACGTTGGAAGTAAACCAATTTAAATTGTTGTTGAAAAAGATCAACTTCCCGGATGACGTTTCTGCTGTGATGGAATTGGTTAAATTTGCCGAGGAAGAGCTTGGCTATCAATTCATCATGGCCAGTGAAGCCTTAATCTATTTTTATCTTCAACTTGCCATGCATCGGATAAAGAGTGGTGCATTGATTCATAAACTAAGTACACGATACCCCGTCAACAAGTTTTCTCAGGTGGGGAAGACTCTTCTTGATTCTTTGGTTGGTCGTGTTGTCAGTGGGCCTATCCCCCAAGATGAATTTTTACTTTTAGGCAGACTCCTTGAAGTTCAGGAGATTGGCGAATTCAAAAATACTACTGTTTCTACGGCCCTTGAAGAGATTTCTGAAGATATTAGGGGTTTTCTGGATGTCATCATCAATGACTTTGGTTCGATTGATCAGCAAGTTTACTATCTTGATGACCAACTTCAGACGCAGCTAGGCAAGTCTGTTAGCTCTCTGGTTTTAAGAATACAGTCTTCAATTCCTGTTTTTCATGGAAAGTGGGGGGCTGGAGCAAGTGAAATCAATAATTATGATAAAAAGCTGGCAGTGCTGTCAAATCGATTCTACCAATGGTTTCGTTTGGAGGTCGATGAACTTGACCTTGCAAATTTACTAATAAATTTCCAGGCTCAGGTATGTGCACGCACGCTACCTACGAAAAGACGTATCAGGTGTTTGGTGTGTTGTTTTGAGGGTATGGGATTGGCGTCCTATTTGCAATTTATATTAAAGAGAGAATTCCCTGATTTGGATATTGTCGAGGCTACTGCTGTCTACAAGATTAATGAAGAGTATCTTGCTTCCAAGAAATTAGACCTTATTCTCTCTACATTCCAGGTTTCTACCGATAAAACACCGGTAATTCATATCAGCTTACCGTTGAACAAGGAAAAGCTTCAAAAAGAGGTGGCTTGGCAGGTTGCAGCCATTTCTCATACCAATTCATTTCACACTGAACCTATCGAGAAGACCGAAGAGGAGCCTTTCCCTGATCTTTGGGATTTTGTCAATCGTTTTTCTTTCTTGAAAATGCCTTCGAAATCCGAGATGCCGATTTCTCAGGTCATGGAGTTTGTTTCTGAACAGCTTTTGGAGGATGCTCATAGTCGTAGATTGCTTGCTTCTGATTTTCAAAAGCGGGAAGAACTTGGCGAGCTTTATTTCGAGGAGTATGGTACTCGGGTATTGCACTGCAAATCCTCTGCTGTTTCAAAACCTTATGCAGGGGTTGTGGAGTATTCCCATGATAACGTTTGTCGCTCACTTTTTTTAGTGGCACCCAATCCATGCCCCAACGCTGTACGATTGATGCTCTCAGGCATAACTACAGCGTTTCTTGATAATTCTGCTTTCCGTCAAGCTATTCTCAGAGGGACACTCAACGATATCAGATGGGCGCTTCTCGATGTCTATAGGGTCATGAGTGAAGCCAACAATTGAAGAGTGAATGGTTCAATATCTGTTACAAAGTATTGAGAATTTTAAACTTCTCGTGATAGTTTCTATTGGTTCCTTGCGTTTCAAAAGTCGTGTCCATTAATGTGTCTTCATTCCCCTACACAAAAATGAAGTCCTCCTATTTGATTCAAATAGTATCGGTACATCCCGACATCTTTGTATTGTTGTTAGACCTGTACTTATACCCAACTGCTGTACTTCGAGAGTACGTTAACGCAAATTCTGGTAATTAATATTAGATTTGGATAAAAATATATATATTTTTACAAAAATGTATATTTATATTTATCAATAGAAATTATGTTCTATTAATAATTTTTACGAATAATTTTTCTTGACTTATATACAAAATGATTGAACAATAATAATCGTAATGCGTTTACGTTAACGCATAGAAGCAATAAGGAGGCTGATTATGAAAAAGGTTCTTGTAGTGGCAATGATACTGCTGATTGCTATGAACATGGCTTTTGCAAGAGGCGCTGCCGAAACTGCAGCAAGTAAAGGGATGATTGGAGTGGTTATGCCCACCAGATCAGAAGAACGCTGGAATAAGGATGGCGCAGCGGTGAAGAGTGGTTTGGAAGCACTCGGATACAGGGTTGACCTTCAGTTCTCTGATGATGACATTCCTACACAAGTCCGTCAGATTGAAGATCTGATCACCAAGAGGGCCCAAGTTCTTGTCATCGCTTCAATTGATGGTGTAGCCTTAAGTGATGTTCTAGCTCAAGCCGCAGCAGCAGGGATTCCCATAATTGCTTATGATCGTCTGATTATGAAGTCCCCGAATGTCGACTATTATCTGTCATTCGACAACTATGCAGTCGGCCAGCAAATGGGTGACATCCTTATCAAAGGGATGAATCTTGACAATCCCGCTAAGAGACCGTTGATGATTGAGTTATTTGGTGGATCTCCTGACGACAACAACGCTTACATGTTCTATAATGGTGCCATGGATAGGCTTAAACCCTATTTTGACAATGGGACTCTCAGAATTGGTTCAGGCCAGCAGGGCATGGATACGGTAGGTACGTTGCGCTGGAGCAATGAGTTGGCAATGTCCAGAATGGAAAATCTCCTTTCTGCATTCTACACCAACCAAGTTCTCGACGGGATTCTCTCCCCATATGATCCGATCAGTCTCTCTACGCTTGAAGCTTGTAAGGCTGTCGGATATGGCACGGCAGGCAAGCCCTTGCCGGTTGTCGGCGGGCAAGACTGCATCGTAGCTTCCTGCAAGTCGATTCTTGCCGGTGAACAGTATGCAACCATCCTCAAGGATACCCGTGTACTCGGACAAGCCACTGTAGAACTCGTCGATACTATCATGCGTGGCGAGGTTCCTCAGGGACTCGATACCACCAGTTACAACAACGATTCTATAAAGAACGGCAAACCTTACATCGTTCCTTCTGTTCTTTTGGAATCAGTCATTGTCACCAAGGATAATCTGATCGCTGAAGTAGTCGATACCGGCTATCATTCTCGAGCAGAGCTTGGTCTGTAGGTGTATTGATCAGGCCTTCAGAATAGAGGCCAAATAGTATCGCATGACTGCGAACCCGATACCATCTGCCTTCGGTGCACTAGGAATCGGGTTCCAGTCTATATCGTGGAGAGACCTGTATGCCAAACAATTCTGTCTTGCTGTCTATGAAGCATATCACCAAGAATTTCCCAGGGGTAAAAGCGCTGGACGATGTAAGCTTTGATGTAAAAACTGCTGAAATCCATGCTTTGGTTGGGGAGAATGGAGCTGGAAAGTCTACGTTGATGAAAGTTCTTTCAGGTGTATACCCTTATGGCTCCTACGATGGAGATATCATTTTCGAGGGTAAGAGCTGTAAGTTTTCCAGTATTAGACAAAGTGAACAAACAGGAATTGTAATCATACATCAGGAATTGGCATTAAGTCCCTATCTTTCCATAGCTGAAAATATGTTCATTGGTGACGAACGGGCAACGTTGAATATCATCAACTGGGATAAGACCCGAGAAGATGCAATGAAATATATGAAACGAATAGGTCTTAAAGAGAATCCAAATACTCCTGTGAACAGGCTGGGAGTAGGCAAACAACAAATGGTTGAAATTGCCAAAGCATTAGCTAAGAACGCCAAGTTGCTCATTCTTGATGAGCCTACCAGTGCGCTCAATGAGAGAGATAGCCAACATCTGCTCGAAATTCTCAAGGAATTACGTGATAAGAGCAATATTTCCTCTGTCTTGATTTCCCATAAGCTCAACGAAGTTGCTGCTGTAGCAGATTCGATCACGATATTGCGTGACGGAAAAACCATCGAGACGCTCGAGGTTGAACGGATACAAGGTCGTCCTGCATCAATCAGTGAAGAGCGAATCATAAAAGGAATGGTTGGACGAGAGATAACTGACATGTTTCCGAAGCGAAATAATCCCATCGGCGACATCTTGTTTGAGATCAAGGATTGGTCGGTCCAAAATCCTGATAATCCGGAACGGAAGAAGCTTGATGGTGTCAACATGCAGGTGCGTGCCGGTGAAGTGGTCGGCTTGGCCGGTCTGGTCGGGGCCGGGCGAACTGAACTTGCAATGAGTGTGTTTGGTCGTGCATATGGAGAGAACATCACCGGTAAAACGTTGATCGAGGGGAAGGATGTCGATATCAGTACGATTCCCAAGGCAATTGACCAGGGGGTTGCCTATGTCCCTGAGGATCGAAAGGAATTTGGCTTGGTGTTGATTCAGAACATCAAGGAAAATACTACAATCGCCAAATTGAAGAAGATTGCAAAGGCTTCTGTAATCAACGAGCATGATGAAAATGTCGTGGCAGAAGAGTACTGTAAGAAACTGAACACGAAAACACCGACAATTCTCCAGATGACAGGAAATCTCTCAGGAGGCAACCAACAGAAGGTCGTTCTGTCTAAGTGGTTGTTCTCCGATCCAAGAGTCCTCATTCTTGATGAACCAACTCGTGGCATTGATGTTGGTACGAAGCATGAAATCTATACAATAATCAATTCTCTTGCTTCTCAAGGAATGGCCTGCCTTCTGATTTCCAGTGAGATGCCGGAAATCATCGGGATGAGTGATAGAATTTATGTGATGAGCGAGGGAAAGATAACGGCAGAGCTTTCGGGAAAGACGGCAACCCAGGAGGAGATCATGCGCAATATTCTAAACAATTGAAACCTGTTTCCCACCAGGGGAAGTCGTAACATAGAATCCGAAATACATTGAATGAGTGCATACGAGAAGGAGTATGGGATGAGTGGCTTGATTGCAATTTTGAAAAAGAACGTGAGACAGTATATGATGGTCATCGCCTTGGCAGTGGCGATGGTTGCTTTCGGTCTCTTGACGGATGGAATCTTTTTCAGACCAGTGAATCTGACAAATTTGGTGCTTCAGAACAGCTATGTTCTTATTCTTGCTGTTGGCATGTTGCTCTGTACATTGACGGGAAACATCGACCTTTCGGTCGGCTCTGTCGTCTGTTTTATCGGCGCCTTGTGTGGCGTGATGATGGTTGATCTTCAGTGGAATCCCTATGTAGCAATGCTTCTTGCCTTGGTATGCGGCGTTATGATTGGCATGTGGCAAGGGTTCTGGATAGCGTTTGTCAATGTCCCTCCATTTATAGCCACGTTGGCAGGTATGTTGGTGTTCCGTGGCTTGGGTCAGGTAATCATGAAAGGACAGACAAAGGCTCCTTTCCCAAGAGAATTTCAAGTGATCGCATCTGGGTATATTGCTGATCCGTTTGGGGGAGCATCAATCGGTACGGTGAATCTTCATCTTTTTACATTGTTCATCGGGTTTATCATCGTTGCTCTTATAACCTATGGGGAAATACAAAAACGAAAGAAGCAGAAGCAATATGCTTTTGATCTGCTGCCTTCTGGAATATGGCTTGCAAAGGTTGTCTTTATAGCTGCAGTTTTAATTGCTTTCACCATAGTCTTTGCCATCCATAGAGGATTTCCGAATATTTTAATTCTTCTGGGTATCTTGGTTGTAGGATACCAGTTTGTAGCTTCAAAGACTGTACAAGGCCGTCATATTTATGCCCTTGGTGGAAACAGGAAAGCTGCTGAATTATCGGGAGTCAAGGTGAAGTGGGTAATGTTCTGGATTTACACCAACATGGCTGTTCTGGCAACGATTGCTGCAATGGTATTCACAGCTCGTCTCAACTCCGCCACTCCAAAGGCTGGACAAAACTTCGAGATGGATGCCATAGCAGCCTGTTATGTCGGAGGTTCTGCAGTTTCTGGGGGAGTCGGTACCGTAATTGGGGCTGTAGTTGGAGGGCTCTTCATCGGAGTTCTGAACAACGGGATGTCCATTTTGGGTGTCAGTACAGACTGGCAGCAAGCAATCAAGGGATTTGTCCTCCTTGCCGCCGTTGCTTTCGACTTGTACTCGAAATCAAGGTCGTCGAAGGTGGCATAACAGCGACGATGCCCAGTGAAAAACCCCTGCAGATCATTTGGTCGGCAGGGGTTTTACCTATTATGAACAGGTTGAGAACGTACTTGGTATGGTTGGTTTGGTGATTTTTGTTTTAAAAAACTCTATTTTACGCTACATATTATCAATTCTTTGTTGCAACTATACTTTTTGAATTTAAAATGCGTCCTTAAAGGTTGAATTACCAGTATTTCGGTAGTATATTTAATTAGGCATACAATCGAAGGTTTTACGCTATGGATTGTAAGAGCGCACACTCACTATCGGAGGTAATGTATGAGTAAACAGATTTTTCATGATTCTGATCCTGCAGAGACCAAAGATTGGCTGCAGTCGCTTGAGGGTGTAATACAGAATGAAGGTGAACAGAAAACTGATTATTTGCTTTCAGAACTTACCCAAGCTGCCCGCAAGAAAGGAATTGCAACCTCTCCTGGAGTTATTAGTCCCTATATCAATACAACTATTGCTGACACAAGTGCAGTCATCCCACCTGATGAATCCCTAATTGCCAGAAATGTATCCGCGTTCGTTCGTTGGAACGCCATGGTGATGGTAGCTAAGGCAAATGCCGACGGAAAAGGACTGGGAGGGCATATTGCCAGCTATTCGTCCTCTTCAGCCATGTATGAAGTGGGCTTCAATTGGTTCTTCAAGGGACCGGAGTCCGAACATGGCGCTGATATGATTTACTTTCAAGGTCACTCATCCCCAGGTGTGTATGCCCGGGCCTTCATTGAAGGACGGCTGAGTGAAGAGCAGCTGGATCATTTCAGGCAGGAAACGGAGGGCAAAGGGCTCTCTTCCTACCCTCATCCTTACCTGATGCCTGAATTCTGGCAGTTCCCGACTGTCTCGATGGGTCTTGGCCCTTCAATGGCAATCTATCAGGCACGTTTCATGAAATATATGGATGCCAGAGGGCTGAAAAAGAGTGGGGATAGGAAGGTCTGGGTATTCATGGGTGATGGTGAATCTGATGAACCGGAGTCGTTAGCCGCACTCTCCCTTGCTGCCAGGGAGAAACTGGACAACCTCATCTTCGTGGTGAACTGCAACCTGCAACGTCTTGATGGTCCTGTTCGGGGCAATGGAAAGATCATTCAGGAGCTTGAAGGAAAGTTCAGGGGTGCAGGATGGAATGTCATAAAGGTTATCTGGGGAAGTGAGTGGGACTCTATCCTGGAAAAAGACACGAAGGGGATTCTTCTACAAAAACTTGCAAATATGGTTGATGGTGATTTTCAGACTTTGCAAGCAAAAGGCCCTGCGTATCTGCGCGAGAAGCTCTTCTCTGATGATGAATACCTTCAGTCGCTCATTGCAGGGAAGACGGACAAGGACCTTTGGCAGCTCAGTCGCGGCGGCCATGACCCAAGAAAGATTTATCAGGCCTTCAGCGCGGCCTCAAACCATAAGGGGGCTCCTACAGTCATCCTTTTCAAGACCATCAAGGGGTACGGCATGGGCAGTGGAGAGGGTGCGATGGGCGCTCATAACCTGAAGCACATGGATGAGAAAGATATACTCGCCTTCAGGGACCATTTTCATGTGCCGATTGATGACGAACAGGCAAAGAACCTGGTTTTCATCAAGCCCGATCCTCAGAGCAAAGAAGGTAAATTCTTGGCCAGGCGACGCGAGATGATGGGAGGGCCTGTTCCTTGGCGCTCCCAAAAAGGCGAGAAGCTTACAGTCCCAACAACCGAAAGTTTTGAAGATATGCTCTCTTCCTCCGGGGACCGAGAGCTTTCCACAACCATGGCCTTTGTTCGTCTGCTGACCAAGCTGGTAAAGGACAAGAACATAGGAGAGAGGATTGTGCCCATCGTCTCTGATGAGGCTCGAACCTTCGGCATGGAGGGCCTGTTCAGGCAAATTGGTATTTATGCGCCGGAAGGACAGCTGTACGAACCGGTGGACAAGGACTCCTTTCTTTGGTACCGCGAAGAAAAAAATGGACAGATTCTGGAAGAGGGCATTTCTGAAGCTGGTGCGATGTCCTCTTGGATAGCAGCAGCTACCAGCTATGCGAACAACCAGGTTGCCATGGTTCCTTTCTTCATTTTCTACTCAATATTCGGCTTCCAGCGGGTAGGGGACTTCATCTGGGCGGCAGGAGACAGTCGGGCAAAGGGCTTCTTGCTGGGAGCGACCTCGGGAAGAACCACCCTCAACGGAGAAGGGTTGCAGCATGAGGACGGGCATGGGCTGCTATTGGCCGCCACCCATCCCACCTGTGTCGCCTATGATCCGACATTCTCTTATGAGCTAGCCATCATCATCCAAGATGGATTGAAACGCATGTATGAGGATGGACAGGATATCTTCTACTACATTACCCTGCTGAACGAGAACTACGTCCATCCACAGATGCCGAAGGGCGTTGAAGAAGGAATCAAGAAGGGCGCCTATCTCTATAGAAAAGCAACGAAGAGCAAGCGTCCAGTAGTGCAGCTGATGGGAAGCGGAGCAATCCTGCGAGAAGTGATTGCAGCTGCCGATCTCCTTGCAAAGGACTTTGGTGTAGAATCGGACATCTGGAGCATCCTTGGAGTCAATGAACTGCATCGAGACGGTGTTGAAGCTGAGCGTTACAACCTTACACACCCTGAGGCACAAGCAAAGGTTCCGTATCTGACCAAGATTATGGAAGGTCATGAGGGGCCTGTTGTGATCAGCACTGACTATCTGAGGGCCTACCCCGAGCAGATCAGACGGCTCATTCCTAATCAGAAGGTGACCATCCTGGGTACTGACGGATTTGGCAGGTCTGATTTCAGGCAGGCTTTGAGGAGATTCTTTGAGGTCGACAGGTACTACATAGCCGTTGCAGCACTCAAGGGCCTTGCCGACGAGGGTGCAATAGCTGCAAAGACGGTGAGTGAAGCGATCAAGAACTATGGCCTTGATGTTGATAAGCCCAACCCATTGTTGAGTTAAGGAGAGAGGGAACATGGCAATAAAGCAGATACTCATTCCAGATATTGGGGATTTCAAAGATGTGCCGATCATCGACGTGTATGTCAAAGTCGGCGATGAAATGGCTGTTGACGGTTCGGTGGTGGCCCTTGAGAGCGCGAAGGCTGTCATCGATGTCCCTTCTCCCTATGCAGGGACCATCACCAAGGTTCTGATCAAGGAGGGAGACCGAGTCTCCAAAGACACGCCGGTGGCAGAGATCGAGGTCGCCTCAGAAGCTGTTGAGCAAGAGACGCAACGCTCTGAAAAAGAGATTGAAAAAGAAAAACCAGCCGACAAAGGTGAAGAAAAGGAACCAAAGGAGGTCGTCGAAGTTGAAAAGCCAAACCAGGTAGTACAGGAACCTGTGCCAGAGCTTATCAATGAGCAAGCACCTGGAGCTGTATACCATGCTACTCCTTCGCTGCGAAAGTATGCACGGGAGCTTGGGGTCGACCTTGCACTGGTCAAAGGCAGTGGGCCCAACGGACGCATTCTTCATGAAGATGTTCAGGCATTGGTCAAGAAGGCTCTCAGCGGTGGTGGTGCAGCTTCCTTTGGTAAAATCGAACTGGAGGATTTTTCAAAGTATGGGACAATCGAGCGCAAGAAACTGACCCGTATTCAGAAAATCTCCGGACCCCATCTGCAAAAAAGCTGGCAGATCATTCCACATGTCACCCAGTATGACGAGGCTGATGTCACAGAGCTGGAAATCTTGAGGAAAACGGTCAAGGAAGAGATGAAGAGAAGCAATGAACCGGTGAGTATCAGTATTCTTCCCTTCATCATCAAGGCTGTCGTGGCAGCATTAAAGAAGTTCCCTGAGATGAATGCTTCTTTTGATGAGGATAGTGGTGAGTTGATTCTCAAGCATTACTATCATATCGGTGTTGCCGTCGACACTCCCGAGGGTTTGGTTGTGCCCGTTCTCAAGGATGCCGATTCAAAGAGCATTACAGAGATTGCTAAAGAGCTCGCGTCCATAAGCCAGCGAGCCCGAGACAGGAAATTGAAGCCGGAAGACCTCGCTGGAGGATCATTCAGCATCTCGAGTCTCGGAGGTATCGGAGGTACGGCGTTTACGCCTCTGATCAACCCACCACAGGTCGCAATTCTTGGGGTCTCGCGGTTGAGCAAGAAGCCGGTGTTCAATGGGACAGAGTTTGTCCCCCGTGATATCCTGCCTTTCTCTGTAGCCTATGACCACAGGGTGATTGATGGTGCTGCGGGAGTCCGGTTTACTACGTATCTCGCCTCCTTGTTAGGTGATTTGCGACGAGTACTACTCTAAGGAGGTGTGTACAGATGCAAGAGAAGAAGACAGACCTCCTGGTCCTCGGTGGAGGGCCTGGTGGGTATAGTGCAGCTTTTCGGGCTGCAGATTTAGGGAGGAGGGTAACCCTCGTAGAGAAGAGCTCTGTGTTGGGAGGCGTCTGCCTGAATGTAGGATGCATTCCTTCCAAGACGTTGTTGCACCTTGCCCAGGTGGTCGAGGAAGCTGAGCAGCTTGCTCCTCTTGGGGTGTCGTTCGGCAAGCCCTCCTTTGATTTGGAGAGGATCAGAGCACATAAGGATTCGGTTATACGGACTCTTACCTCGGGACTGGACTCGCTGTGCAAGGCAAGGAAGGTTGAGCGCATTGAGGGAGTCGGAACGTTTCTCTCTGATACCGAGCTGAAGGTCGTTACCGATAAGGAGGAGCTCAAGCTTACCTTTGAAGACCTGATCATCGCTGTGGGCTCTAGGTCAGTGCAGATTCCGGGCGTTCCTTATGATGATGAGCGCATCTGGGACTCTACAAAGGCTTTGGAGCTTACCCACATCCCAAAACGGCTTGCGATCATAGGGGGAGGGATCATAGGTCTTGAGGTGGCTACCATGTACCACGCTCTGGGTTCTGAGATTACCATCTTAGAGATGTTGGATTCCTTGATTCCACCGGCGGACAGGGATCTCAAGCAGCCGTTGGTAAAAAAACTCAAGAAGCAGTATGCAGCCATCTATACATCCACGAAAGTCGAGAAGGTGGAGGCAAAGGAGGAAGGTCTCACGCTTCATTTGAAGGGGGAGAAGGCTCCGCAGACCATTGAAGCTGATGCCGTTCTCGTGGCAGTAGGAAGGAAAGCCAACTCTGATCGCATCGCGATTGAGAACACGTCGATCAAGACGAACGCTCGTGGATGGATCGAAGTGGACAAGAAGCTTAGGACGAACGTTGCTCACGTGTTTGCCATAGGCGATGTTGTGGGAGATCCCATGCTTGCCCATAAGAGCAGTCATCAAGGCAAGGTGGCCTCTGAGGTTGCCTCAGGGCATGCTTCTGCCTTCACTCCTCTCTCAATACCTTCAGTTGCGTATACAAGTCCTGAGGTTGCCTGGATCGGCCTGACCGAACAAGAAGCCAAGGAGAAGGGCATAACTTTCAAGAAAGGCTCATTCCCTTGGATGGCCAGTGGTAGGGCGTTGAGTTCTGTCGCTCCTGAAGGAGTCAGCAAGGCTCTCTTTGACGAGAAGACCGGGCGCCTGCTTGGTGCTGGCATTTGTGGAAAGAATGCAGGGGAGCTTATCTCCGAGGCTGTAGTTGCCCTTGAGATGGGCGCTGTAGCCCAAGACATTGGCCTAAGCATTCATCCCCATCCGACGCTCAGTGAGACGTTCGCGCTTGCTGCGGAACTTGCAGAGGGTACTGCCACCGATACGCTG
Source organism: uncultured Sphaerochaeta sp. (assembly GCA_964547185.1). Lineage (GTDB taxonomy): Bacteria > Spirochaetota > Spirochaetia > Sphaerochaetales > Sphaerochaetaceae > Sphaerochaeta. Next base: position 34,485 of record CAZJMG010000035.1, read on the forward strand.
AATCGATAAGTGCAAAAAGCCCGTCCAATCAAAAAGGACGGGCGTTCTTTGCAATGATGAAAATGATTGCATAGAAAACTCGATTTTGGTTTGAATCTGCTTCTAAAACACTTTACAGTAATGCAACAAGTCCAATACTGGTTCAGAGACTTTTGAGTTTGAGCCTCATTGTAATTTGGATTTAAAAGGTAGGGGAGGTCGGTATGGCAATGTGGAGTCCTTGGCGTGGCTGCCATAGATATAGTGAAGGTTGTACGTACTGCTATATTCATAAGGGTGATGCTAAAAGAGGCGTAGATACAAACAAGATAGTAAAAACCGATGATTTTTATGCTCCTGTTGCAAAGAACAAACGTGGTGAATATAAAATTAAATCTGCTCAAACGGTCTACCTATGCTTTTCCACTGATTTTCTCATTGAAGAAGCTGATGAATGGAGAGATGAGTGTTGGAACATGATCAAAGAACGCTCCGATTTGCATTTCATTTTTCTTACAAAAAGAATCGAGAGGTTCTTGCAGTGTATTCCTGACGACTACAATGATGGATATGACAACGTTACTGTTGGGTGCACTGTCGAGAACCAAGAGAGGGCAGATTCAAGACTGGCAATATTTGGTTCTCTCCCGATAAAGCATAGAAATATTATTTGTCAGCCTCTTATTGAAGAAGTCAACATCGAAAAGTATCTGGACAATGTGGAACTGGTAGTCGTTGGCGGGGAGTCAGATAGAAGCGCAAGACCACTATACTACAACTGGGTGCTCTCGATTCGAGAGCAGTGTATAGCAAAGGGCGTTCGTTTCGAATTTAGACAATGTGGTACTCATTTTGTAAAAGACGGCAAGGAATATCTGCTTGCTGTAAGAGATTTATGCAGTCAAGCGAGAAAAGCAGATATCAACTATTATCCACCTACGTAACCAGAAGGTAAGAGTCTCTTGACTGTCATGCTCGGAAAAAGAAATCTTTTATTTGGCATACTTATATTATATAATAAATAACGGTTAACTAAGAAAGGAGGAGAATTATGCAATTTGTAGCTTTATTGGCACCGGTTGCTTTCGTCTTTGCCCTCGCAGCGCTTGCGCAGGTAGGCTCATTGAAGAAAAAACTGGAAGAACTTCAAAAAGAAATTGAGGCACTAAAGCAAGAGAAGCAGTCAGTCAAATAGTCTTTTCTTTGGAAGAGCTTTCTGCACTTCTTTGAACCTAAGAATACAAGGCGGTATGAGAATCATGAAAGAGAAAAAGTCAGTTGTGGAATTCCTCATCATTACGTTTGGACTTAGCATCATCATGTATGTCCTGTATATCTTAAAAGGGGAAAACGCAGCCGCTGACTTTATAGTACTTCTGCTCATGTGGTGTCCTGGGATCGCCGCTTTGATCGTGCGACATCGTTACTATAGGAGAGAAAAGGTATTAGGGCTGAACAAGTGTAAGGTTTCTTTTCTTGTATATGCCGTTGTCATACCGCTTATCTATCTAGGATTGTCTTATGGTGTGTATTGGATTGCCCAAAGTATTTCGTTCTCGGGTGATTTGAGTATACCTGCTACAAGAGCCGAGGCTGTCTCCTCCCAAGGACCTCTTGGTACGTTCATATCTTATGCGATTACCTTGATTGTGATCATTGTATTCTCAGCTTTTGCTGCAGCAGGAGAGGAACTAGGATGGAGAGGTTTCCTGCTTCCTCAAATGACACGCATGTGGAGTTTCAAAAAAGCGGTCATTGTTAGTGGATTGATCTGGGCAGTCTGGCACATGCCTATCATGATCGCCGGTCTGTACAATGCGGGGACCCCTGTATGGTATCAACTTCCTATGTTTACGTTGGAAATACTTGCTTTTGCTGTAATAATTTCTTTGTTGAGAGTTAAATCTGGAAGTGTTTGGCCTGCAATTTTCATTCATACGAGTCATAATTTTTTCGATCAGGTCGTCTTTGGCCCTAGGACCCAAGGCCCTCTGAAAGCCTACTTTGTAGGAGAAACCGGTATTTTAACCATACTGGCAGTCATTCTTTCTGCAATGGTTGTGGTTGCAATGTTGAAGAAAAAACCAGAGACATCTCCAACCAGGGCAGCAATGCATCAATAGAAACTGTAACGGAGAAGGTCTTTTCTGCAACTATTCGCATTTTTCCAATGGTTTAAGAAAATTGGAAGCCCAATTGCTACCAAAGTGCGTAAAACAGACGATAGCGTACTTTTTTCGCATATGAACAATATCCTGGCAATTCGTCTAGCAGGACCTTGTCCTCAAGCTTGGTTCTTAGGACAAAAGCAAGTGCTACACAAATGGAAACAAGCAAGGCATAGTAGGACCCAAGGATAAGAGGTGTTGCTAGATGTGCAATAATCCCTCCGAGATAGCCGGGGTGCCGGATGAAGCGATAAGGTCCAGTGCAGACAACATCCTGGGCCCTGTCGTCTTGAATGCGCACCGTAGATGCGAAGAATTTATTTGCACCCATTGCCCAGGTTGCTATTGATGAGCCGAGCAGGAAAACTGCCAAGGCACATAAACTTACCCAAAGAGGCATGTCTGACGACCATCCAAATCTTTGGTCCATGCCTGAAATCAGCAATACAGAGAAAGGTCCAAGAATTGCCACATACACAGATAGTGCTATATCCCATTTCTTGGTTCCCTTCTGCAGCTTGGATCGTTCAGTAATAAGAGTTTTGTCCATTGCCAAGGTGTTCGCAATTACAATGAACATCAATGCAACAAGATATACCCAAGCCATGCGGTACTGCAGGCTCCCAAAAGAGATGAAGAGCAAGAGTCCTGTAAGGAAGAGAAAGAAAAGTTGCTTTACGGCATAGGTTGCCAGCGCTTTTGCAGTGGGTTTATTTTTATCTTGGATAGCTTGAGGGTCCATGATTGGGTCTCCGAACTGTTATGATAAGAGATAGAGTACTGAACATACAGGTATTTTACAATTTCTCCCTTAATAAAGGCATGCTCATGCACCTCGGACCGCCTCTTCCTCTGACGAGTTCTGAGCCTTTGATGGGAAGCACTTCAATGCCGTTATTGGCCAACACCTCGTTCGATACTACGTTTCTGCAGTACGTGATTACTTTCTTCGGTGCTATGGCCAGCGTATTGGTGCTGTCGTTCTTTCCTTGCTTCATGTAGGCTTAAGCATTTTCTTTTTATCTTGTCTTTCTATTCTTTTCCTCATGATGTTAAGCTAAACTCCAAAATCTTAACATGAAGGGGTGTGTTATAATTTGTCTTCTATGCGTCGCGTACTTATCTGTATAGAGCCTTAAAAAAAACGGAAAGCAGAATCGCTTTCCGTTGTGTGGTTTAAAAACTAGTTCTATAACAAATAATATTGTGCTCCGATATACACATTTAAGCTGTCAAGCAATGATGCTTTATTGCCGTTTAGCTCCGCTCCAGCGTACAGGTAAAAATCATTATTGAATATGTAGCCGGCTTCCCCTAGGAACTGATAATTATAATCCATACTGGTATTATTAAAGAAGCTGTCATTGGTCAGTAGCTCGTTGACTTCGATACTTGCTATTAGGCTTGTGCCTATTCTGATTTTTTCAGTGCTGTATAGCAGTGTGCCTATGATTTGGCTGTTTGCAAACACTGTATAGGTTTGTAGAGTGGATGGCATTCTGATAGATGGTACATTCAAAAGTATGTACCCGTGAGCCCAAAGGTGGTCACCCAGCTGCACTCCTGATTCAAGAAATCCCGATAACCCAACATCTACGGTAGTTTCCGTATCAGCATCTTCAAACAGGTTGGTCATGAAGGCTTTACCATTAATTCCAAAGCCAAGGCGAAGTCCTTCAATTGCATCCAAGTAGTGTTTGTGTATTGTGACTTCATTTGCTTTGTTGTAGGGATACCATTTGAAATAACTGGACATCAATAAAAAGGTACCCGTGAAATCTGTTTGGCTGGTAAAGAGCGTAAGTCCGGTCTGCATGAATTCGTTTGGTCTCTCAT
>CAZJMG010000036.1:0-35374 GCA_964547185.1 uncultured Sphaerochaeta sp.
ACGAGAGGAAAACAACGCTCTTCAATCAGGTTCAATTGTATCTCAGCGCTGGCAACGATCAGATCCATGTCCAAGCCCCATATCATATCCGCAGCTCGTTCCCCTTCGTGATACACCTTACCAAATTTGCGGAAGAACTGCTTTAGGGTAGCCTTGCCGTTTCCTTCGCGAGGGATGGTCTGATTCGGAACTCCCAGGTAGTTGCAGATTCCCTCCTTATCATAGAGAAAAAGATCTTCGATCATCGCACGTGAGGCCAGGTCAATGACCTCGACGTTCTTTCCCTTCAATTTCCTCCGTAAGGTGAGCCAGTCACCTTCATAGAATTTTGTGATATCAGCAAGATGGGAGTCGGTGTCATAGCACAAAAAGACGGTCCATTTGATACCAGGATTTTTTTTCTTGCAGGAGTTGTTGAACCAATCGGCAGAATGAGCTACTTGAGTGATCGTCTTCACGGAATACATGCGAATGATCACAGAATGAGATCCACAGATCGACTCTGAGATGACTTCGTTGACTATATCATCAAAACTGACCGAGTACGAATATTCTGGGTGCTTTCCGCTGAATTGACTGATCAGTATCTCATAGAAAGTTTGCTCCGTATCTCCTTCGAAAATGAATGCAACGCCGCTGGAATAGGTTTTCTTCATATTGGCTCAACCCTTGATGAATTGCTTGAGGATGAGGGTGGACTTGTAATCGCCCGACATCAAGTCAAACAGGTACTCTCCCACAGAGAGCCCAAGATCCTGGGATGTGCCGACTAAAGATTTTGCTTTGTTCTTGGTAATATTCTGAAAGGAGGCCAGACTTGTCTCATCGGGGAGGCCGATATAGATCCTCTCCAATTTCAAGTATTGGACAAGATAGGGTGAATGGCTTGTGATGAGAAGGGAGATGTCTCCTAGGTGCTCATTGAGCAGCTCCAGGGTCTGCTTCAAGAGTCTCGGATGGATGCTGGTCTCCAGTTCCTCAATGCCTATCAGATGGGTATCCGAGTTGCTGGAAAACAGGATGGTCATGATCCAGAACAGGCGCTTGGTCCCTGCTGACAACATGGTGATGTCTATAGGCTGGTTCATATGTTTGTTTGTCACAAAGATCTTTTGGATTTCATTTTTCCATTTGAATGGGGGGATTTCCGTATCGTTGCTTTGAAGCCCCTCTCCATTCTTCATGGAGTACATCTTGATCAATCCTTGAGGAGGATCGAACCTTGCCTTCACCACTTCCACATCGGTGATCTCTGGGAAGAGGGTTGTGATGGCTTCCTTGAACAAAGAAAATCTTTCAGGATTGGTCTCCTTGAGAGCGTTGAGCAGTTTAGGGATATCGTTGGTGTAAGAGAGAGGAATGCCCGGCTTATCCAGTTCAAATGGAACATCCTGATATTGAGTATCCATATCCAGGGATGAGCATGTCTTGAACGAAAGATGCTTGATGCGATCGAGCACAAGGGTGTAAGCGATATCATCGATTGAAGACAGAGTGTCGACCGCCAACTGATAATCACCAAGGATGATGTTCCTGAAGGCGCTTGTGGATTTTGCTTTCCGGTAGTGGCCTTCATTTCGCTTCAGAAACCTTGTATATTTAACACTCTCACTTTCTCTCATCTCCAGCCATTCATCGACAATCCGTTGACCTGATGCATCATCGCGTATCCATGTGAATGAGAAGCCATACCGGACATATTGGTATTCCCCCAATGAAGGTTCATGGAACTCAACCTCAAAGAAGAACGGATCATCCGCGGAGTTCGGGTTCAATGGAATCCCTTTCTTCCAAGAAGTCATCTTCTTTCGGCTCTTCTCCCCGGCACTCAAGAACGTCAATGCAAAGTCAATTCCCTGGAGAAAATTGGATTTACCATAATTATTAGGTGAAACCAGCGCGGTTATGCGATCGACCTCGATTCTTGTCTGTTTCAGATTCTTGAATCCACCTATGGATATACTTTTTATTTTCATTTTATAGTCTCATCTTTTACTATCGTTTTTAACCTTTAAATGTATTATAGTACCAGAATATAATAAAATCAAACAATTTTACAAGCGAAATGCAGTAAATAGTTATACTTGATAATTTGTAGGCAAGAATAATCCCATCGGATTGAGATGAAGTTATTTTATTTTTTAGGTTCGGGGCAGGGGGGGGGGGTGGAGAATTACCGACAGAGGATTACCTTAATGGTGGAGTGTTGAATCAAGTATCAATTAAGCATTACCTGGGTTTTGAAAACGCAGGATTTCGGGCTTTATTTCAAGTGAGAGTTGAACTGTCTGAAAAAGACAGGCAAAGCCTTGCTACAAGTGGCGAGCGGTTCCGGAACTGGTTGGAGCAAAGAAAGGCTGATGATGGACCAGCTGACTCTTAGGCTTGGAAATGCTGATACTTCACTCTGGTAGGAATCCCCATCATCGGTTTCGTTTCAAGACCGTCTTCATCTGAATCGCGTTCTGCAGCAGGATTTCCTTCTCATTACCAGTGATTCTCACCGAAGTCGGTTTCATTAATAGCTCCTCCAATTCCTTCCTGACCGGTATATGATGTCATGATCTATTGTAAAAGTCAAGATGAATTAATATAATTGCACATAATGTGCAGATATTCGAAAACAAACTTTATAAGAACAGTATCTGAATGACGGTGACATCATACATGAGTTGAGGGAACTCAAACAGGAGCCTATGGGCCCGTGACAGCTGATGGAAAACGTGATTTTTTTTAGATGCTGGATATCAATATTTATAATAATAACATTATAAACAATCCCATTGCTCTTTGCCCCTGCATTCCCACCCCTTGGAATAAGATTGCCACCAATGATTGATGAAGAGAGATTTTTACTCCACTGGTTGTAGCATGGGCAATTGCACACGAACAAGACTTGGCAAAGACTATGTCAGCCTGATGCCTGCCTTCATGCTGTTTTTCCGTACTCTTCTTTTTCGTTTGAATCGTTCAAATGCAAAGGCAATGAAAGGAGTGTCCCAGAGCTTTCTGGGCGTAATGCATGCATCAGCGAGGAGAAAAGAAGCCCCGTATTCGGCCATTGTATTTGCAAACCGATGATAGTCATGGTGTGCCTGTTCAGTCCAAAAGGTCTCGGCTCCTGCAATCAGGCGAGGAAGCAAGTGCAGGTCCCGCTCTTCTCTGGTTGCAATGTATTCAGTCCAGAGCATGAACTCTGCACCGAGCAGGGCAGGGCTCTTCTGTGTCTGCAACTGCTTACCGTAGCGATAAACAACCTTCAAGGGGAGCAGCGAATGGCTCATATCTAGATAAGTGTGGAAGTAGTCGCTCATAATCACCGGATGTGTCGGCTGTGAATCCTTCAGCAAAGGATTCCAGACCTGTGTGACAATCTCATTATCGTAGCCTTGGTCAACATAGTCATTGTAAAGGATTACCTGTTTGCCCAGGCTTCTTGCATAAGAAGTTATCTCATTACAAAACCATCGTAGCAAAGCTTTTTCATCTGATAAACCCAGAACCTTCTTTCTGTCTTGACAATCAGGACACTCGACCCAGCGATCCAAGGGAATCTCGTCACCGCCCAGATGAAAGTACGGGGCAGGGAATAGTGAAGCTATCTCATCAATAATGTGCTTAACGAAATTGATGGCTTCATCTTTTCCCACACATAAGATGTCAGGGAAAATGCCCTCGCCCTGGGGGATGGTGAATGGTCCTCCTGTACAGCTGAACTGGGGATAAGAGCACAGAGCCGCTGTGAAGTGCCCTGGCATGTCAATCTCAGGGACGATCATGATATGACGTTCCTGTGCATACGCAACCAGGTCCTTGACCTCTTGTCTCGAGTACGTCCCCGAGTTTCCCTTACCCAACTCAGGGTATCGATCGGATTTGATTCTCCAACCCTGATCATCACTGACATGCAGATGCAGGACATTCATTTTGAAGAAAGCAAGGACATCTATGATTCGCCGCACCTCCTCGACCGGGCAGAAGGATCTTGCTACATCCAGCATGAAGCCTCTCCATTGCAAGGCCGGAGCATCATGGATGCAACAGCAAGGGATGGCCTTTGGATAGGCACGAAAAAGCTGACGCAGTGTCTGCATGGCGTAGAAAACCCCCTGCAAGGTAGTTGCTTCAATTCTGCAGCCTTGGCCGACCACCTCCAAGTGATAGGCCTGCTCATCCATAACACCTCCGGCCTTTACAATTGTAAGGTTCGGAATCTGTCCACCCCTTTCCTCCTCTATGCCAAGATACTCTTTGATGTAGTACCGTACAAAATCGGCGTCAAAGGAAGGGTCGAAAGCAACCGCCAAGCGTTGCGGTTTAGAGAATGTGCCAATGAGCATTGAAACGGCACCTGAAGGATAGGGAATGAGAGGGAGTTTTTCTGTCATATGGATGGTATTATTCCTTTAGCGCCCCGGCAGCGAAGCCTTGAGCTATATTGTCCTTGAAAAACAAGTAGAAGATGATCATTGGAACCGTACCGATGACCAGCGCTGCAAATTGCAGACCATAATCTCGGGACATGCCTCCTGCAAAACTGTTGATCCCGACCGGCAGCGAGCGCACAGTAAAATCACTGGTCAGCGTCAGCACTAGAATGAACTCATTCCAATTCCCCAAAAAGGTATATATGAACATGGTGGAGATAATCGGGGTGGCGACAGGAATGATGATTCTCACAAAGACCTGGATGAAAGTCGCTCCATCGATAATGGCCGACTCCTGCATAGCATCGGGAATCCCTTTGATATATGTAGTAGCAAGAAAGACCTGGAATGGAAGCCCGAATGCAATATAGGGAAGAATCACACCCAGTCTGGTATTGGCCAAACCCAGTTTCGTTTCCATGATGAACAAAGGCACGATGACCGAGTGTACGGTAATGAGCAGACCCAACGTATAAAGCATGGAGACCACTCGGCTGCTTTTGTAATGAAACTTTGATAGCGCATACCCGCTGCTCATTGCGAAAAGAACCGTGAAAAACGTAGCTACCATGGAATACACAATGCTATTGATAAAGTAGATGCCCAAATTCCCCTGTGTCCAGGCAAGGATGAAATTCTGTACGTACCATGTTGTGGGAGGAGCCAGTGGATGTCTCACGATCAGGGCATGCGGCTTAAAGGAGCTGAGGATCATCCACGTCAGTGGGATGACCGTTAGCAGGGTGAACGTAATCATCAGAATATAGGAGAGAACTTTCCCCAATGTAATGGTTTTTTTCATAGCTCCCCCTACTCGAACCGACGCTCAAATTGTCTGCTGATGTATTGCAGGATCAGAATCAAGCCGACCGCCAAGAGGATGATAATCATCGAGGCGGCACTACCAAAGCCATATTTGTAGTACTTGAAGGTGTTGATGTACATGTAGATGGCGATTACTTCGGTAAAATGTGCCGGCCCTCCACCAGTCATGGAATAAATAAGGTCGAATGCCTTGAGACTCCCCGAAATTGCGAATATCGCAGTGGTTGCAATTGTTCCCACCATGCTTGGAAGAATGATTCTGAGCAGCATCTGCGATTCACTGGCCCCATCGATTTGCGCCGCTTCAAGCAAGGAAGGAATCATTTTCTGGAGATTTGCATAGAAAATAATCATATATGTACCGGTATGCATCCATAACAGCACAAAAAGAATCGGATAAATGGCCATCTGTCTATTCTCAAAAATCTTCATGACATACTGGGGCTGGTCGGTCAGTCTCCTAATGACAGCTACCACCATCCCCGAGGAAGAAAAAATCTGGTTCCATAAAAGTGCAACTACTACTGGGGAAATCGTAATGGGCAGAAAAATCATGGTTTGGTAGAACTCTCCGTTACGAATCATCCTTCGATGCAACAGGTAAGCCAAGAGAAAACCCAAGGGTATCTGGCCGAATACGGAAACAGCCACTATCAAGAGATTGTTTCTCAGGGAATGCCGAAACACTTCATCACCGATGATCTTTAAATAGTTCTCCAGTCCGATGAACACAGGCTTCCCGTATCCTCCAAAGGAGGTGAAGCTGAGTGACAAGCTGTAGAGAACAGGGAAGATAATGATCGAAGCAAACAGGAAGACTCCCGGTGCCAGCAATACAAGATAGCTCATCCGTTTTTGTTGTGAGAATGTCATGAAGCTCCTCATATTCCAAAGAAGGCTCTTGCCTCGATTGCGCAAAGAGCCTTGCAATTTAAATTTACCGACCGATGGCAGCAACCATGGCTTCCAGTTCTTGTCCGACCTGTTGGGGCGTCTTCGTACCAAACATCATATTCTGAAGGTTGATGTTGAACCTCCCAATGGGTTCTGCAGCAAGCACTGAATCCATGACATAGCCCATGGGCACCTTAGCAGCATAAGCAACCAGCTTCTGGATCATTGGATCAGCGTCCTTGGGCTCTGAGAGGTTGTAGGCGGGCAATCTGCCGAATCTCTGCCTGATTGCCGACCCCTCAGGACCCGAATAGAACCAAATCCATTTCCAAGCTGCATCAGACTGTTCTTTCGTGAGCTTTGCATTCATCCCGAATCCTTGTCCAGCGGTCGCCGAAGTTGAAAGGCTTTTTCCCTTCTGATTGGGGATATCCGGAAAAGATTCCAGACTTATATATTCTTTCTGTTCAGCGGTAAGCTCTCCTACCATATTGTTTACTGTCCAGCCACCGTCGATGAAGTAAACAGCCTTTTCCTGAACAAAATCATCCAATCCTTGTCCGTAGGATAGTTGGTTTGTCCCCGGTGAGAACATCTGCTTGTCAGTGAGCTCCTTGATGATTTGCATGGCATAGATGAACTGAGGGTCATCGAAACGTGCCTCGCCTGCGATTGCTTTGTCAAACCAATCCAATCCACAAGCTCTCTCTACGAGCATCCCCGCTACACAGGACTGCATCGGCCATGCATCCTTGTTGGCAATGGAAATGGGGATCAGCCCTGCTGCCCTGATCTTTGGACCTTGGGCCAAGAGTTCTTCATATGTCTTAGGAAAAGAGAGTCCCAGCTCCTTCAGCAAGCGGTTGTTGGTGAACATGATTGAGGTTATGCTGATGTCTTCGGGTAGTTCCCAGATTTCTCCATTCTTCCCTTGGCCCTGCATTGCCATATCGGCAAACTCATCCTCGTGTCCAGCCAAATACGGTCGCAAATCCTGTACCAAGCCTGCATTTGTAACTTGGCTTGTCCTTTCTCCCGGATAGAGCAGTACAATGTCAGGCAGTTGTCCACTCATTGCCATGGTTTGCAGTTTGTCGTGGAACGCCTCGCCATAGCCATACTCGAAAGTGAGCCTGATGTTTGGATTGGCCTTCTTGAATACATCCACCAGATACTGGAAATTCGGGGCAGTGGTTTTATCCGTCTGGTCAAGGAAGTGATATACAGACAAGGTAATGACACCATCCTCTGCATCTTTTGCTTGTTCCTTGGTTCCTGTTGCAAACAACAAGAGAGGGGCAAGAAACAATGAAACAATAACCAAGTTCAACAACCGTTTCCTGTTCATAGTAATCCTCCATTTATGGCATCCTTCGTAGGAAGGAATTCTTTAGTTAGGCAAGCAGATGAAACAGAGGAAGCACTTTTTGTGATGCATAGTCGGAAAGTGGTTCCAGATTCATCAACACTTTGTCGAGCACTAGAGCAGCAGCCCCGAATGAAACAGCTTGATAGCCAAGCGAAGAGAACTGTATTTGTGTTCTTTCATCACTATGGTCAAGAGAGTTCGCACGCAGGGCTCCTCTCAACATATCTGGCAAAACTTCCTCAATGGTTTCAACATTACCGCCGATGAAAACATGGGCGATATCCAACGTATTGATGAGGAATGCAAGGTTCTCACACACCTCGCTCAGGTATGCATGTAGAGCTTCCTTGCTTTCGGTGACCGAAATGGTTTTGTCCACCACCACCTGTTCACAAGAATCAACATCACGGTTCAGTACGCTCTTGAACTCACCAGCCTGATTGTTGCTGCCCCGATGAATCTTGCCGTCGAAGCCGAAACCAAGACCGACAGTCGGTCTTGATAGGCCCGTCTGTAGATCATAGGCCTTCCAGAACTCAATCAGAACGAAGAGGAAGTTGCGTAGTATCCTTTTCCTTTGGAATATCACCTCACCCCAAGCTCCACAATTTGCATCGTTCTCCAGAAAGACAGGGAAGGAAAATGCAGTGGCGATTTCTGTGTAGAAATCAAAAGGTTGCTTGAAATCCAGTGATACGGAACGAATGAGCATTTGCCGATCTGCATCCACAATTCCTGAAAACCCTATTCCGACTCCCAACAAGTGTCGTCCCATGTATTCTAAGCGTTGGGTGAGCAACTTGATGAATGAAAGCATATCAGCCTTGAAAGTCTTTGCAGTGAACCCCTTGGATTTTGTTTCTGAGAATAAGACGTTGCCTTCCAAGTCGACTGACAAGGCAGTATAAGAGTCTGAACGGATCTCAATACCTATTACATGGAAGTACTCCTTGTTCAGTGTAATCCCGATAGCCCTTCTTCCTCCTTTCGGACCTGGATCAATAATTTCATTTTCTCTCACAATGCCGCGCTGCATGAGGTCGACAACAATATTGGAAACGGAAGAACGATTCAAAGACAATCTGGACGCCAATTCTGCTCGACTCAGTTCATCTTCTATCCACAGACGATGAATGATGCGGGAGGAATTGATGAGTCTTGTTCTTCGTGGACTGTCCATTGATTCCTCCAATAGGTAGTGGTTTGTTTGTTTTTGTACCAACCTAAAGCCAGTATAGAGCCAAGAAAACGTAAGTCAAGAAGAATAACAATTATAAATAATGTAATGAAATATAGAGAACATGAACAAACAAAAAATTACGAGGCTTGAAATAGGGGTCCTCCTGAGGAAACAGGGTTCCGGGTAGGATCTCCACAGAATCCACATCTGAAACGATTCTGTGATTTTATTTATCCTAATCATTCAACATTGAACTATCGCAAATCAAACAATCAGCCCAAGTAGAAGGGGTAGCGTCGCATCGGCCGGCTCCGGCTTACGGACCGTGAGGGGAGCAAGAGCAGAGGAGCCGATGAGCCAATAGACGCCAGGGATTGGAGGTTAGCTGGCGAAACCTTCCCCTTCCCCTCCATATTCCCCATTGATACGGCTTCGGATGGATTAAGCAACGGGACGGGGGTACGGATCCTATATTGAATTGTCTTTAAATTTGAAATGATAGGTTACGGGAAGTTTACGTAGAGTATGAACGATAGTCTTATAGCACTGTATGAATCAGCGGATGGTAAAATCAAGCTTGAGGTTACACTCAAGGAAGACTCTGTTTGGTTGAATAGACAGCAGCTGGTTGTATTGTTTGATAGAGACATAAAGACGATAGGCAAACACATCTCAAACGCTAGAAATGAAGAATTGAAGGATTTGTCAGTTGTCGCAAAATTTGCGACAACTGGTTCCGATGGGAAAGTGTACCAGGTGGAACACTACAATCTTGACTTGATCATTTCTATCGGGTATCGGGTCAAGTCTTCTCGAGGTGTGCAGTTCAGGAGATGGGCAAGTACAATCTTGAAGGAGTATCTTATCAAGGGATATGCCATTAAACAGAATGCCACAGAGACCCAGTTGACACAGGTACGAAGAACCATAGAAATGATTTCTCGAATAAACAACCGAGAAGAATTATCTATTGACGAGACCAAGGACTCTCATTCAGTATCCTCAGAGCGCAAGTTTTTAACAAGAGCTATCACATCCTCATCATCTTTTAAGCCTGCTTTCTGTGCTTCACCAGCCATCTGATTCTGCAGAATCTCCATGGCGTAGAGCGCTGAGTTGATAATCCTCACATTGCTTCCATCCACTAAAAAGGTCACACGATCCCCGGTTCCGATGCCCAAGGCTTCTCTGACGTCCTTAGGGATGGTCACCTGACCTTTGGCCATCACTTTTGCATTCTCAACGAACTGTTGTGTCATGTATTGCCTCCAAAGTAGGGAAATCCCTACTTTTGATTTACCATGGATTCACCTCATTGCCAAGACCCCTTCGCAGAAGAAGCGTAATTTCGGACCGTCGGTATCAGGCAGGAATTCCTCATCTGGGGAGGGAAAGCCAGAGCGAAGTCTCCGATGGAATGCCACAAGAGTCTCCGATGGAATGCCACAAGAGTCTCCGATAGAATTGACAATATCCAGGCATTTATTTCTGTGGAGCAGCAGCAGATACTTGCACGTCGTGCTCGTATGAGTAAGCAAGGTCAAATAAAAGCACCTCAAAAGACGGAAATTAAAGCAATCAGTGTTCCTGTGTATCTTGAATAGAAAAGGAAAGCATGATGTTGGCTCAAGGGAATGTGCTAGATGTTCAACAGCTTAGTGTGGGATCGGATACAGTACCTGGAGGCGTTCGCTATGTTGTAGTCATATCCCATTCATGTGATATCACAAATGGCAAAGAACCCATGATTGTGCTCCTGCCTTACCATGTGAACCACATAAGGATCCCATAGATTTCGATTTCTATGGTAGTATTGTAAGAGAGGGGAGGTGAAGACTCTGATATGATTGAGAAGCTTGTTGCTGAGGCTACAGAATGTGATTTCAAGGTAGCACTTGAAAAGAAAAGACCCAAGAGTTGATTGAAGAGCGTCAGCGCATTCGCCAATTCAATCGGGGGCATGCTCTTTTTCGGTTTGGACGATGACAAGCAGATAGTCGGCCTTGATGCGGCGCAAGATGATGCACAGTCCATCAGCAGGCTGATCAAAGATCGTATCACACCGCTACCACAAATCGAGTTGTCGGCTTTCAAGGAGAACAAAAAGGATATACTCTGTCTGAAAGTGCTCCCAGGTCGTTCCACGCCATACTATTATCGAGCAGATGGAATCATGGAGGCCTATATCAGGATAGGCAATGAAAGTATCGTTGCCCCCGATCATATGCTGAATGAATTGATACTCAAAGGTACGAATCGCTCGTTCGATGCGATGATCACCGACGCACGAAAGGAAGATTACAGCTTCACCTTGCTCGAGGCAACGTATCTTGAAAAGACAGGCAACCATTTTGCGGCCTCTGATTACCTATCCTTCGGACTGGCTGATAAGGATGGATTTCTCACGAATGCAGGCAAACTGATGGCTGACCAGTATATCGTACGTAATTCGCGAGTATTCTGCACCCGTTGGAATGGACTCGACAAAGGTTCCATCTTCGATGACCGGCTTGAGATCCAAAGCCCCGGAGGCATGTATGACGGTCGGGCAATCCAGGATCGTGAAATCCACACCTTCGGACTTCCGGGTGGTGCTGAAGAATGTGAATTACTCTGCTGTAGCCGATACCGCGCAAGATAACCAACAAGATAACCAACAAGATAGCATCCACGAAGCAATACTACAGTATTGTGTAATACCACGAGGAAGAAAAGAGATTGCGGAACATTGTGGCTATAAGGATGTGAGACATTTTTCTTCAAACTTTCTTAAGCCGCTGCTTGAATCGGGGAGGATACAGATGACCCACCCAGATAAACCAAACAGCCGCAATCAAAAATATGTAGCTACTGAAGCATCGCTTTCTGGCTTTATTGGGACGGTCAATGGAAAAAGATCGTAGTGCGGCAATTGATGAGTAGCTTACAGTGAGAGCGCACCCAGCAGCTGTAACCAATCTCGCCTAGCATACAACATCCTGATGATCGTGATTGTCCTTGCATCCTCATTGACGGTGTAGAACAGCATATAGTTCTTTACTTTTGCATGCCGTATTCCGCGGTGTGCGATATACTCGTCGTGAGAAAGGGGGAATAGATACGAATTCTCTGCGAGAACTGCAGGTTCCTTTTCAATATCATCGAGGAGCCTCTCTGCAGCCAACGGAGCCTTGAGCATATCGGCGATGTAGCTGATGGCACAAACCAGATCATCCTTCGCCAAGGAGGTTGTACAGTTTCTTTTACCGGTGAGCATCTCATAGGTCGCTTTAACATACTGCGGGTGCGAATCCCGTCCGGAAAGGCCTAGCCGGTCACCGTTACTCAGCCTTGGAGGGGATCGGGCAATCATAGGTTCCAGAAAAGAAATCCGCATTTCCATAAAACCTGCATATGGGGCTCTCATTTGGCTCTTTCGAAAAAATAGTGTCTACAGAAACGTGCGCAGATCATGTACGAAATGCGGGTGTTGAGTGCCAGATTGTGGATGGTGGGTTCCGGGTGGAATATCCACAGCTTACATATGTATGTTGAAACTACTCCCTCATAATTGAAGATTGTGAAACAATAATGCGATTACCCCGTCAATAATGATAGATTAAAAGGGTTTTGTGTGCTATCGTTCTGACTGGGAGATGCGCATATGGCATATATCTGGAACAACCCTGCATGGCCGTCTTATACGTACGATGGAAAACAGATTCAGAAGTACTACGAAGAGTATCTGCTGCAGAAGAAGGCCACGGACATAGTTTTTTCTCTTATCGATCCTGAGACAATGGAAAGGATGCATGCACGCTCTCTTGCTGATGAGATTCTTGCCAGTCTGGAGATAGAGGGTGAAATCATCGCTGATGAGCCGGTATTCTCATCTATATGTAACCGACTTGATATTCATCTGGAAAAGAAGGCAAGAAGTGATCGCTATGCTGAAAGTGTTTCGACGTTGGTCCTTGATGCAACAGGGAATCTCGACGTTCTTTCACTTGAAAGGATACATACATGGCATTCCCTACTTTTTTCTTCGATGGCAGGAATGAAGCCGAAGTGTATTGGACTCTATAGGCAGAGCCCGGTGTATGTCAGCAAGGGGAACGGTATACAGGAAGAGCTCATCTATGAAGGTCTCCCATCGGAAAGGATTCAGGAGGAGATGGAACGTCTTGTTGAGTTTGTTAATGGGGAGGATGAAACAAAACCTATTGTAAAAAGTGCCATAGTCTCCCTATGGTTTCTCTGTATACACCCGTATGAAGATGGAAATGGGAGAATATCACGTGCACTGGCAGATTACGTTCTCTCAAAGGGGTTCAATGAAACTCACAGGGTATACAGTATGTCTTCTTTGATTTTACAGAACCGAAATGAGTATTACCGGCAGTTGTATGCATATACGTCACAGTCAGATTCATTGGATCTGACGCAATGGCTCATATGGAATATCAACATTGCGATAAGAGCAAAACAAGAAGCCTTGAAGGTCTATGAGAAGAGTGTGAGACTTACCCGATTTATGGCACATCTTGATCCCTCCGTCTATAATTCCCGACAGTTGTCTATGTTATTCAAACTTGCCGATGGTTCGTTCATAGGGAAGCTGTCCACGGACAAATGGGCAAAGATGAACAGATGTTCCCCTGCAGCAGCCTCAAGAGATATTCAGCTGCTTCTCCAAAAAGGATTGTTGGTGCCTTCCGGTGAAACCGGCCCACAGACAGGGTATTACCTTAATCCTCATGTGCTATAGGGTACGTGTCAAACCCCACCATGGATGACTCGTTGGTGCGAATTGCCCCATACTCCTGCCTGTGAGGAGGCATGGGATGGTGAGACTATTATAGGTAATAGGTAGCAGGCCAGAAATCCGCATTTCCATAAAACCTGCATATGGGGCTCTCAGATAGCCTTTTGAAAAGATATCTCCTAAGCGTACACAAATCAGATGTTCTAACGAAACCTTTTGTGACAGCTAATGAGTGTACACCATTTTTGTTAACAGCAACTTATCTCGATTCTTCATGCCATATATTCACTGATGAAATCGAAACAAGCAACGCTCAGTAGGCACCGCGAATATGCTGGACAATCTTCTCATTGTAGAATTTTTCAAGGTCTGCGTGCAGAGCTTTGCTCAAAGGAGGCAACGCCGAGATTGAAGCGTTCGCCTTCACCTGTTCCCTTCGGCTTGCACCGGGAATGACCACAGTTACCGCGTCGAAGTCCAAAATCCATCGCAAAGCCATCTGGGCCAATGTCAGACCCTCCGGTTTCATGGATGAAAGCTCCTCAGACAGTTCAACCCCTTTCTCAAACGGAACACCGGCAAAGGTCTCTCCTACGTTGAATGAAGCACCGTCACGATTGAAATTACGATGATCGCTCTTTCCAAAGGTGGTTGCCTTGCTCATCGTCCCACTGAGCAAACCACTGGCAAGTGGCACACGAGCTATGATGGATACGTTCTTCTCTTGCGCCTTCGTAAACAGTTCCTTAATGGGTTTCTGCCGGAAAATGTTGAAGATAACCTGTAAAGAAGCGATACCATCCTGCTCCAAGCAGAGCAAACCTTCCTCGACCGTTTCCACGCTTGCACCGAAGTGCTCGATTTTCCCCTGTTTTTTCAGAAGGCGAAGCGTGTCGAACACTGCACCCTCGGCCATGACGTCCCTGGGAATACAGTGAAGCTGTAGCAGATTCAATCGTTCCAACCCTAAACGAGTCAATGAAGCCTCTGTATGCTTGATCATGTTCTCTGCTGTGAAGTTCTCAGGCCATCCTGGATCTGCTCCACGCCCAAGTTTTGTAGCGACGAATACATCGTCTCTCTGAGAACGGAGAAAGGAACCGATGAATGTCTCACTTCTTCCCGCACCGTAGACGTCGGCAGTATCGAAAAATGAAATACCCTCATCTGTGGCAGTATGGAGAATTTCCATGGCTGTTTTTTCATCAACCGATCCCCAGGATCCGCCGATTTGCCAAGTCCCCAACCCGACTTCTGACACCATGGTTCTCTCTGGACCGAATGGACGTGTTTTCATAGTAGTTGCTCCTCTTCCTTTGAAGCATAAACGCTCACCGGCTATAATGCAAACAGTATAGCCGTGAACGATAAACACCAGAAAACCAGCTCATAATGCTCTCAGAGCGTGATTTAGCACATAATGAATCAGTCAGTCAACAGAGGACAATATACCTGCAAAGTGAAGAACTAATTATGAGCAGCCTTAAAACGATTTCCAACCAAATTGGCGATTACCACCAACAAGGTTGAGAAAAAAATCATGATGAGCCCGAGTGCTGCCAGCCTGCCCCATAGACCATCCTCGCTGAAGCGAAGAATCTGGACTGCAAGCACTTCTGTACCCGGACGTGAGAGCACTACCGAGAGACTGAGTTCTCGTAGGAACATCGTAGCCATCAAAACCCAACCCGAGACAATGCCTGGAACCAATAAGGGAACGACAATCCTTCTCATGGTAGTCAATAGCGAAGCTCCGCACACGGCCGAAGACTCCTCCAAGTGACTGTGGATCTGGATAAAGGCACTGGTAAGCGGTCGGATGCCATAGGGAAGATAGGTAGCGATATAACCGATAAGCAGAGCCCAAATGGTTGCATAAAGAGGCGTCTTGATGAAAAACCACATGAACCCAATACCGATGACAATACCGGGAAAGGAGAATGAAAGAAAACTCAACGACTCAAGCACTCCAGCTGCTTTACTCTTCACCTTAACGATGACGTAGGCGACAAAGAGGGAGAGCAACGTACCCAAGGTAGCGCCGACAATGCCCAGGAACAAACTGTTCTTCAAAGAGAGCAAGGAGATGGGATCCTTTATCACCGTTCTCCAATGATTGAGGTTCATCATCGAGAACGCGCGAGCACTCGGAACCATCGAGTACGGAACAAGCGAAGTATAGAGCAACACCAGAACAGGCAGTATGATCAATACGAAGAAAACGAGCAACAAAACGACAAAAAGAGGAATCCTTGCCCTCTTGAGCTCGATCACCACCGGTTTGAAGCCTCTGCTGGAAACCGTAACGAACCTCTCGCTGCTGCGGGTGAAATAGCGGTATACATAAATCAAGGAAATGGAGAGAACCAAAATGCTCATGCCGATTGCGGCTGCCTTCCCGTAGTCTGCAATGAAGCCAGTGTTAATCGTTCGATAGATGTAGGTTGCCAGCACATATACGCGACCGGGCATACCCAACACCGAGGGAACTGCAAAAGAGGCGAGGCAACGCACCATGCACAGTATGAATGCTGCAAGAATCGCTGGACGTAACACAGGCAATGTAATTTTGAAGAGCGTTTTCACATTGCCACCCCCGAATACTTTCGAGGACTCCTCCAGCGAGACGTCGAATGATGCCATCGCAGGCGAGATGATCAAGTAGGCAATAGGAAGATCGAGCAATCCTTCCACCATAATCATCCCTGGAAGGGAATAAATGTTGAACGGCGCCTTTGTGAGGTTGAAGGCCTGCATGATCCAAAGGTTCAAAATACCATTGGAGGGATTGAGCAACAATGCCCAGCTGACTGCAAACAAGACGTGAGGAATCATCATAGGCACGACGGAAAGCACCTTGAACATGAATTTCCAATGGATGTTAGTACGGTTGTTCAGATAGGCCAAGAAGAGTGACAACACCGTCGAAAAAAGCGCTGAACCTATCACAAACACAAAGGTATTCAGAAGAACCGCCATCAAGGCAGGGTCAGTGTACACAGAAATGTACTTATCGAGAGTAAAAGCACCCACATTTCGTAGACCCTTTGAGAAGCTGCCGATCACCAACATCACCACAGGTGCCAACGTGAGCGAGGCAAGAATCAGGATCAACAAATAGGTAAGTTTTGTATGCCGAGTTTTAGCCATAGTATCCTCTTCCTACCTTGAAACCAAAAGACAGTGGTCTGCTGAAATGGAAGCCACCACCTCATCTCCTTCCTTCACCTTCGAATCGGGATCTACTTTCACCATAATCAGTTGATCGCCAACCATAATCTCACTCTCATACACCTCTCCGACGAAGACCATGGTATGCATCTTTCCAACCAGCGTATTCTGATGCTTGTCTTTCTCTTTTGGATCAATCAAATCAACAAACTCAGGCCTGATGCAGAGGGTAATCTCACTGTCTGAGGAAAACTCGCGTTTTGCACACATGAAATTCCCAACCGATGAGCTTACCTTGGTATAATCACTACCCTGTTCCACGATGGTTGCCGGAAGCAAGTTGGAGCGACCGATGAAATCAGCAACAAACTGATGCTCGGAATCAAAGTAGATTTTCTTCGGCTCTCCAATCTCAATGATGTTGCCCGCACGCATAACCCCAATCTGATCGCTGAGTGCCAGAGCCTCAATGCGGTCGTGGGTAACATAGACGGCGGTAATTGCAAGTTTGCTCAGAAAACTTCTCAGTTCCTTACGGGTTTCTTCACGAAGTTTCGCATCCAGGTTGGAAAGCGGCTCGTCAAACAAAATGACCTTAGGCTCAGCAACAAGCGCCCTCGCAAGAGCAACGCGTTGCTGCTGGCCACCGGAAAGACGGGTAGCAGGACGATTCCCGAAGCCCTCAAGTTGGACAAACTGCAGGGTCTTCTCGACCCTGCGGTTGATCTCATCTTTTGGGAGTCTCATATTCTGCAACGGATAGGCAACATTATTGAAAACGTCCATATGCGGCCAGATTGCATAGGTCTGGAAAACCATGCCAAGTCCTCGCTTCTCAGTGGGGACGTCGATATTTTTTTCACTTGACCACACGATAGTATCGCCGATACGGATTTCTCCCTCATCAGGGGTCTCAAGACCTACAATACTTCTCAGAAGTGTGGTCTTACCACAACCGCTGGGACCAAGCAAAGTAAAAATCTTGTTCGCTGGAATAGTGAGATTCACCCCATCCAGTGCCTTGATGGTTTTCCCTTCAGAATGATAGTACTTCTTTACCCCGGTAATCTGAATTTCCATTGCTTATTCCTGCTTTCGGTAATAGTTATTTCTTTTCAAAGATTCTCTCGAACTCAGCACCCCATTTCATCAGATCTGCGTCAGAGAGCTCGCTAATGGCGATGACTTCTGCTTTCTCGATATTCTGGATCGGGGGATAGACACCGGGAGTCAACACATATTCACCGACGTCGTTGGCCAACATGCCCATTGCCTTGTTGGAAAGCCAGTATTCAAAGAAGGCCCTTGCTGCATTAGGATGGGGAGCATCCTTGGTGATTGCAATTGCACGGGGGCTGCCGAGCATCGGCTGTGATACTTCTGCCCATGCGAGCGGAGCCGGGGCCTTGGTGACAATGTATTTAGGCATCGAGATGCCAATTTTCTTCTCACCACTCTCGATGGGAGCTGGAGTCGGACCGAACGATGCTACGAACATCGGGTTGTTGGCGGCAAGACCGTGAAGGAAATCATACCATTCCTTTTCGGTAGCAAATACATGTTCTTTCAAACCCACCAGCCAGCTGATTGTGGTTGCGTGACTTGCAGGATTGGCCATAACAATCTGATTCTTCCACTTGGGATCGGTAAGGTCCTCATAGCGCTTGGGGACATCCTCAGGTGCGACCAAGTCGGTATTGTAGATGAGAGCCACGTACTCAATACCGAAGAGATAGATGCCATCACCACGTCTTGCCCACTCGGGGTAGGTCTCGCCCATAGGTGAGATGTAATCAGCGATAACACCCTGCTCTTTAAGAATTTCCAATACGGGAAGTGGTCCCTGAAGGACGTCGGCGGATAGTTTTCCGGCCTCAAACTCCGTAAGTACCGTGGAGACAAAACGAGCAGTAGAAAGTCGGGTGTTCTCTGCAGTAATTCCGGTATCTGCAGTAAAAGCTTCGATTATCGGTTCGATTGCGGTAATACTTGCATACATGGAGACTTTGCTCTCCATCTCTGTACTGACAGGAGCGGCAGCTTCTTTTGAACCTGTAGCAAATGCCGATCCAAGAACAAGCAGCAGCACCAACACTAAAACCAAAGACTTTTGTGTATTTTTCATGCAAACCTTCCTTTGAGGAGAACCCTCAATTGAAGGTATCATGCCCCTATACCCCGGTCAATGTTTAACCAATTCTTTTACAGAATTTTCACAAATAGACACTATAGTTGCCTGAAAAAGTAACGGTAGACGAGAATAATGGTTACTATGCAAAATCATTTGCTGCGCAATATTTGGATAATGCATCAGTGTCCTTGAGACCTCTGCTGGAAAGCAGCTGAGGTCAGTAGCGGTATTCGGCTTAAATGCAACTGGAAAATCAAAACCAATTTTGATGACTCAGATTAAAATAAGACCGATGACAAGATAATACCCATCAGCCGAACAACGCATCTTGAACCTGGCTTATAAACCACCCAGAAAGGACAAGACCTCTTTCAGGTTTTCCCTCCTCACATCGTCCTTCTCAGTCATCATCCCTTTTTTCGTCTCTTGATGTTTCGTAAAGAACGCAACCATTTTAATGATGTTCCTGTCGATGAAAGACATCTTGTTAAACACGTAACGACCACCAACAGGGAACACCGTCATAGAACGAACAATATCAGAAGGAAAACTATCATGTACCACCTTCTTGATGATTTCCCTGTTGCTCGTCCCGCTTGTAAGGATGAGCACCACCGTCTTGTCCTTGATCGAAGGCCATATTGCAGTTGCATAACGCTTGATCGAAACAAATCCGGAATGAATACTCCCGGCCAGGACAATCACGTCAAAACCACCAAGGTTTTTTGGACACGTTGAAATACTGTACAGCTCAAACCCAGCATCCTCAGCCAACCATTGAGCATATTGCTTCGTCGAACCGTATTTTGACGTATAGATCACGATACCATTCATGCTTTTTCCTCTCTGCAGTTATAAATACCAGTAATTCCTTCAAAGCACGTTGCTAAGAGCATCCTAAACAGCAGCTGTTAATCCTGTCAATCATGAACATGTATTCTATACGCTATTACCCAACCAAAATCAAAATACTTGTCCAAACTTGCAAATCATCTGAAGCAATATGGCCGCGGTTTGTCCTTAATACGTTAGTTTAGGAGCAAAAACCATGGCAACAGTAATAAAGAGTCTTGGCATCACCGGCATCAGCGGATATCCAATGGGAGTCGAAGTAGCAATCATAGCAGGTCTGCAGACGACCAACATAGTTGGATTAGGCGACGCAGCCGTCAAGGAAGCAAAAGACAGAATGGAAGCGTGCACAGAAGAACTGGGATATGCCTATCCCACCAAGAAAGTTGTCGTCAACCTCAGTCCGAGCGACATAAAGAAAAGCGGAGCCTATCTTGACCTGCCCATGATCATCGGCATGCTGATCGAATCAGGACAACTCAAACCAAAGATTGATGACTACAAGCAGATAGCTCTTGTCGGCGGCATCAGCACCACAGGAAACCTCGTCGGGTTCAATGGGGTCCTTCCCATGGCAATCCAGGCGAGAAACCTTGGATGGGACGCCCTCATCGTCCCTCGAGACTGTGCCGATGAAGCCTCTCTCGTGGGCGGCATCCGAATCATCGCATGTGATACGGTAGGACAGGTAGCAGCCTATCTTGAACAACGGTTGTATATACAGCCGCACAAAAGAGGACAAGAAAGCAAGCTCGAAGAATCAAGCAAGAAAATTGGTGACTACTCTGATGTCGTAGGGCATGAAGAGCTGCTGCCTTATTTGGCGGCTGCCGTTGCAGGAAACCACAACCTATTACTGGTAGGCGTCCCAGGCTGTGGCAAGTCGATGATATCACGGCTGTTGCCCACCATACTGCCGCCCATGAGTGAAGAGGAGATCCTTGAAGTATCATCGATCTACAGCATAGCCGGCGAGCTTGACGGCCATGCCCTGAAGACCACCCGTCCGTTCAGAAGCCCCCACTACAACATGTCGTCACACGCCCTCATAGGAGGGGGAGTTTACGCAAAACCAGGTGAGGTAACCCTCGCCCATAGGGGAATCCTCTTTCTGGATGAATTACCCGAGTTTGGCAGAAAAACCCTCGAATCGCTGCGTCTTCCCCTTGAAGACAAGAAGGTAACCATAAGTCGTGTAAACCAGACAAACCGTTACCCCTCCGACTTCATGCTCGTCGCGGCGATGAACCCCTGTCCCTGTGGATATGCAGGAACCGACCGCTGTACCTGCACCCCTCATGCCATAGCACAGTATCGTCAACGTATATCAGGACCGATCCTCGACAGAATCGACATGCAGAAATATGTAGGAAGGGTGGAATTCACCGACGGCCACCTCATGAGCGGGAACATCAGCTCAGCTGAACTCCGTGAAACAGTGATGCTCTGTCGTGAACGACAGCTTCATCGATTCAGAAAAGGAGGCGACCCGATCACCACCAACTCTGAAATGAACAGCACGAACCTCAGGACCTACTGCTCCCTCGATGATGATTGTGCAGAGCTCTTGCAACGGACCTATGAACGAGACCAACTCTCGGTGCGCGCACGATACAAAACCATCAAACTAGCCAGAACCTTTGCAGACATCGACGCAAGCGACCGAATCAAACGACAACACCTGCTGAAAGCCTTCTTCTCACGCGACCTGGAACGGGAGATGCGCAATGTATGAACAAACACCTTACTGGATATGGCTCAACGAACTCAGAGGACTGACGCTCAAGTCAAAACGAAAGCTCGTCTCTGCCTTCGCAACACCAAAAGAGATATATCAGGCAGACCTCTCAACAATAACCCAAATCCTTCTCGAAACCTCAAAACCAAAAGAAAAAGAGCAACTGCCCTCACTATGGAACGGCAGAAACCTCCAGGAAGCAGAAACCATCCTCAAAAACAACGAAAAATACAACATCAACGTCCTCACTTCAGAAGATGCGCACTACCAGAGCCTGTACGCTACCGATCAGAAGACCCCCTTGCTTGTCTATTATAAAGGAATCATGGCCCCGATCGGATCGCCCGTCACCGCAGTCATCGGGTCGCGACACAGCACGAACTACGGACACAAGGTGACCAAGGCCGCAATAACAACCTTGGTTAACAAAAAGAACATCATCGCAAGCGGCCTCTCGTTCGGCATCGATGTCCTTGCCCATAAAACCACCTTGGACCTGAAGGGCATAACCTATGCATTCATTCCTTGCGGCCTGCACAAAGCACAACCCGTGGCACACACCAACCTCACCGAGAGAATCATAGAAACAGGAGCGGTCATAAGCCCGTATCCCTATGGAAAGGAAGCCCTCCCGTTCAGATACTTCACAAGAAACAACCTCTTAGCCTCTTGGTGTGACAGCCTGCTCATCATAGAAGCCGGAATAAACAGCGGCAGCATGTATACAGCACGCAGCGCCCTGGCAAAAGGCAAGCAAGTATTCGCCGTACCGAACAACATTCTCGAGCCCGCCAGCTCGGGAACGAACCTGCTCCTCTCAGAAGGCGCCCATGCCTATTTTGATGAAAAGCTCTTCACAACCGAAGAAGACGAACACCCCGTCCTTACCAAGCTGAAAAAACAAGCACTCACCACCGGCGAACTGAAACACAAGCTCAACACAACAGAATCCTGCCTTATGGAAACGTTGACCGAACTGGAACTCTCAGGGAAAATCATCTTCAAAGCTGACGGCAAATGGCATATCAAAGCGAGTATATGAACCATGCCAAGACGACAGAGAAATGACGCCCCCAAGACCATCCATCATGTGATCCAACGAGGCAACAACCGCAACTACATCTATGAGGAAATTCGTGACAAACGACAGTTTCTCTCCATCTTGGACGCCGCGCTCGCAAAGTATGACGCAAAACTTCTGCAGTACGTACTGATGGACAACCACTACCACCTGCTCGTCAGAGTGGGGGAATACCCCCTCTCTGATCTAATCTGGTATCTGAACAGGAAGTACAGCGTCCATTACAACCAACGCTACAACAGGACAGGAACCATCTACGGCGACAGGTACAAGAGCTACCTTATAACGGAAAAACAGAAGTTCTACAGCACCGTACGCTACATCGTCCAGAACCCCGTCAAAGCAGGCATCGTCGAAAGTGCAATCGACTACCAATTCAGCGGACACAGAGCAGTGCTCAAGAATGAAAACCAGATAGTCGACAGAGAAGCCTTGCTCAGTTACTTCTCCCCTGAAGAAAGAATAGCCCTCAAACGATACAAAACATGCACAGAAGATTCCTCATGGTCGCCGAAGATCGGCTTTGCCACCATCACCGACCCAAAAGTCGAAACAAAAGAACGTCTGGCCTACCTGCTGGACAAACTGCTCACAGAACAGGACCTCTCAAACCAGAAAAACAGACTGCTGTCAGGATACTCCTCATCCTTGCTTCGGGACGTAAGAGCCTCATTCATCACGCTGGCCGTCACAGACGGCCATACACTGAAAGACATCGCGCAGTATCTGAACGTCAGCCATGAAACCGTACGACGCATCAGCAAACGAAGCAACTGAAAGCAGAAAAGAAAATAGATCCACTGCACTGACTTGGAATTAATCGAATATGGTATCCCCAGCTACTTTCGGGTTTTGTACTAGCGAAAACTATTATGACAGCTAATGCCTAGGTGTTGTTCGGGTGAATATTAAATCGTCTAATAAAAAGCACCTATAAAATACCTAGAAAATGTTTGACGTATAGGTATTATGAGGGTATTATACTCCTAGATTAAAACAAAAGGAGATAACCATGAAAAAAAATCTGGTACTGATTCTTGCCGTGCTACTTGTTATTTCGATAACACTTCCTCTCTATTCTCAAGGTGCAAAGGATGCTGCGGTCGATACCTCTCAGTATATCTATGAAACAAAAGGCCCCGGCGGTGAATCTCCGACAGACTATACAAAGGTAGTTCTTAGTCGAGCGGAGATGGATGCAGTGAAGAAAGCTGAATACAAGGTAGCTATTCTAATGCATGAATCGTCTGATTGGGTTAATGCTGTCATTGCAGGTGCGCGTTCAATGAGTGCTGACCTCAATATGAAAGTTGTCGCAGTTACTGATGCTGGACAAGATCCTAACAAACAGCGCACCGATATAGAGACCACTCTAGCGCTTAACCCAGACATCATTATCACCTTGGTGCTCGATCCTGTCAGTGGTTCTGTTGCACTTCAGCAAGCCGTGAACAAAGGAGTGAAAGTTGTACTGATTAGCAATCTTCCCAGTAACTTTACTCATGGAAAAGACTACGTTGGTATTGTTACCGACGACCTTTTTCAGATGGGAAAAAGTGTAGCCAACATGATTGGAGAGTACTTACAGGGAAAGGGTGAAGTTGCACTAATGTTCCATGATGCAAATTACTACGTTACGAATCAACGTGACCAAGCGGTCGAAGCAGTTCTCCGACGAGACTATCCTAATATCAAGATTGTTGCTAAACGTGGTATAGTCAACGCAAATGATTCTGAAACTCTTGCTTCCGCAATTCTTACACAGTATCCCAATGTGAATGCCATCTATGCACCTTGGGACGTTCTTGCAGAAGGCGTTGTGGCAGCGGCCAGAACAACGGGAAATAAGAATGTAGGAGTTTTCACAATGGATCTTGGTGCAAACAATGTTATGGATATGGTAAAGGGTGGAAGTATGAAAGGCGTTGTAGCAGATTTTCCTTTTGTGCTCGGAGAAACTTTGATAAAGATGGGTGCTTTGAGCATGATTGGTAAAGAAACCCCTGCATTTGTTACTGTTCCCGCTATCTCAATCACCAAAGAAAATATTAATGAAGCGTGGAAGCAGTCACTGAATAGGGATTTGCCTTCAGAAATTGCTCAAGCATTGAAATAACAGCTGAAAAGCTTGTCGGATTAACCTCCGGCAAGCCTGTTTTTAAAAGGAATTAAAAGGTATGAACGACTATGCAATCGAAGCCAAAGGTATCGAAATTGGTTTCAATGGAGTCCAGATTCTTCATGATGTAGATTTTTCCGTACGAAAAGGGGAAGTGCATGCATTGGTAGGGCCGAATGGAGCTGGAAAGTCAACCCTAGTTAAGGTTCTCAACGGAGTCTATGCCAAAGATGCTGGAACCATCTCCCTTTATGGAAACCTCTGTGATTATAGTAGTACAGAGGAAGCTCTAAAGGCAGGCATTGCTATGGTATTCCAGGATTTGAGTCTGATTCCCACAATGACGGTGGCACACAATATATTCCTTAAATCAATACCGTTTCGATTTGGACCATTTATTGATGACAGAACAAGTGCAAAGCATGCACTTAAATTATTGGAAAGCATTGGGGTGAATACGGAAATTAATCCGCTTAATCTCGTTTCCAATTTAAGCATCGGACAGCAGCAGCTGGTGGAGATTGCAAAAGCTCTATCAAATGATCCTAAAATACTCATTCTCGATGAACCGACAGCCTCTCTCTCGACTTCTGAAATTGAAAGACTCTTCTCTGTTATAAACACTCTGAAACAGAAGGGTATTACTATCATATACATTACTCATTATCTGCAAGACATCTTCAAGATTTGTGATGGCGTCACAATGATCCGGGATGGAAGGGTGTTGTTTTCGAAATCAACGAAAGAAATCACTCTGGAACAAGTAGTTGTTGCTATGACCAATGATCAAGGGGGAAAAATCACTTGGGAGCATGTCAAAGGATTAAGGGACACAAAACCTCTCTTGGAAGCCGTTGGAATAACGACGCATTTCATCAACAATGTTTCTCTTTCAGTATATCCTGGAGAGATTGTAGGAATCGCAGGTTTGCTTGGAAGTGGTCGAACAGAACTGCTCCGAGCTCTATTCGGAATTGACTCAATTATTAAGGGAGAAATAAGGCTTGATGGGAAACCAATTCTCTTGCGATCAACTTCCGATGCCATAGAGCGCGGGATTGCACTTGTACCAGAAAACAGACGTGAGCAGGGTCTTGTTCTCGACTATTCAGTTTCCGAAAACTTGGTCATGCCCATCATGCATAGAATTAGACGATTATTGTTTGTTGATGAACGAAAAAAGGATTCTATTTCAAAGAGATATATCAAACAATTGGGAGTAAAGACTCAAGGACCTGGACAAGTGGTGCGTTACCTATCTGGAGGGAACCAGCAAAAAATAGTTGTTGCAAAATGTTTAGCTAGTGATTCCCGTGTTTTATTGCTTGATGACCCCACTTTTGGAGTAGATTTACAGGCAAAGCATGAAATCATGAAAATAATACATGCTTATGCAGCAAAGGGAAATGCCGTTTTGATGGTCTCCTCGGAATTTAATGAGTTAGCCGATTACTGCGATTCCGTTTATGTAATGAAACGTGGAAAGCTCTCAGAATGTATGTCTGGTTCTATGACCGAAGATAATCTTCTCTATATGGTTCAGTGATACGAGGATAAATACATGAATACTACTTTGTTGGAAAATTTTAAAACGGTGAAATGGAGAGATCTGGTAATCTACTATATCTTCCTTGGGGTCATTCTTCTTTTTTCTATACTGCTCTTTGACAAAGGATTCCTTTCAAGTACAAACTTGATGAACATAGCACGACAGACAGCTATGACTTCCATCATGGCTATCGGAATGACCTTTGTTCTTTCCACAGGAGAGATAGATCTCTCTTTTGGATCCGTAGTGGCTCTCTCGTCCATACTCACTGCCAAGATTCTCAATAGTACAGGGAGCATTTTGCTTGCCATCCTTTGTGGCCTTGTTGCTGGTGCTGTAATTGGTTTGGCAAATGGTCTATTGGTTGCAAAAATGAATATTCCATCATTTCTTGTCACTTTGGGGATGAATGGTATCGTATTAGGTCTTGCTCGATGGGTTAGTAACCTCCAGTCTATTCCGATTAACAACGATACCTTTACCTTTGTTTTTGGCTCCGGAGATATTGGGCCCCTTCCGATACTCTTTCTCTGGACAATTTGTTTAACAATAATTGGACATCTATTGCTCAAGAAAACTCCCTATGGCAGAAGGGTTTTAGCAACTGGAGGCAACAAGATTTCTGCTATGTATTCTGGCATTAAAGTTCCAAATATCAAGATTTCTGTAATGCTCCTCAATTCAACAATAGCGGCTCTTGCAGGAATTCTCTATTCTGGAAGGCTTCATGGTGCCAGATATACCTTAGGAGAGAACGATGTAATGATTGTAATTGCTGCTGTTATCATCGGTGGTACCAGTATGAATGGTGGAAAAGGTTCTGTAGTAGGATCCCTGCTTGGTGCCTTAATCATGGGAATCTTGAACAATGGTCTGATACTCATGGGCTTTTCTGTTGACCAACAGATGATTTTCCGAGGGCTTATCATTATTGTCTCCGTTGCTCTGACAATGAGGGAAAAAGTAAGATGAAGAAAACCAAAGAACAACTCAAAACAATAATTCAGTCGATGTCATCTGCAAAAAAAGCAGGACAGCTTTTCCTGCTTGCCTATCCAGGGAAAAATCCAGAGGTCATCCGACCTCTAATCGAGAGGTATGGAATCTGTGGCTGCTATATCAGTCAGGATAATGCTCAGACATTCGAAGAAGCGGAGCTGATGACGACAGTTCTTCAGAAGATGAGTATGAAAGAACAGGGAATTCCTCTGTTGCTAGGTGTGGATCAAGAGGGCGCATGGGGTGTTCTGATCCCCGAATCGCATCCTGGGCCTGGGAATATGGCGCTTAATGCTATTGATGATGTGCAAGTAATTGCATCAACATATGAGATGATAGGAACTGAAATGCTAAGTGTTGGATACAATGCAGTGCTTGGGCCCTGTTCCGATGTAAATAGTGACCCTGGGTCTCCCATCATTGGGACCCGTTCCTTTGGTCAATATCCAGAGCAAGTCGCCAAAGCCGTTTCTTTGGCTGTTCAAGGAGCAAAAAAGACAGGTATCCTTACCTGCCTTAAACATTTTCCTGGGCATGGAGCTACCCGCGGAGATACCCATAGGGAAATTCCCTTCATTGATAAGCCGTATGATTTGTTGACACAATCTGATCTTATTCCATTTAAAGCGGGTATTGAGGCAGGAGCAGAGATTGTCATGACCAGCCATATACGGTATCCCCAGATTGACAGTGAGAATCCCGCAACTCTCTCCAAGAAGATTCTTCAAGATATCTTGAGGAAGGACCTAGGGTTCTCAGGACTCATTCTGTCGGACAGTATGAATATGGGAGCTATCAGAAAAACTTATGATCCTGCAACATCAACTCTGCTGGCGCTCAAAGCTGGAGTAGATATCGTAATGCTCAGCGAAGAACATTACGATTTTGAAACCGGCGATTATCTCTTAAAACAATTATGTAGTCTTAAATTGGTTGAACAGGCAATTGAGACTGGCGTCTTAGCAGAAGATTTGGTTACCGATAAGTTACTTCGTATTCTTGATTATAAGTTTAACAAAATGCTTCTAAGTACTTCAAAGATTTCATCTCAAGCATATGAACAATATACCCAGCAGGAGTTTGATATTGCTAAGAAGGCCGTTTCTCTGTTGCAAAAACGATTTTGGCCGCTTCCGAAGAAGGGCGAGATTGTCTATATCAATGCTACTCCTGTTTCCAGCTATCACAATATGATGAACAGCCGAGGTATCGGACCAAATCAGGAGACTACTGCTTTTGACAGCTTTATTAAAGAACTAGCTGGAAATAGCTCAATTAAAGTACTCACCCATGAGCAAATATGTATTGAAGTTGAAGTTCTTACATCTGCAGCAGCATTGGTGGTGGTTACTGAGGATTACCCACTTCCAGGAGAGGACTTTGAAAAGCAGCGTCAGCAACAATTGGTACTTGAACTGTGCGCACAATACCCTGAAAAACTCATCATTGTGGGATTGAGGAGTCCCTATGAGCTTTCTCTCTATCCGAAGAATGTTACCTACCTTTGCGCCTATTCAAGCAGAACATGTTCAGCTAGAGCAGCCGCGCATGTTCTTTTGAGCAGAGAGGTGAGTACTAATCATACAAAAGTACCTGTTACAGTAAGGAATGAGGAATAGAAAATCACCGAAAACTCCTTGCAGTTGATTTGCTCTAACACCTATACTACCGATATGTTTAGCAATAATGAGAAAATACAGAAACAATCTTCTCCCAACAGTAAACAACTGCCCCAGTTAGGGGCGGTGTATATCTCAGTGCTTGAGACACTGATAGAGAAGAACAATATCTTTTTTCTAGTCTTTGACCAAACAGGAACCATACTTTACCAGAATATCCCTAATGGAAATAGGGTTAAACGAATTGAAGATCTAACTTACTTGCTTCAGCAGAAAAATATAGACAAGATTCGGAGAATCATGGACTTATCCATCAACGATGATATTGAGATCACCACCCATGATGGGTTTTTGGAGTTTGTCCTTTTCTCGAAGGCCTCTCTCCCAAACCATTTCTTTCTTCAGATAAAAATGCTCACTGATGTTGAATGCTCTCAAACAACTCAGGATAGATTGCTGGAAACTTCTCAAGAAAGCAGGAAGCAAACAGAGCAGGAAATTCAGAATATGCAAATGGTTCAAGGATTTCTATTGGAACTACAGGAACTCGAAACTATCGAGCCTACCGATGAGAATAGAAAGAGAGTGAAGGAGTACTTTCTTCCAGAGTTGGAAAATCAACAACAACAAGTGAAGGATCCTTTAACACTTATCTGTTTGGATATCATTAAAAAGAATCTTGAAGACATGGTTGATGCGTCAGGGACTATGAGAAAGTTATATAAGGTCCTTACACCTTCTGAAGTTAAGGTGGCTGAATTTATTCGGATGGGAATGTCTAGCAAGGATATTGCCAACTCCCTTGAAATAACCCAGAAGACAGTAGAAAACCATAGAAACAATCTCAGAGAGAAGTTAGGATTGAAGAACAAGGGTGTAAACCTTCAGGTTTTCCTCATGAATATGGGAGAGGATGAAGAGTTAGCCTTTTAAAATAATTAACGTTTTCAAGATTTACCATAATACCGTCAATTCTAAACTTCTACGATTGAATCTGAAATTTTTAGAAAGGTATTATTCTGCGAATGTCATGTTTGACAAAATTGCTAAGCTAAGCAATAAATAGGTAACAAATTTGTCATGTTTACAGTGAATTTGTAGGCATTTGCATTATAAATTGCTGTACTATATTCTACGGGAAACCCATCTGAAAGATATGTAACACTTTCATGAAAAATATGGGCAGTTCTATTATCGACTTGTAGTAGTGAACACTCCTCATTTGTTGGGATAATTGCAGTAATAGTTCCAAGAGTTTCAACAATTCTCTTTTCCGTTATTTCAGAATAGAGTTTATAAAATGATACATCATTTAAATCCATTAAGTTCATTTTATCCCCAACTTCTTTCGAGACATAAGCAATCATTAGTACGACTGGCTTATTTGATACAAATCTTAATCTCTTAAAATACCATACTTTATGAGTCTTTCTTAGTGGTAGGCGAAGATTCTCAACGACTTTTGGTGATGCCTCTATTAACCCTTTTTCTAATATTGTACTTGTCACATGAAAACCAGCTTGTCTAAGGCTTTCGCTGAAACCACGCTGTTCTCTACCTGCTCCTGAAGGATGGTTTGATCCTGCAACAAAAGTTCCTTTACCCTGAATTCTGATGATCAATCCTAATTTTTCTAGTTCATCCATTGAACGTCTAATTGTAATCCGACTTACCCCAAATATTTCACAAAGCTCAACTTCTGAGGGTAATAGCATTCCGTAATTCCAGCGTCCAGTTAGAATTTTTTCTTGTATATCATGAAATACTGATACATATTTGAGAGTCAATTATACAATCCATCCTTCATTAGAAATTTATGGTATAACCATAATTATTATATGCTTTCTTATACTGTCATTATTTCATGGCTTAAAGCAAGCGTAATACAATGAATATATTATAACATTTTATAGAGTTGCGATACTCATTTCTTAGTATTGTTATTCTTTTGTTATAATTCATTCTTATCTTGATTGAAAAATATTTTTAACTAATAACTATCTCATTACAATGAAAAAGGCTCCTAAAATATAACATAGAAAGCTACAAGCTTGAAACATGTAAGTTTTTATAGAGGATCCTTTAAATTCACCATACTTAATTCCCCAGAGTTGTGTCCACATTCCTGCTGTAAGACCTAATGGCCAACTTATAGCTGAGCTTAATACACCCGTTGCAAATGTATGTATTATATTCCCTCCGTAATGAAATAATCCGGATAATATACCCCAACGATGAATACTCATTGGAGCTTGAAACAATAAATGCCACTGGTTTCTTCTCGTGAGTTTGACACCGCTGGTAAGAAGCGCACCAGTGAATGCACCTGTAACCAAAACACACATGTATGGAAGGACTGATAATCCTACGGTTTGTGTGATGCTTTGCAGTCCATAGGATAGGGCCAACGTATATCCTGGAGCAAAAATTGATGCGATAATAATTATTATAATAGCCTTTTTTATTACTGTTTTATCTTTACTTAGACCTGTTTCAATTGCTTTGAGATTCTGATCATTTCGCCTACTATTCTCTGCCAATCCCACAAATACAACTGCAAATAGTAGAAATAATACAGATACAAGGATGTTTGTAAGCTTAAAATTCTCAGGAATACCTCCAATTGTTGTGGTAATCAAAGTTCCCATAAATAGACTAATTGATGCTTGTAATGGCTGAGATAAAGTTAATCCTATCAAAGTCATGACTTTTAGACTTAAGCTCATACCAACTACATAAGATATACCTCCAAAATAAATAATTATTATTTTTAAGGGATTAATATTCCATAGACGCAAGATATCTGTAAATATTAGTTTTCCTTCTATAATAAGTCCAACACTCCATACAAAAATCAATGAAACAGAAAAAAGTGTAATATAATAGGCATCAATAGGGTAATTTTTTAAATGTTTTAAAGAAATGAACCAAGTTCCCCACATTGAAGCAGCTGCAACAGCCATAAAAATTGCCAATGGTTCAGAAATTATAGGTGAGAAATTCATAATGTCTCCTTATGGAAGATAACTAAAATTTTTTAAAAGCAAACTTCAAAATTAGGTACACTAATAGTGGAAAGAACGAGAATAATAAAACCAATAAGCTAAGGCTTGGGTAGTCTTTCAGAATTACTAAAGAACTGTGCTCTCCTAGCGAAAATCTTCTACTATTTTCCACCTCACCAAATTTTAATTTTATACCAAAAAATGAGATATCGGGGTCATCAGTAGACAATGGAAGAATCGAGTAACCCAGTTTGCTTCCTGCCGTCTGAAGTACTTTGAATCCAGAAAGTGAATACTCTGTTCCATTAAGCTGTAACGTTTTAGTTTCAATGTCTTGATTGATGGGGATCCATATTTGCGTTTGATCCCTGACTGTCGTCTGTTGGGGATTAACCAGCGTTTCATATGCAAATCTTTCATATTGCTTATAACGATACGGTTGAAAATAGAGAGTACTTGATTTCGTTGTAAACAGTGTTTTCTTTGAGTCTGGAAAATCAACAGGAACAGTCCACCGATTCTCTTCAAATACTTTAAAACCTCCAGCCTCAAGTGATTCTGTAAACATTATCAATGTTTTTCTTGAATCTCTAAGCTCGGTTCTATTTTCATCTTCAACCCAAATTGTATACTTTCCCTCAGATAGAAGCAGGGGGAATCCAATATTTATCTCAGTTGAGACTATAGAGAGATTGTCCGGAGGAATTGGCACTACAGGAAAAGATGCAAGTTGCTCTTCACTCAATCCGGTCGTTCTACTTAGTTGTAGCAATGCATTTACCGAATTATTATAGTTTTGTAACTCAATATTATACTCATAGACAGCATTGTTATAGGCTTGTTGAAGTTTCGTGAAGCGTTGCTGCATTAGGAAGGCCTCATCACCCCAGTATATTGCAATAGTATTGGGAATATCTTTCATATCATATTGGATGATATATGGTTGGCTCTCAATTTCCTGGATTTGACCATTACTACTCTTTATTAGTAGCTTCCCAGAAACTACAGTATTTCTAGTAGCCCAATCAGCTTTATACTCACTAGTTAAAGGCCAGTAGTATAGACTAGTTTCTCGAAAGACTAGTGCGTTCATCGAATCGGCAATTAAATACATATTCTTTGATTTCGGAGGAATAATGGTACTGTTATATCCAACCCCATCATAGAAATTTAAAGCATAGATGTTATCATATGTTTGCTGATTTCCATATATATTACTATTTAGAATTGTTATATATGCTATAAGTACTATTAGCGTTTTCATGTAAGCTTCCTTGATAATCTTTCTTTTGCCAAAAAGAAAAGAATAATGTCCACCACTAGCATTATTATCAGGAACAAGACAGTTAATGTCGTTCTATTCCTATCGATAGATTGAATTAAAAACATAAAAGTATAGGGAGAAATGAATCGGGATAAAGAAAATAGAAAACTGAAGACATCTCTAAAGAACCTAAAAATGTCAACATCTGTGAGCTTAATAGGAACAAGGTACTTGCTCACTACAGTATGGGCAAAAATGATAGCAATTAATAAGAGTTGAACTATTAAAATACTCCAAATAGAGTTTCTTTCTTTCTCTCTTTTGATTACAAGGACTAATCCCAATAGAAATATTGTCTCAACCACCACCATTCCAAGAATTAATTCTATGACTGCCTTACCAGTTACGGGAATACCAGTGAACATATAGAGTGCAAGAAGCCAAAAAATTGGCAGTATCAATGTCATAATCACATTAATAATGGTATAGGTAATAACAATACTGAGGAGGTAGCATACATCATCCACGGGACCATATAGGTATGTTTCATAGATTCTGCTATCAAAATCTTTTGCTATTTTGGTCATAGAAAGAAAAGTAAGAAATATTGATAGCAGACAGGTACTTACGAAAATTGGCATTGAGTATAATCCACTAGAAATAATAAACATGTCCTTATGAATCGTCTTGATAGTATTAAGTGAAAAAATCGAAAATAATAGCATAGTAGCTGAAGCGAGTAACCAAATATCAACTCGACTAAGGTGACTAATTAGGAAATGCCTTATGAGAATTCTTGTAGATTTCCACCTTTCTTCAGACTTCATTAATTTCCACCTCTTTATAATTCATAACTTTAGAGTATAGCTGTTGAATTTTTGGTTCCTCATAGGATAAAGAGAGAATACCAACTTTATATTCTAATACTTTTTTAGCTAAGTCCTTCCTGAAACCAGAAATCGAAGAGGGAATTGTAAACTCGATGATTGTTTCAGACTTTAAACGATAACTTGTTATTGAAAGTTCTGATAGAATTTTTAAAAAGAGAGGAACGTTCTCCTTTAATACTTGCACTTTACCTACCTTGTCAATATTGAAGGATTCCCACACATCCTCTTTCTTCCCTACGGCCTTACAGACACCCTGATGAATAATTAGGACATCATCGACTAAATCATCCAAGTCGCTGAGAATATGTGAAGACAGAATAAGTGTTGTGCCTTTACTCTTGATTTTTTTAAGCAAGTTCATTGTTAAGGATATACCAATTGGATCTAAGCCAGAAAACAGTTCATCTATAATTAAAATTTTAGGATTATGAAGTACAGCTTGAATAATGTTAAGCTTTCTTTTCATACCAGTAGAATATTCTCTGATTTTCTTATGTGCAGCATCTCCCAACTCCATGTACTCCAGCAAGGAAACTATCCTTTCATCTGGATTATCGACTTCATAAAGCTCTGAAAAGAATCGCAAATACTCTATAGCCGTAACGTCCAGCATGAAATTTTGTTCTTCCAATACTACCCCAATCTGTCGCTTAAGGGAAAATGATGAGTTCTTAATTGTCTGATTCCAAATTTTAACGCTTCCTCGTGTTGGGGGAATTACACCGAGAGTCATCCTAATCAGAGTGGTTTTCCCTGCACCATTAGGACCTAGTATTGCAAGGCTTCTCCCTTCTTCAAGTATGTATGAAAATGGGAAAAGCACAGTCCTGTTCGAGTATACTTTGGAAATTGAATCGAATTCTATCATCAAAGTTCCTGTATTGAGTCAAGTAATTGCTCAAGGTATATATTTGCTTGCATTCTCATTTTATCTTCCCAAAATGCAATTCCAGGGACTTGAATCATAAAGGTTGCAGATACCGTTCCCATAGCTGCAGCCATTTTTACATCTTTATATTTTTCCCATCCAACGGCAGTGCCTCCTGCATAACTATTTCCACACCCAGTAGGATCAATACGTGGTACTTCAATTATTGGTATATGGTATATTTTGTCATTTATCGCATCCCATCCATAAGACCCTCTTCTCCCATCACGAAGAGTTATGCATGTTGCTCCTCTCTTTATCCACCACTTCATTACATGCAACGGATCAGTCTCACCTGAAAAACCACACGCTGTAGGCCAATCAGGAGAAATACAGTCCACATTTGGCATAAACGATATTATTTCTTCCTTATTTGTCCATTGATGTACATCAACCAAAGGCTCGAAGGACAGAATGGATCCTTTCTTTTTCATTTCTAAAGCCTGAATCATCATGTTTTCATCAACATATTCTGTAATTAAGTGCATTACTTTGGGATTTGTGTATTCGGGAGCGAGTTGGATATCATTTGCTACCTAAAATCTCGTAATTTTATAGTTACTTATTGATATTTCGATAATATATAGCG
>CAZJMG010000037.1:0-35098 GCA_964547185.1 uncultured Sphaerochaeta sp.
ATAGAAATTTTATTTTATCGAACATCGCAAGTCAACATATGATAAGTGAAAATATCGAGATTTAGTGGTAAAAGCTAGAATCGCAAATGTACAAATCACGTATAATACTATATTTAAGTATTATTCAGGAGACACCGTGTTGTGAACAATCTTCCAGGGATTCCTGATTTTTGTCCGCACCCCCGCTACATCAAAACCATCATACCGCCAGCAGTCCTAAGAGATTACTCACAAAGCATTCTCCCATTCATTCGAAGGGTCCTACACAAGACCATAATGTCCGTGTTCTGAATTCGACAATTCTCTTGCAAGACTGTACAGTCCAATGCTTTCCAGCGCGTTCAATAGTGGGAGCATCTTTTTCTTGACAAACTCAAAAGGTTGCTCAATACTATGTTTACCGGTTGCATTTTTAGCGTGAATATTTCTAACAGTGTTTCAGCTTGAAAAATGTTACCGGTTGCAATTGTAAAGGTGGGGGCCGATGAACCTATTGAAAGTTGGAATAATTGGTGTTGGTGAAAGAGGATGTTATGTTCTTGGTTCTAGGTTGGTGGAATTGGCAAAAGAACTCAACATTCAGATAACTGCACTTTGCGACATCAATGAAAGACGGATTGAGGATGCAAAACAATATCTAGGTGCCAGATGCAAAAAACAGGGGCTTCCTTGGGGTGACTTGATCTGGGGTACCACTGATTTTACACAGCTGGTTGATCATCCTCAGGTCAATTGTGTCTTGATTACAACGCATACAGACAACCATCGACAGAGTGCCGTATACGCAATCGAATCGGGGAAGTTGGTCTATCTGGATAAACCGATTTCTGTAACCATGGAGGATGCCCAGGCTATCGTCCAAACCCAGGCTAAGGCACAACGACCGGTAATTATGGGCTTTACCCGTCGTTATGAAGCCTCCTGGAGAAA
Source organism: uncultured Sphaerochaeta sp. (assembly GCA_964547185.1). Lineage (GTDB taxonomy): Bacteria > Spirochaetota > Spirochaetia > Sphaerochaetales > Sphaerochaetaceae > Sphaerochaeta. The sequence continues at coordinate 931 of CAZJMG010000037.1, forward strand.
AGCAAAAGAGCTCTTGGACGCTTCAGTCATAGGGTCTCTTCAGATGATGCAGATCCATTCAATCATTCCCTATACCCGCTATTTCCAGATGTGGCATCGTAAAACTGCATGGTCGGGTGGAGCCTTGAATGACAAGGCCTCTCATCTTCTGGACGTGTTCCGCTGGATGATCGGGTCCAACGCAACCTGTCGATTTGTCTCCGCTGTAGGAGGGAAGAGTGAAATCTTCACACCCCGCAACGATGCTCCCTATCGCTGTAGTGAATGTGACTTGATCGACTGTGCCTATCGTAGAAATGCGAACGAGCATGATGATCGGGAAGGTACGCATGTCTTGAATCAACCCTCTTGGAAGTATGCGACGCAAGAGCGTGATATAGCAGATTTGTGTGTCTACAGGCCTGGAAGCGATATCATCGATCATGCTATTGCCACCTATCAGTTTGAGAACGGGGTAAAAGCTAGCTTGCTCTGGGCGATCTATGGCCCTCACGCCTATGATCAGGAAACCTTGGAACTGATAGGCTCCAAAGGTCGCATCGTCTTGGAACGAGAGACCGGAAACGTAACGGTGCACGCCCTTGGAAGCAAGCCCAATGAAGAGACGCATACCATCTATGATACGAGAGGAGAATACTTCAACAGCAGTCACTATGGCGCTGATATTCAGCTTATCAAAGACATACGTTCCTATTTTGATGGAAAGAGCCTTGATGCCTTAGGCTGTGCAAAAGTGGAGGATGGCATACACTCTCTTGCCATGGTATTGGCCACTGAGCAGTCTGTTGCTCAAGAAGGAGTACCGGTTTTTTTAAAACAGGAGACAGTACATGAATATTAGAGAGATTGCACAGAGGACAGGAATCAGTCATACCACCGTGTCCAGGGCGTTGAATGACAGCCCTCTGGTTGCTGAAAAAACCAAGGAACGCATCAAGCAGATAGCCAAGGAGCTGGGATATGAGTTGGATGCCAGTGCAAAAAGTCTGGCAACGGGTATCCGGATGACCATTGCCATCCTGTACCCCTATTCAACCTTGCGTAGGATTGGTTCCCAATATACGTCCGAACTCATCCAATCACTAAGAGCTGCTTTGCATATCTATCGATTCGATTGCATCGTAAATGGGTATGACTCCGTTGGAGAGGACTTATCGGAGATGACTCGTCTGATCAGGGAGAAGAAGGTCGACGGTATCATCGTCCTTGGGTACGAACTTACCAAGGAAGCCCTTGCAGCTTTGCAAAAATCAACCGACAAGATTGTCTTGATCAACCCAAACCCGCAATTGGAAGGAGCTCATTGTGCTCGTCTTCTGATCAACAACGAGTACGGAGGTTCTTTGGCCTATGAAGAGTTACGTTGCCTTGGTAATGAAGGGTTGTTCGTACTATCTCATGATCGTCCACAATACTCAGTACGTGCCCAAGGATTTCTGAAAGCAATGGGTGCTGATGATTCGCATCTTTGGTTGGTGGAGGATGAAGCGTTTGAGACAGCGTATCACTTCGTCATGCAAAACCAGGAGCGATTTTCGGGTTGTAAAGGCCTCTTTGTCGTGACCGATATTATGGCTTTTGGAGCATGCAAGGCACTGTTGGAACTAGGGTATCGTATTCCTCAGGATATCGCGGTGGTAGGGTATGACGACATCGAGTATAGCTCTTATTGCACTCCATCGTTGACCACGATTCATCAGCCGCGTTCTGATGTTGCAAACAAGGCGGCGAAACTCATTGTAGAAGCCGTTAAAGAGAAGACCTCACCCGATCAAACGGTGATGCTCTCTCCAAATCTGATTAAAAGAGAAAGTACCTCAGCTCACAGCTGAGTCGATGTATTTGATTCGCATGGAAAAGGAGGATATCCATGAAACACAAACATGCTATTGTTTTGATGGCACTTCTGTTGTTGGTCGTTTTTCCTGCACTGTTTGCTGCAGGTAGGGTGGAAACCACCGCTCAAAAACCGGTAACAGTCGAAATTTATCACCACAAAATCCCTTGGATTGACGCATGGGATGAAATGGCGAAGGTGTATGAGCAGGCTCATCCACACGTGAAATTGCAAACCGAGGTGGTTGGAGGTGCCAGTGATTGGCGGACATTGCTGAAGACCAAGTTTGCAGCGAACAAGGCACCCGATATCTTCATCATTGAAGGGTATTCTGACTATCAGCTTTGGAAGGAGTACATTGCTGTTCTGGATGATGAGCCTTGGGTGGACCATCTGCTTCCGATCAGCAAGGATGCTGCTACGCAGGATTCTCATGTCATCGCCTTGCCGGTGACCATTGAAGGCTATGGGTATATCTATAACAAGGAGTTGTTCAAGAAAGCAGGCATCACCAAACTGCCAACCACGTTTTCTGAAATGAAGCAGACGGTTCAAACCTTGAAGAGCCATAAGATTACCCCGTTTGCCTCCGGCTTCGGGACTTGGTGGGTGATTTCAAACCACTTCACCAACATCCCGTTTGCCCAGCAATCCGACCCGAGGGCTTTCATTGCAGACTTGAACGCAAAGAAAACCAAGATTTCTGGTAATCCAGAATTCTTTGCTTGGAAAAAAGCCTTTGACTTGGTTCTTCAGAACTGTGAGCCGAATCCCTTGACGACCGATCATCACACCCAGGTGACCATGTTTGCAAATCAAGATGTTGCAATGATTCAGCAGGGGAATTGGAAGCAGAGCGTCATCTATGAGACCGATCGCGATCTCGATATCGGACTGTTGCCGATCTTCACCAGCGATGATGCTGATAAGGCAAACAGGATTCCCGTAGGGATTCCTTTCATGTTCGTTGTCAACAAACAAGCTCCGCCGGAGAGAGTGGAGGCAGCAAAGCAGTTCCTCGCTTGGTTGGTAGGCAGTGAGGTAGGACAGCAGTATCTAGCCGAGCGTTTTGAAGTGATTCCTGCCTTGGATAATGTACAGGCATCTGAGAATCTTGGGGGAGTCTCCAAGGACATCGTTGCCTTTGCCCAGAAAGGAATGACAATCCCTTGGATGTTCAGCTACTGGCCTGATGGGGCTGTAAACGAATTTTCTGACTTGGCTCAGCGATATGTAGCAGGTCTTGATTCATTTGATACCTATCTCGGAAATTTGCAGTCAACATGGGATCGGCTGCAGAAATAATCGGATAAGGAGGAACCCGTGAAAGCAGAACATAAGCTGAAGAATATCAACATTTCCTATTGGATAGCGACGCTTCCCGGGTTCCTGATCTTTGCTGGAGTGGTGCTGTTGCCCCTTATCATCGGATTTGGGTATTCCTTCACTACTTGGACCGGCATTGGAAAACAGGCTTCTTTCGTAGGGTTTTCCAATTACGTGAGAGTTCTTTCCAATGACCCTAAAGCCTTGGCTTCTCTTCTCTTTACGGCTCGGTTCACTCTGACAGTGGTGCTATTGAGTAATATCATTGGGTTTTCTCTTGCCTTGGCAATTACAGCACTGGCTTGGGGCCAAGGGCCGCTTCGTGTGATTTTTTTCTTGCCGAATGTGATAGGTGGCTTGATCCTTGGATTCATTTGGAGATTCCTGTTGATAAATGGGCTTCCCGCCATCGGGGCCCTTATGCATATACAAGCATTTACAACTCCTTGGTTAGGTGATGCTGCTACCGCATTTTGGGGGACTGTTTTAGTCTACGTCTGGAAAACAGCCGGATATCTCATGGTCATCTACATCGCTGCCTTGTTGTCCATAGACCAAAACCTCTTCGACGCCGCCCATATCGATGGGGCAAAGACGCTCTCTGTCCTGCTGCATATCAAGATACCCTTGATCATGCCGGCAATTACCGTTTGTCTGTTTTTGATGCTCTCTTGGGCGTTCAAACTGTTTGATGTCATCTTCAGTCTTACTGGAGGAGGCCCGTTTGGTTCTACTGAGTCCTTTGCACTGAATATTTACAACGAGGCGTTTCTTTACAACAACTATGGGTACGCTTCCGCAAAGGCCGTGCTTTTTACAGTGCTTGTTGCGATCTTGACCTTGTTCCAGGTCAGGGTGACCAAGAGTCGGGAGGTGCAATCGTGAGACAGAGAGAACACGCGTTTCAGCTGGTACTGTTTTTCTTGCTGGTTTTGTTGGCTTTGATTTTTTTACTCCCGTTCTATTTCATAACGATCAATTCGGTGAAGTCTTTCAGTGAGATCATCAAGACGCCAGCTTCCCTGCCTACCACCATACGCTTCGAAAACTATCGGATTGCCATTCGTCAGGTTTCCTTTTTCCAGATGTTGTTCAATTCTTTGGTTATCACAGTCTTCAGTGTGTCTCTGATGGTGCTGTTCGGTTCTCCCGCTGCCTGGAAATTGGTCAGGGTGCCCTCGAAGGTCAGTACAATCTTCTTTACGTTGTACGTAGCAGCCATGGTTATTCCCTTTCAGTCTGTCATGGTGCCTTTGGTAAAGGTGGCCAGTGAGGCTCAACTGCTTGATAGCCGTCTTGGTTTGATCTGTATCTATGTAGGGTTCGGACAGAGCTTTACCGTTTTCTTGTACCATGGGTTCATCAAGACTGTTCCGTATGAGCTTGAGGAGAGTGCTTTGCTTGACGGATGTTCAGATGCAAGGTTGTTTTTCTCAATCGTATTCCCGTTGCTCAAGACAATAACGGTTACCATCATCATCTTGCAGACTCTATGGGTGTGGAATGATTTCTTGTTGCCCTCTCTCATTCTCTATGCAAAAGATCTTCAGACCATTCCACTGAGTATCAATCGATTTTTCGGGCAGTACAAGAACCAGTGGGACAAGGCACTGCCAACCTTGGTGATGGGTATATTACCGATCGTAGTATTCTTTTTAAGTTTACAACGTTTTATGATTCAAGGAATAGCTGAAGGAGCTGTAAAAGGATGAACCGTCTTTACACGTATTTTATCGATTCGCTTCTCTCTCGTGAAACGCAAAGGCTTTGGTTGCAGGAACACGAATTTCTTATCGGAGATCTTCATAATCACTGTAATATCAGTTATGGGCATGGAGATCTTTCCCATGCAATTGAATTCGCCCAGGCTCAATTGGATTTTTTCAGTGTCACCGGTCATTTCGCCTGGCCCGATATGAAAGAGTGTTCAATACCTTTGGATGTTCAGCAGTATCATACGGATGGTTTTGCTCGTCTTCAAGCGCAGTGGCAGCAGTATATTCAATCGCTCGCGGCTGCTGATTCTTCAGCTTGTGTGAGTTTTGTCAGTTATGAGTTTCATAGCTTTTGTTATGGTGATTACACGATTGTCCATAGGGATCTTGACATCCAACTTCCCAATGCGGTGCCTCTAGGCTGTAAGGATGATCGGTTGACGCATCTGCTCAAAGAGACTGATGCACGGACCGATGGGCTGTTTTGCATGCCGCACCATATTGGATATAAGACAGGTTATAGAGGGATTGCCTGGCAGCATTTCAATGCTAACGCGTCTCCATTAGTAGAAATAATGTCGATGCATGGCAGTGCCGAGAGTCTGCAAGCTTTCCCTCCGTATCTCCATACCATGGGACCAAGAAGTGCCAAGAACACCATGCAGGGAGGCTTGTCATTGAACCATAGGTTCGGGGTGGCCGCCTCAACAGATCATCACAATGCTTCTCCTGGCAGTTATGGATGCGGAAGAACCGGTCTTTGGGCTACCGCAAAAAATAGGAAGTCCATCTACAACGGTCTGTGTGACAGAAAAACAGTCGCCCTTACCGGTGATCCCATACAGCTGGCCTTCTTCCTTGATGACGTTCCTTTGGGGTCTTCCTATGTTCTTGGTTCTTCGAAGGTTGCCAAATTGGATGCCTATATTGCGGCCTACACCTCTTTGTATACAGTTGAGGTGCTGAAAAACAACCAGGTCATATACAGAACACATCCTCTGGACACCTTGTCTGATAAGCCTTCTTGGCACGGGACTGTGGTACTGAGTCTTGGCTGGGGAGAAAAGAACAGCCTTTGTGATTGGGATGTGCAGGTATCGTTATCCCATGGTGTGCTCCTCTCTGCCTCTCCACGATTCAGGGGTGAGGATATCGTCGACCCAAAGGATGTTGCCGATAAGTCCTGCACGATACCAAAGCTCTCGTACTCAGAGCGTCATCTTACGCTTCATGCAGCTACACGTGGCAACAGCGCTGCAACCGTCGATGCCACGCAGGCTGTTGTCCTTGAACTTGAGGGAACTGAAGAAACTCTTCTTTCCATCAAGGCTAAAGGTCATTGGCATGACCAAGACTGCTATCTTGAGATGCAATGCCCTCTATCGGACTTGCTTGAGCAAACCAAGGTAGAATACTTGCACGGGTTTGTGAGTCCTGCTTTGTTGCTTTCTCCCTTCCATCCCATCAAGCGATGTCTGCAAGAAATCCACACGCAAGTGGCTGTTTCCGAGCACGATGCCTTGTACATTCGGGCCACCACCGTGGACAACAACACTGTGTGGTCAAGTCCGATTTGGGTCTCTCTTACATAGTATCTTTCTATCTCCTGTAAGTATGATATAATCATACTTACAGGAGATAAGGTTGTGCTAAAGACACGAAATCACGTTATGTATGATTTATCTTCATACGCTTCTCCGAAATCTAAATTGACTCAGATGATCAAGAAGGGCGAGATAATACAGATTATCCGTACAGTGTATGCAGATAGCATGTCCGATCCTCGTCTACCAGTTGGATCGATCATATACGGTCCGAGCTATATCTCATTCGAAACCGCATTAGCGTATCACCAAATGATACCAGAACGTGTATATGAGATAAAAAGTGCTGGATTCCAGTTGAAAAAAGAGAAGCACTATGACACGCCATTTGGACGATATAGTTTCTTATACATTCCCCAATCTGTTTTCCCTTGGGCAGTGCTATTTGCTGAAGAACAAGGTCATGGATTCCGTCTTGCCACACCGGAAAAAGCTCTGCTCGATACACTGTACAAGATTAGGAAGATCAAAAGCAGAAAAGCTATTGAATCGCTGTTGTTTGAAGATTTGCGACTCTCTGAAGAACAGGTGCTTGCCTTGGACTGGAGTGTCATTGATGCCTTGGTTCCCCTGTATCACAGTACCACCTTGCAATACTTGTTGCGATGGAAGGAGAGCAATACATGAAGAAAGAAATTTGGCAAATGTTGCATAACTATCCTTTACAGTCGCCAAGAGAGTCTGTTAATGCAGTAAAGGAAGTTGTGCAGGAAGTTGTTTTGCAAGTACTCTCGCAAACAGATTTTTGTTCCAAGGCAGCCTTTTATGGAGGAACTGCACTGAGAGTTTTCTATGGGTTGGCCCGGTACTCTGAGGGCTTGGATTTTTCATTACAAAGTCAGGATACTCATTTCTCTTTGGATTATTATCTACCTTTCATTGAACGAGGCTTGAAATCATATGGATTTGAAATTGAAGCAAGTACAAAAGTTAAAAGTCAGCCAACGAATATTCAATCGGCATTTCTTAAAGACAATACGCTCACTCATCTTTTGCAAGTTTTTCCATCATCCTCTCCTGTCTCCGGCGTTCCAAACAATGAATTAATAAAAATCAAAATCGAGATTGATATCAATCCCCCCAGCGGGGCTGGATATGAGCTAAAATATCGGTTACTTCCTCAACCCTATTCAATCTATGTATATGATCGCCCTTCACTTTTTGCTGGAAAGTTACATGCACTACTTTGTAGGAATTGGAAAACCAGGGAGAAAGGAAGAGACTTCTATGACTATGTTTGGTATCTTCAGAATAAAATTCCAGTAAACATTGCACATCTTCAATCACGAATGCAGCAATCAGGGCATTGGGATAGCAAAGAGGCTCTTACGTATGACGCTCTTTTGAATTTGCTTGGAAACCGATTTGAAACCGTCGATTACAAAACTATAAAGAACGATGCATCTCCCTTCCTTCATTCTGTTCAACCTCTTGAAATATGGAGTAAGGATTTCTTTATTGCAATTACAGAGGAGTTTCTCTCTATAGTTTGACAAGAAGGCAATCCTTTGACTCCTATCTCCCGAAAGTATGATATAATCATACTTAGTGGAGATAGGGCTGTATTGTAGACAGAGGCTCATACAGAGGATGATGGCGTTGGTATCTGTCCACCTACAGATTTCTTCTTGACAGCAGGCAGGCTCCCTCAAGAGCCGTTGCCCTTGGTTTGATGACCTGTAACTGGGGTAGTGCTTGTTTCAGCAGTTGCTCAAACAGAGGACGGACTATCGTATCGTGTTCCAACACACCTCCCGCCACTACGAGCTCTTGCACCTGTATCTCTGGATTTTGAACAGAAAGTACTAAAGATACCAGTTCTCTTGCCGCACAACCAAGTATATCCTTTGCCAGCAGATCTCCGTTGAGAGCACACTGTGTAACCAAGGGGGCAAGCTTGGCAATGTCTGCCTTGGTTGCCTGGTGGTGTACGTACGCGATCAGATCATCGTGGGAGGAGAGGGAGAGTGCCTGGACCAAAGATGCAAGCATCTCTGTGGCAAGATCCCTTTTTTCGTAGGACCGTAGGCTGCGGATCAAGGCTTGATGTGCTATCCAATAGGCCGAGCCTTCATCCCCCAACATATACCCGTACCCACCGGCACGTTTGAGCTTCCCTGCTGCTGATCTGCTTAAGGCAAGGCTTCCTGTGCCGCTGATCAGGGCGTACCCTTCCAAAGATTCGAGACCGCCAACGAGCAGTATCTCGCCGTCGCTGCAAAGATAGACCGGTACCGAGGGAAGAATTCGATCAAGCAAGGCTCTATATTGTGCTTTTTCCTTGGTTCTGCCCAGGCCCGCCGATCCAATGCACCCTCCTGCCAGCACAAAGGACCGACTTGCTTCAGAGAGCAGGCTTCTCAAGTTCTCCTCCACCTGCTCAGGTTTTCCTGTATAGAGGTTTGTCGAACCTGAAAAGTCTGTATAGACAACCCTTCCTTGTTCATCGACAACGGCAAGACGGGAACGGGTTCCTCCTCCGTCTATACCGAAGGTGTAGTGTTTTTCCACGCTTCCCTTCCTTTGCTGTCAAGAGCACGATTGAGGCTACCTTCACTCTTTGCCAACAAGCTTTGAGCCTCCTCGACCTCAAGGCCCAGCATGTTGACAAGAATTGCCACACGGACATTGCCTTTGGCCTTTGCGTAGAGTTGTTCGGCTTCCGCTCGTGAGCAGCCGGTGATCTCAACGATCAGGCGCTTTGCCCGATCAACCAGCTTTGCATTGAGCGGCAGCAGGTCCACCATCAGGTTGTTGTAGACCTTTCCTATGCGGATCATCGCTGTTGTGGTGATCATGTTCAAGACAAGCTTCTGGGCGGTTCCCGACTTAAGACGCGTCGATCCGGTAATGATCTCAGCCTGTACTGCCACATAGATCTTATGGTCTGCATGGTCGAACACAGCCGAATCCTCATTGCAGCTGATCGCTCCCACCTTGGCCCCGATTGACTGGGCCCAGCTCATGGCCCCGATCACATACGGCGCTTGTCCTGAGGCTGTTATTCCCACCAGTACGTCGTCTTGGGTAAATCTCCGTCGTTTCAGCTCTTCAACGCCTGCCAGAGGATCATCTTCAGCAGCCTCAATCGCTGTAGTGAGTGCTGAAAGACCCCCTGCAATGACTCCTTGTACCATCGTTGGAGAAACCCCGAAGGTTGGAGGACACTCCGATGCATCCAGCACTCCGAGTCTTCCACTGGTCCCGGCCCCGATGTAAAAGAGTCTTCCTCCCTTCTTGAAGGAGTCCACCACGTCATCAACCAAGGCTGCTATAACACCAAGGCACTCTCTGACAGCCAAAGGGACCTTCTGATCCTCTTCGTTGATAATCTGCAAAATCTCCAAAGTCGACTTGGTATCAATACGATACGACGCTGGGTTTCTCTGTTCTGTCGTGGGAAGGGTTTTCGTGGACATGAGCTCTCCTATTTGACCGCTCCGGCGGTCATTCCCTTGATGAAGTACTTGGACATGAAAAGGTAGAGTATCAACATCGGCAGTATTGCAATAGACAGGCCGGTAAACAGCAGGCTCCAGTTGGTACTGTGCTGTCCGAAGAAGGTTGAGAGCCCTACCGGCAGTGTCTTTACCTTATCCGATTGCAAAAAGACCAACGGAAAGAAGAAGTCATTCCAAATTGGCACCGCATTGTAGATGGTCACCAAGGCTATGGCAGGGGCGACCATCGGCATGACTATCAGACGATAGATGGCAAAGTCGTTGCAGCCATCTATCTTGGCTGCGTATTCAAGCTCCAAGGGAATGGCTTTCATGAATCCAGAAAGTATGAAAACCGTGGAAGGCAGTCCCATAGCCATGAAGATGAAGATGACCGATAGAGGCTTGTTCATCAAGCCCAAGCTTCTAATCAAGAGAAAGAGCGGAATGATGGCGGCTTTGAGCGGCAGCATGATCCCGCTTAAGAAGAGCATGTATACCAAGGTGTTGAGGCGATAGGAGTAGCGGGAGATGCCGTAGCTTGCCATCGACCCGAACAACAGGACCAGAGTCATGGTCACGGTGGTAACCATCAGGCTGTTTGCAAAGTAGCGGGAGAACCCCCGGTCGATCCAAACGTTCTTGTAGTTGGTAAAGGAAAAGGAGGAGGGAAGGGAGAACGGGGTGCTCAGGATGGCTCGGTTGGTCTTGAAGGAGGAGATGACCATATTGAAAAGCGGATAGATGATCAAGAGGACATAGATTGCCATGACGATGATCATCACCGTGATGAAAACCTTTTTACTCGTAGAAGCTCCACGGTATCGGAAGTCGGTTATCATAGCTGGACCTCCCTTTTTCTGGTGATGAATATCGACAGCAACGAGGTAGCGAAGGTCAACAGGTAGATGACCATCCCGATTGCCGATCCTATCCCGATCTCCGGGCTTCCCGCATCCACCGACCCGAAGGCTGTGCGGTAGAAGAGTGTCCCGATGGTGTCCGTGGAGTAGTTGGGAGCTCCATCGAGGCCGGTCATCGTATATATTTGCTCAAAGACGTTCAAGCTTCCTATGATGGTGAGGACCGTGATGATTGTGATAGAGGGAATGATGAGGGGGAATATAATTTTCCAAAAGAGCTTCCATTCGCTCACACCCTCAAGATATGCGGCCTCAAGACACTCTTGGGGGACGTTGTCTATGGCGGCCAGGAAGACGAGGGAGGGAAACCCTACCCAGCGCCAGATGTTTACCATGATGATCGACGGGGTTGCCAGATGTTCCATACCAAGCCAGGGTCTTTGCAAAAATCCAAGTCCGACGAGCTTGAGAAAGTTGTTCACCAAGCCATTTGGATTGAGGTACATGCCCCACAAAAAACCGACAGCAACGATGGAAAAGAGAACAGGTATGAAGAATATTCGTTTAAAAAATTGTGAGAGAGGGATATTCCTGCTGAGCAAGTAGCCGAAAAGCAGGCCCAGGGTGTTCTGGATAAGGGTGGTGGAAAGAAACCAGACGAGGTTGTTCTTCAGGGCATTGAAGAACCTCTGTTGGTAAGGAAACGTGGTAAGCAGTCTACGGAAGTTCTCCAGTCCGACAAACTCAAGCCTGATCAGCTGTCGCCAGGAAAAGAGACTGTTGAAAAGTGACATGAACAGAGGAAGTAGGATGAATGTTCCCACAACCAACAAGCCCGGGGTTATGAAGAAGAGTATCCAGGCTACTTTGTTGCGCTGCATTTGGTGCATGGTGATTCCTTGGTCAAGAGTTGTGCACAAGACAACCCTGCAGAGGCCATACCCCTGCAGGATAGATCAGTCGACGTTATTTTTGGAACGGTTTGTAATAGGAAGCGATGCCGTCCTGTATCTGCTTGGCCGCTTGGGCTGGCGTCAAGGTGCCGGCCATCACGCCTTGGGCGGCAGCCTGCCAGAGCGATGATCCGGTTGGCTGTTGATACCTGAATCCAACGAGGAAGAGGAACGGGGTGGCGTTCTTCTGAAGCTCAAGGACGCGTGCGATGAACGGCTCAGCCGATGCATCGACACCAGGGACGGAGGTTACCATCTTCAGTTCGGTTACCATGGCTTTGCCAAATTCCTTGGATGAGAGGTGCTTGAGGAACTTAACCGCGGCATCCTTATTCTTGGAGTTTGCGTTCATGGCAAAGTTCATGTCTGCATAGACCGAAACGTAGGCAGGATCGGTGGCTCTCATGCCGGGTACTGCGAAGATGTCAAAATTCAAACCAGGATTCTGTGCCTTGAAGAAGGCAGCCTCATACGAGCCGCCGATGAGATGGGGGGACATTTCGTTGAAGAAAAGGGCTCTCATGTCCTCATAGCCGATACCCATGTACATGTTGGGCATGTATTTGGTAAGGCTCTTCATCTGCTCTATCATGCGGATGAAGGCAGGATCCTGGAAGTTTTTCTTTCCGGCAATTACGTCGTTGTAGAACTCAGGTCCGCCATAGAACTGAGCGGCCATACCACCGAACATGGTTTCAAGGGTCCATCCATCCTTTGCACCGTTTGCCAGAGGAGTATATCCAGCTTTTCTTGCTGCCTCAAAGTTTGCAATAAGTTCATTCCAGGTTTTAGGGATTGTGAGACCGAGTTCTTTGTAGATATCCTTATTGTAGAACATGAAGACGGTCTGGCTGACTGCAGGACTTCCATAGATCTTGCCGTCGGTCGGGCTGGTAGCACCGAGCAAAGCCGTTGGGGCATAGTTTTTCAGTTCCGGCATCCAGCTCTCAAGGGGTTCAAGGAAGCCTGAGTCTGCAAAGGTTGCCAAACCACCGTACGCTCTGCCTTGGAATACATCAGGTCCTGCTCCTCCAGAGAGGGAGGCTGCAAGGATGGTATTGTATTCAGTGTTCTTGTGAGCGGTCTGCACCACCTTGATATTCGGGTTTGCTTTCTCGAAGATTGCTATCTGTGCATTGTAGAAATCGACGTCCTCAGGTCTCCAGGTCCAGAATTCCAAGACAGTTTTTTCAGCTTCTGCAGTTTTCTGTTCTTGTACTCCAGCACCGAAGAGCATGCTTGCAGCCAGTAGTACTACAGTGAGGCTCAAGAGCGTGTGTTTTTTCATTGTGTTTTCTCCTTTTGTATTGTTAGCAAAGTAGTTGCTTCCTCTTTTATACTCAGTCGTGTTTTGCTAATTGTCAAGAAAAATCAAAAAGAATTTTCAGATAATTAATTTCATTATTAAAAAATATTTTCAATTTGTAAATGATGTGATACACTCTCTCTATGAGTGGATGTTTTTATGTGATCAAACAGTTTTTACCCGATCTTGCCCCAAGTGAGCGCAAGATAGCCCAGTACTTGTTGGCCAACCCTATGCAGGCCGTCTCAATGGGCGTGCAGGAGGTGGCCGGTACCACCGAGTCGAGTGCTGCTGCCTGTATCAGGTTTGCCAAGCGCCTCGGTTTCAGCGGATATACCGAGCTGAGGATGGCTCTTGCCAAAGAAGTGTTTTCTTCGGAAGCTCTGCCACAGGAAAAACCAACAGCGAAAATTACCGACCAAACAACCACCGATGAGCTGATGCACCTGGTGATCAACAGCACCTGTCAGTCGTTGGAGGACATCGAGAAGGTCCTTGATACCAAACACTTGGAAGCTGCTGTAGAATCGATATTGGCCTCACGGCACATTCTTATTTCAGGAATCGGGGCTTCAGGAATTGTCGCATCGGACTTTCAACAAAAACTTGCCCGTCTTGGACTACATGCCAGTTACACTGCAGACAGTGACATGCAGATTGTGCAAGCCTGTGCCGCCCAAGAGGAGGACGTTCTGGTTGCAATCTCCTACTCAGGGGAAACAAGCAGTGTACTCAAGACTGCAAGAGAAGCGAAAAAGAGCAATGCGACGGTTATTGCCATCACCCGTATGGGTGGCAATTCCCTCTCAAAGGTCTCTGACATTCCGCTTTACGTAGTGAACAGCGAGTCGCTCTTTCGTGAAGGTGCGACGCTTTCTCGCTTCGGGCAGTTGATGGTGGTCGACCTGATCTACACCATGGTTCTTGCAAGAAGGCAGCAGAAGGTGAGCACTCTGCTTAAGCGCAGCTGGGAGGCCGTCTCTCATGTGTCGGGGTAAGCTAACTTAATACTCTGCGTATTGTCAATATTTTGTTATATTAATCTATTATAGAGGAATATAATGGAACTTCAAAGAAAGATATTCGACAAAATGCTTGCATGGAAGCATAATTCGAATGGAAAAAGTGCTCTCTTGATTGAAGGTGCTCGTAGAACGGGAAAATCTACAATTGCAAGTAAACTGGGAAAAGAGCAGTATGACTCATATGTTTTATTGGATTTTGCAATTGCATCTAAAAAGATTAAGGAAAACTTCCATGAGAACCTGAATGATCTTGATACGTTCTTTCAGATTATCTCCCTCGAGTATAATGTTCGGCTCATCAAAAGAAAAACCTTGATAGTCTTTGATGAAATACAAAAGTTTCCAAAGGCGCGAGAAGCTATAAAGTATCTGGTGGCAGATGGAGGATATGATTTTTTGCGAGAATGATTTGACTTGCAATCAGATAAGCAGTAAAGATGGGCGGCCTCAAATCTATCCTTCTCTACAAACCAAATCTGATCTTTTCGAAGCTTATTTGACTGTAGGAAGATAGAGTTTTGAGCAGTAATCATTAATTGGGCTCCTTTTGTATTAATACTCGGGGTGTTGGAAAGAGAAAACAGGCTCAGTACAAGATTAGGATGGAGCCGTGCATCAAATTCATCGATGAACAGGGTCTTTCCTTTCTCAAGAGTGTCAAGAATAGGTCCTCCAAGGTAGAAGAACTTTTGTGTACCATGCGACTCATCTTCATCCATAGAGAACATTGTTTTGCCGATGACTTTCTCACTCGTTACTTCAAAACCATATCGATAAAGAGCATCGTTATGGAGAAACATAATCTCAAATTCACTGGGTTCCTGTTTTGATTTAGGGAAGCAAGTGGTTCTTTGAAGTCTTTCGTCTTCGTGAAGTTTTTATGGTATTGATGATTGTTCGCTCCAGATCTGTAATACGAATTCACCCAGAAGCTTTTATGCTATGTTCTATATTTCTTGATTCCCTCTTTATCTACAGCTACTGATACAATTTGTGGACATAGATGATTAGAATGATTAAAACAGTATAAGAAAGAGAGGCTATTGCGATGTTTTCTGAAAGTGTGTTAGTTGCATTCAAGCAAGAATATACTCCTGATATAGTAAAAACTGTTATTGCGTTTGCTAATACCAACGGTGGTTCTGTATATGTAGGTGTTGATGATTCGGATGGAACCTTGCTCAAGCTTAGCAATGCTGTTCGAGATTCCATAAAACCAGATGTAACATTGTTTGTAGGGTATTATCAGGAAACCATTGATGGAAAAATCATCATCAAAGCTGACGTGCAAAAGGGAACAGCATGCCCCTATTATCTTGCGGTGAAAGGGATACGTCCGGAAGGAGTGTTTGTCCGTCAGGGCGCATCTACTGTTCCTGCAACCGAAACAGCAATTTTGAAAATGATACGTAATACCGATGGAGAACGCTATGAAGAGGTACGTACACTTAACCAGGATTTGACATTTGTTGAAGCAAATAAAGCTTTTGCAGAACGAGGAGTCCTGTTTGGTTTAAACCAGCAAAAAACGTTGGGCTTGTTGAATGAAAATGGGATGTATACAAATCTCGGATTGCTCATGTCTGATCAGTGCCTACATACGATTAAGCTAGCGGTGTATGATGGAATAGCAAAGGCTCAGTTCAAGGACAGGAGAGAGTTTTCGGGTTCTTTGCTCAAACAGCTAGAGGATGTCTTTACCTTTATCGACCGCTACAATCGCAATCGTTCACAAATAGTTGGATTGCACCGAATTGACAAGCGGGACTATCCTGTTGAAGCGATACGGGAAGCCCTGCTTAATGCACTTGTCCACAGAGATTACTCGTTTAGAGATAGCACTCTTATTAGTATATTCGAAGACCGAATAGAGTTTGTAACCATTGGAGGACTTGTCCGTGGTATCACTCTTGACGATATGATGCTTGGTCTCTCCATTGCCCGAAATCGCAATCTTGCAAATGTGTTTTCCGCCTTACTTTAATTGAAGCCTATGGAACCGGTATCCCAACTATGATGCGAAGCTATGAAGACTATCCTGTCAAGCCGGACATACGAGCAACCGATAATGCATTCAAGATTACACTTCCAAATGTAAACGAAGTTGTAGGAAACTTCTCTTTGAGTGCCAATGAATCTGTAGTTCTAAAGTTATTCAAAGACAAGGAATCCATCACGCGAAAGGATGTTGAAGCCGCTCTGAACATTTCGCAGGCGATGGCGGTTCGTGTATTGAAAGGACTCGTTGAGAAGAAGAAGATACAGCCTATTGGAGGAGGCAGAAATACGAGATATGTAGCGTGGTATACATAATTCTAGCTTGATTCTCAACACAGCGAGAGAATTCTGATCACAAATTGCTGCTCCATTTCAGGAGCTTGTGAAAGAAGTAATCGTCATCAGGATACCCATGCCCCTGCCTCCTGAGCTTTTAATTTTGTTATTTGTGCCCTCAATCTTCCCTGCAGAGATAACATAGGTTGCATAGGCGATGGTCCCCTCAAAGGCTGACAGCATGTCCTCGTCATGGAGTTCCATGCATTGCATTTGCGTAGATTAGGTAGTATAATCTACGCACATATTGCGGAGATTATCTATGTATATCTATGAACATACTACATGGCCACATTTTATCTGGGATAGAAACGCCCTGCTTGAACCTCTCGCAAACACCACCTTTTTACAGGGAGAAGTACTGGGTCGCATGAAAAGTCTTGGATTTGAACTGCAGAGAGAATCGAATTGGCATACTCTCACAGAGAATATCATCAGCTCCAGTGAAATTGAAGGTGAACACTTGCATTATGGACAAGTCCGCTCTTCGATTGCCAGACATCTACATATACCGTACGCTCAATCAGAAATTTCCGACCATCATATCGACAGTATCGTATCTATGATGTTAGATGCCATAGAGAACTACAACACCCCACTCACGCTGGAAAGAGTCTTTGGCTGGCATGCATCCCTATTCCCCACAGGGTTTAGTGGAATGAGAAAGATACGCGTTGGCATGCTCAGAAGTGATGAAAAAGGACGCATGCAAGTTGTCTCGAGAAGTAATGGGCCAATGGAAATTGTGCATTTTCAAGCTCCCGAGGCTGCACAACTCTCCAATGAACTCTCGCAATTCTTGTCTTGGATCAATGCTCCTTCAAAGCAACACCCCATCATAGAAGCTGCAATTGCACACCTCTGGTTTATCACACTCCACCCATTTGACGATGGGAATGGAAGACTTGCAAGAGCCATCACTGATATGATGCTTTCCAGATCTGATGGTACAGGAAAACGTTTCTACAGTATGTCAGCACAAATCCAGAGGGAAAAAGAGAGCTATTATGCAATTCTTGAGAAAACACAAAAGGGGACACTTGATATTACAGAGTGGCTGCTTTGGTTCCTCAATTGCCTGTCACATGCAATAAAGGCATCAGCAAGTACTGTAGACAGTGTACTGATCAAGGCCAGATTCTGGCAGAAGTCAGCCAAATACACGATAACAGGTACCCAGAGAAAAATGCTTTCACTGCTCTTGGATGATTTCAAGGGTAATTTGACTTCATCAAAATGGGCAAAGATCTGTAACGTATCACAAGATACAGCAATACGAGATATCAAGGATTTGGTACAAAAGAATCTTCTGCAGCAGAAAGGACAGGGACGGAGCACGCACTATATATTGAAATATCCGCCTGAAGAGCTGTAAATAGAGAAGGATCTTTTGTGCTAAGAGTTCGGCCGATCCTATCCGTGGACAAGCACATTCGATCGGATATGATTTCCCACCTGCTTGGCATGGTCGAAGGTTACTACGCTGCCATCTAAATCCTATCTCAAATTGGAAATAGTATAGCATATTCGACAACAAAACATGGGCTGAGAAAAACGATTGCTCAGGAAGAAAAGCCTATACCTGAGCAGTTACGATTCCTGAAGCATATAATAAAACCATTAGTCAAATTATCTCAAGAGAAGAGGTTATTGCTATGGCAAAGCAACTGAGGATCAGGCCCGGGATTGTGGCAGGGCGCTATCGTCACCTTACAGGAAATTGGTCATATTTCAAGGAACTGACAAGGTCCTTTGACTGGGATGACATCAATTATCTATTCCCTGAGGGAGTTTTACTGTGGCATTTCCAGAACAAGAGTGGAAGAAAGCAAAGAAATTGTGCAGGCTGAACGAGGAAGATATCCGCATTGTAAAACAGATGGGACTTAATCCGAAGAGCCTGATCAAGAATATCCCGTCTAAAGACCAACAATGGAAACGGTCGGTAAAGGATTGGCTCTGGGACATGTGGGAAAAGAAGCAAGAGAAGGCAACGAATAAGCAGGGTTTATACTCTATTAGGATTTAATATATCTGCTAAGAATTGCTTTTGTTTTGTGTGTCCAATCTGAAAAAGCATCCCCCTTGAGACAGGAAAACTGCCTTTGTGGAACCCCGCAATCAATATCTAGACACCTTGCAAGAGCCCTGTAATTTTCAGGAAAAGGTATGTCCTGAAATCTCAAAAAATTATAGCTAGGACCTATGATTCGAGTTCGAAAATCTCAAATATTTGCCGCTGAGCTTTAGTCTTCTCCGGATGAATCGGCTTGTAGGTATTCTTGAACACCTCGGGGACCGTATAGCGGCTGATCCAGGTCTTTGGATTTTTCTGCTCGGCATCAATGTGTGTATCGCGGAGCACTTTCCTTATATGTTCGGTAATGATGAGCGAGAGGAATCGGATGAAGACGATGGATTCAGTAGACGAGAATGTTTTGGAGAAGCTCAAGGTAGTCTCTGTCCTTGTCGATATTCTTCTTCACCCGGGCAGTATCTCATAGTAGAAAGGGATCTGGCTGTCCATCCCTGTTGTAGCCTTACTCCTCATGGAGGTTATGTGTCCCATAGCTCGAGGCACAGTTGATGGCCTCCTGTAACTAACTATAAAATTACGGGATTTCAGGTTGTCTGCCCCCCTCCATTTTTGGGGTAAGCAATACCATCTATTTGGTGTTGCTATGGAAGAGTTTTTTTTGTTCATATAAGTTCTGATCAGCTTCATCAATCAAGGCCTGTAGTGTTTTTCCTTCTTCCCATACAGCCATCCCAATACTTACTGAGATTCGGTAGTTTTGTAGTTGCTCAATGGAAAGAGAATGGACTTCTTGATGAATATCTTCTTTTAAGATAGCGGCTTTTGGGAGAGAGCAAGAGGGAATCAAAATTGCAAACTCATCGCCGCCATAGCGAAAACAACCATGTGAAGAACCAAGAATTGATACTAGTACCATTGCAATTCGTTTCAAGACCACATCCCCTATGGGATGTCCGTATGTATCGTTTATTTGCTTGAATTTATTTACATCAATCATCAAAAGAGCAAAAGGCTTGTTTGACAATTGGGCATCTTTGAGTAAAGCTAATGAAATTTTACTGAAAGAACGTTTATTGCCTAGCTTTGTCATATAATCAATATTTGATTTTTTTTGTATCGATAGAATCAATCCATAAAGGATTGTAGATAATGAAAGAATTAGAAAGGTAAAGCATATACCCAAGATCCATGAAACACGTGCATACCTCTTGTAAAGAAATTCAGCATTGTAATCTACGCCGACCCATCCTACGATTGTATCGTCTCTTGCATCAATAATCGGTGCGTATCCGGTTAAGAATTTTCCCCAGTTAGGATCTTCCTCAATAAGACTGGCAATGAAAGATCTCGTCTGATAGGCTTCTTTTTCAATAGGTTTGAGGTTGTCATGACTGCCAAAAGGAGAAAAAAGTTTGCTCTGATGGTCCTCTCCGTCAAGTACATAAGCTTTCGTCTCATCGTCAACGAGTTTTGCGGTAAAAATGAAAGCGGCTTCCGTTTTTTCTTTTATCAACCTGAGAAGCAATGAAGACTGCTGATAGTAAGAGAAAGAAGGACTATCAGGTAGAAGAATACTTGTTTCAGAAAGAGTTCTGTATCGTTCAATATCTTGAGTCAGAAATGTTGAAATACATATAGCAATATCGATTGCCCTTTTCTGGTTTTCTTCAACTAGTATCTCTTTTGTTTTGGTAAAAACGTAATGGGCTGGAAACACTACAGATACTGTAATGCAAACAAGCAAGACGAAAAATAGTTTTCGCTTCCAAAGCATAGAATGGAGAACAAACCACATTGACAGCCTCTTATTAATATATCTTTTTGGACAGTATCATATTGAATTAAATAGAGTAAACCCAAACACCCTGTTGAACAACGCCCAAATTCAATTAACTTTTTTCTTTCAAATAAAATGCTTGACATTTCCTATTAAATTTGTTACTTATGACATATTAAGGAGAAGTTCAACACATATGACATGGGGGTAGTAATGCGATTAGTTAGAAAAAGTTTTATTTTTATTATTATTTTTATTGTTTTTATTAATTTTATTTGTTTTTCCGAGTCTTTGACTTATGACATATCAAGCGGTTCTCTCACGGATATTTCCATGAGTGCTCATGATCGACCAAATACCCCCGGTTCTTTTGCGAATGCTACTGAAGTGTGGAATTCTCATAGCTTTTTAGGTAGATTGATATATACAGGCCCTCCTACAATCCTGTCATTTATGAACACTGGACCATTGGCTCAAAACACACAGAATAATCGATTTTATTTCACATATATTGACAACAATGGACAATCAGATACTAATCGATGGAGGGAGTTTTTCCTTGTTCTACGACCCAAGGGTATTTACCATGGACAAGATGTACACCATGACTTTTCTTTGATAAATACGGTAGTCGAACATCCTGGGCAAACAGTGAACATAGCTTATGGAGCGGGTTCGGAAGAGGTTGAAATTGGAGAAACAGGATACAACGAGAGAGGAAATCAAGGAACATATAATGGTTCAAATGGGTATAAATATAAATATCCCTATCGGCATATATGGATTGATGTAACCCTGATTCGAACCGAAAAACATCGATTAAGATCTCGAGCTTATGAATCAGAAATTACAGTCTCTACGTTGAGTGGAATCAACCTTGTATTACGCTTGAGTGGTAGATATTTATTGACCCCGAATGATCCTCCTCCGACGTATGCCTTTGGAGTTTTTCGGACTATTGAAAATAACTTTCCATTTTATTGGCTGGAAGGTAGGCATACTGTGCAAGAAGCCCTCACTATTGGACAGTGTTTTTATAATTCAGAAGAGAGTGCTGCAATCATAAGATTTGCTTCAAATCAAGCAGGAACTTCTGATATCTTTTTTTTCCAGAACGAAAGTGGTCGCTTTTTTCGGTATTATTTGGCTTTTGAGGCTACAACCCCTAGTCGTCCAGCAGTTCCTATCACTCTGGATAGCGAGTTTTTAACTCATAAACAGATGGTGTTTTCGCCCATAGATTCTAGTACCAATGAAATGCATGTACTTATTGGTAACATTAAAATGTACCTGCCGACTTCAACATATCCATCAAGTGGAACTTACTCCACTACAATCTACTGTTTTATTACTACTTCGGATTTCTAGAATTGGTTTCATCAAACGTTGTAGTGGTAAGCCCTTTGGATGTGTTCATTCATAGGGTTGTGACTTGGTGAAGAGTCAGAAATGTAGGCGGGGTTCCCGGTGGATATTATTGATTGATTTTGCTGAGCTTTACAAAGAGCCTTCTCCATCGAAGAGTATGTCCATGACTGCAAGGCTCACGAACCCTTGCAGGTATTCTCAACCTTTCTTTTGGTGTAGCTCTACGCTGGGATATGAATACATGAGTATTTTTTCGTAATGGTAAAATCTTAATATTATTGAAACAATCTTACTGTTGTGCGTTCCTTGGTTGTTAAAATTTTCTCTATTTTTAGAAATTATTAGCACTATCGATAACCACACGCCAGATTCATACTAGAGACAGTCAACCTTGTAGTTTGCTTTTGGACTCTCAAAAGTGAAGACTCCCTGTTTAATAAAGGAGATGGAGGGAGTAGGAGAATGAAAGAGGAGTGCAGAGCTTGGGTAAACGTATCCGTATTTATAAGGTTGTGTAGAAACGTAAAACGGTGGTGTGTGTGCACCAAAGTATGAACATTTTGGACATGGAGGTTACGAAATGAAGAGAAAAGGGTTAATGGTTTTAGTGTGCTTGGTATGTGTCGTCTTCTCTGTATGGGCGCAAGGGGACGGAGAGGCGATGAGCTCTGATGCAGGCACCAGTGCGGCAGTTGAGAGGCAATTCATTGAACGTGCAGACCAATTATACATTCAAGTATCGGCTTTGGGTAATTTGGCCTATTTCTACGATCATAAAATGGGAATGGAAATGGTTGGAAAAGAGCTTGGGGTAAGAACAGAGTATGTTGGCCCAGCTGAGTACGACATGAATGCCATGGTCAGTGCCTTTGAGCAGGCAATAGCGAAGAAACCTCAAGGAATCGTTGTTGTCGGATTTGAATCAGTTCTCGAACCCATTATCAACAAAGCAATTGAGCAAGGAATACCTGTCATTACTGTTGATGCCGACCTCCCCAATTCCAATAGGCTTGCATTTGTTGGAACCGGTAACTTTGGAGCAGGACAGACCGGCGGCCACAAAATGGCAGAACTTATCGGGAAGAAGGGAAAAGTTGCAATCATGACCAAGCCCGGTCAGTCAAACTTGGAAGAACGGGTAGCAGGATATCGTGACGCATTCGCAAAATATCCTGGGATTGAAGTGGTGCAGATTGCCGATACACAAAGTGACCCTGTCATAGCCGCACAAGCAGCTTCTGCCCTCATTCAAAGATATCCAGATCTTGCAGGAATCGCTTGCGTGGAAGCTGCCGGTGGTTCAGGAGCAGCAACTGCTGTTAGAGAGGCAGGCAAGATTGGTCAGGTGAAAATTATTTCCATGGATAGGGACAATGAGGTTCTTGAAGGGATTGCCGAAGGAATTATCTCAGCTACTGTTGCACAACAGACTGCTTTGATGCCCTACTATGCAACCCAGATCCTCTTCAACTTATACAACAGTAATGTTGCCATCACGAGCAATAACAGGGCAGCAGGAGTGCTTGGCATCCCCGCCATGGTTGATACAGGTGCTGTAATCATTGATAAGGGTAACTACTCTTACTTCAAACGATAACAGAAGTAGCTTGTTGATTCGAAGCGGTAGATACGTACCGCTTCGAACCTTTCTCTCTAGTAATGGCAGCTAGATTCTTTTTGATATCTTCTGTTGTTTCCTTACTGTAATACGCGTATGTCATTGATGATAAAAGGAAAATGTCATGTCAGATACAGTGCTGCTGCAGGCTAAAGGAATCGTAAAAACATTTCCAGGTGTACGAGCGTTGGATAATGTTGATTTCTGTTTACGCAAAGGAGAGGTGCATGCCTTGGTGGGTGAAAACGGTGCAGGCAAAAGTACCTTGATGCTGATCCTCGGAGGAGTATACAAGCCGGATTCTGGAACCATATATATGGAAGGGGAAAAGTTTGAGTGCTTCACCCCTCATGAGGCAAACACAAAGGGCATTAGTGTTGTGTTTCAGGAGCTCAGCTTGATTCCCAGTCTTAGTATTGCAGAGAATATTTTTGCAAACAGACAACCCACCAATAAGTACAACATCATAGATAAGAAAAAGTTGTATGAGGATACACGTGCGTTGCTCAAGCTGTTTGAAATGGATTGCGTGGATCCATCCATGCCTGTTTCAAGGTTGTCCATCGCAAATCAGCAGGTTGTCGAAATTCTCAAAGCAATTTCATTCAATCCTAAAGTTCTCATCCTGGATGAACCGACTTCATCTCTCACTGAACCTGAAATCAAGCAATTGTTTAAGAATATTTCGAGGTTGAAAGATCGTGGATACTCTTTCATATATATTTCTCACCATCTCAGTGAAATTTTTGAGATTGCCGATCGAGTAACAGTGCTCAGGGATGGCAAACATGTCTCTGAAGCATTTGTCAAAGATATTGACGAAGACTATCTGATTACCAACATGGTTGGGCGGGCGATTGTCAACATGTATGGAGTTCGCTCACCTTCCAGCAAAATTGGAAAAAAAATATTTGAGGTGAAGCATCTTACAGGAAAGAAGCAGGGTCCTCGAAGAACGTTTGATGACATCTCTTTCTCTATCAGGGAAGGTGAAATTGTTGGGTTGTCCGGACTTGTCGGGGCAGGGCGGACAGAGACTGCAAGAGCAATTATAGGTGCCGACCCAAAAGAGTCAGGAGAAGTCTATCTTGAAGGAAAGAAACTGACGATTAAGTCTCCCAAAGATGCAATCAAAAACCGAATAGGCTATCTGAGCGAGGATAGAAAAACACAGGGACTGATTACCAGATTTTCGATCAGGGAGAATTCAGTATCGAATCATCTTGAGGATTTCAGCAATGGCTTTGGGTTTATTGAGGATGGGGCAATTACCCAGTATGCCTTGAAAATGAAAGATGATTTGAAGATTGCTTGCCCTTCGGTTCATCAATTGGTTCGGAATTTGTCGGGAGGAAACCAGCAAAAAGTGCTTTTGGGCACTTGGTTTGGAATAGGGCCCAAGGTTTTGATCGTGGATGAACCTACAAGAGGGGTTGATGTTGGTGTGAAGAGTGACATTTATCAGCAATTGCGCAAACTTGCTGCAAGCAATGTTGCCATATTGATGATATCCTCCGATCTGCCTGAAATCCTTGGAGTAAGTGATCGGATTCTTGTAATGCAGAATGGAAAGATTGTGGGAGATATTCCTGCAAAGGGTGCCACAGAAGAACAAGTAATATCATTAGCCGCTGGAACGGAAGCTGGAGGATTGTGTGAATAATTGGGCAAAGAAATTAGTTAAACAAAGGGAATTTGTAATCTTTCTGATTGTGGTGATGCTATTTGTTCTTATGACGATCGCTTCACCCTACTTTTTGACGAGAGCCAACCTTCTTGCGGTCATGTTGGGCTTGTCGTTGGAGGCAATTATCGCAGTTGCGATGGTTCATCTGATGGTGACAGGCGGTTTTGACATGTCTGTAGGATCTGTCGTCGCCTTTACCGGAGCAAGTACAGCATTGATGCTCAGATCAGGGATGCCGGTAATCCTTGCTGTCGTGTTCGGGATGTGTTTAGGAGCTTGTATAGGATTGTTCAACGGCTTGATTGTTGCAAAGATCGGCATCAATCCATTTGTTACCACGCTGTCGAGTCTCAGTCTTTACCGAGGATTGACGCTTATTGTTACGAGAGGACAGAATGTTACCGGCCTTCCTTCTTCTTTCAAGGCGATCGGTCAAGCAAAGGTGTTCGGTATACAGACACCGATCATCATCTGTGTGGTGTTGCTTATCATTGGTGATATTCTGTTAAGAAAATCAAGGTTCTTCCGGCAAAGTTACTATATCGGAGGTAACGAACATGCTGCGCGTCTTTCAGGAATCGCTGTTGATAAAATCAAGATTTTTGCCTATGTGCTTACCGGCTTGTTTGCCGCGATTTCTGGAATAGTGATGACAGCCAGGCTTGGTTCTGCCTCTGTTACAGCAGGCACAGGTTTGGAATTGAGGGTTATTACTGCTGTTATCATTGGTGGAGCAAGTCTATCTGGAGGTGAAGGAACCATTCTAGGTGCCTTTTTAGGGACCCTGCTGATGGGACTCATCTCAAATGCGCTTACGTTGATCGGTGTTGATGTATACTGGCAGACATTTGTAATCGGAGCCACGCTATTGACAGCAGTCCTGATTGATACGATAAGTAAAAAGTATAAGAAAAGCTAAGGGTTATCTATATGAATGGCAAAGAAAAATTACAGAAATCACTGAAGCATGAGCAAGGACCGGTTCCTGTTGATTTCGGTTCTACTTCAGTTACGGGAATACATTGCAGCATCATTGAGAAGCTCAGGACCATTTATGGCTTGGAGAAGAGTCCTGTGAAGATTCATGAGCCATACCAAATGCTTGGAATGATCGAGGATGATCTGCTTGAGGCTATGCAGGTTGATGTGGTTGGGGTTTTTCCCAGAAAAACAATGTTCGGTTTTCCTCTTGGAAACTGGAAGGAATGGAAAACTCCTTGGGGACAGGATGTATTGGTGCCTGGAGATTTTGAAGTACGTTTGGAAGGTTCTGACGTATTCATCTACCCGGAGGGAGACCGATCGGCTCCTCCAAGTGGCCATATGCCTGAAGGTGGATACTTTTTTGATACGATTGTTCGTCAAGAAATCATTGATGACGATCTTCTTGATCCGAAAGACAACCTTGAAGAGTTTGGGCCTATTTCAGAGGAGGATATTGCCTATTTTTCTCATGAAGTTTCCAAGGCTCAAGCTACAGGGAAGGGTATTATTGCAACTTTTGGGGGTACTGCATTTGGAGATATCGCCTTGGTCCCTGCCCCGAACCTGAAATACCCCAAAGGGATACGTGATGTAACAGAGTGGTATGTTTCCACTGTTATGAGACAAGAGTACATCCATGAGGTTTTCTCTGCTCAAGCTGCCATAGCATTGAAGAATCTTGAGCGCATTCATAGTGCAATCGGGAATGCAATTGATGCAATTTTCATCTGTGGTACAGATTTTGGAACCCAGGCAGGACAATTCTGTTCCGTAGATACTTTCAACCAATTGTATGGTCCGTATTATAAGCAAGTGAATGATTGGATTCATGCAAACACTACATGGAAAACGTTCAAACACTCATGCGGTGCTGTTGATCCCTTCATTCCTTCGATGATCGAGGTCGGTTTTGATATTCTGAATCCTGTCCAATGCTCTGCCGCTGGTATGGACCCCAAGCATCTAAAAGAAAGCTACGGTGATAGGATTACCTTTTGGGGAGGTGGTGTAGACACTCAGAAGACGCTTCCGTTTGGAACTGCAGAAGAGGTGAGAAAGGAAGTTGCTTCACGACTCAAGATTTTTGGGGAAAGCGGAGGCTATGTCTTCAATACAATCCACAATTTGCAGGCAGCCACTCCCTTGGAGAATGTTGAGGCGATGATTGAAACGGTCAGCGCTTTCAATAATAATCTATAAAAGATAGGAACAGAGCTGGGAGAAACCGTGGTTGAGAAAATGAGCATCCTTTTAGTTGATGATGAGCCTTTGGCTCGTTATGCTTGTCGTAAACTGATCAGTGAGCATTTTTCAGAATATGAAGTAATTGGAGAGGCTTCTACAGGATCTGAAGCTTTAGAGTCATTTCGGGTGCTCGATCCGGACATTGTCCTTATGGACATCGAGTTGCCGGAGATTAGTGGGTTGGATGCTTCTTTGATAATTCTCAAAGAGAATGCCGATGCTCAAATTATCATTGTCAGTGCATATGAAGATTTTGAATATGCAAAGAAGGCGATGAACATCGGAGTTCTGGGTTATATTGTAAAACCAATACAAATTGACGCTTTACGGGATTTGCTTCGGGTTGCTTCAAAGAACATCAGTAATGCGCGGCAAGTCTCACAGGAGCAGAATGACCTGCATGTTTTTCGATTGCTTGCAACCAAGGACATGATTACTGCGTTTATGTACGGCAGGTATGGGGGCGTGTCAGCACGTTCTTTTGCCAAGCTGCTTGCTCAACCCATAAAAGAGGGGGTGTTCGCGCTTTGTTCCTTTTCTTTGTCTGATCCTATGGATGAAGAGAAGCAAGATGGTTGTGTGCAAGCGGTAAATCGGTTTCCCAACTGCTACGTGGGGCATTGGATCGGGAATGTATTGCCTGTATTTGTCTCCTCTCTTCTCGGCCCTATAGATAGCATCGAAAAGATCAATGATCGAATCGATTCTTTTGCAAAAGAGTTGTTGCGCTATCTTTCAATGAAAACGGGGCTTCCCTTGATAGTAAGAGTTGGCGGGTGGCAACAAGACCCATCGCAGTTTCCCCACTCATTCCAGCAAGCTCTCGATCTTCTTCAGGATGACGCAAGTTCTCCTATCCTTGTGTATCAGGTGGAACCTGTGGCAACCGACTGCAAAACAGTCGAGCTGATTGATCAAGAGGATCAATTTCCTGAGGTGCTGTTACAACGCTTGATGGAAGCCCTTGTCCATGGACAAGATGCTCAGTCGCGAGAAATAATCGTATCAATCGGAAGATGGTTGTGTACCTATGGAGACACCTTCTTTGATGTTCGGTATATCATAACGGAGCTGATGATCCTTATTCAGAATAATAAGGTATTGCGTGCACATGGGCACTTGCGCAATACTGTCTCCTCCCTGATCAGGATTTTGAATATGATGGAGACAAAGGAACAGATAATTCATTGGTTTCCCAATGCGATGGAACGGATCATCGACAGCATAAATCGTTCTACACCATCTGAAGAGAGCAACATCCAAAGAATTCTTCATTACATTGACCTAAATGATCTGGGCTCTTCAATCAGTTTGGATAGTCTGGCTGATTTTATTGGTTTTACCCCGCAATACATCAGTAAATTGTTTAAACAGAAGTTCAATATCAATTTCAGTGACTATGTATGTCAGCGGCGTATCGAGCTCGCTTGTGATTTATTGAAGAATACAGATCTTTCCGTAAAAGATGTTGCATATAAAAGCGGGTATAATGATGTGAGTTATTTTTCGAAAGTATTTGGAAAGATCACAGGCTTCACCCCAAGGGAATATCGGCTGAAGACTCGGTGATGTCCTCTTTCTTTGAATTGGGAATTTCTATCATGCACACAGTTCCGCGTACCGCTCCCTTTTTTATGCTGAGAGGTTGATTTCCATAATACAACTGCAATCTTCTTGCTACATTGTAGATGCCCAAGGGTTTCTCCTCTTCTGCGGTTCTCTGTGAATACAGATTTTCGAGAATCTTGTCGTCGATGCCTTTCCCGTCATCTTCTATGATGATCCTCAGCTTGTCATCCAGGGTCTTTTCTATCGTCAACACAACCTGCCCTTTTCTTCCCAATGGTTCAATACCGTGCTTGATGGCGTTCTCAACCAACGGTTGCAGCAACATGATTGGAACGAGTGCCCCCAAGGTCGAGGGATCGATCTTTTCAGTGTATGTCAGTTTGTGCCCGTATCTCGTCATTTGGATATGCATATAGGACTTCACTACCTCAACTTCCTTTGCTAGAGGAACAGTATCAGACTGGTTCTTCAGATTATATCGGAGCATTGTAGAAAGATTTACTATGAGCTTGTCGGTTTCTGGAGCTTCTTCGATTTGGGCAACCGCAGATATCGTGTTCAATGTATTGAATAGAAAATGAGGATTTATCTGAGACTGAAGAAGAGCCAATTCAGACTCTTTGAGCAGGCGGTGGGCTTCCTGGTTTGCAAGTTCCTGATTTTTCAGCTGTTTCTCAACTTCTGCCTTCTTTCGAATTCCAAGGACGAGGCGCTGGATTTGTTGGCCCATTCTGTTGAAAGAGGTAATGAGTACTGAAATCTCGTCATTTGTCTTTCTCGGTTCTATACTGGCGCTAAGGTCTCCTTTTCCAAACTTCAGCATGGTCAGCGCGAGTGTGTGGATGGGCTGTGTAATTGAGAGTGTAAACCGATGAGCAATCATAGAAAAGAGAATCACCAGAATTACCGTCATTCCAATGGTTATTCGTACCACTCTTGCTATAGCTACGGCAAAGCCTCTATAGAAGTCTTGGATTTCTTCCATGTAGGTACTGTTGATTTTTGATAATTCAGATTGAATATATCCTATATGTCGCAATATCGTGTTTTCTTGATTGCGGATGTAGATGATTGGTTGTTCACTTACGTAATTGACTACAAGCTCATCGATCAGCGATCGTAGGGTTGCCACCATATTCAGTGAATCAGTGAAGTAAAAGTAAAGAGGACTTCTGTACAGAGTGTTGTTTTGCAGGCGAACCAACTGTTCTTGAATCGTATCCAGATGCTGATATGACTGGACAATATAATTTCTGTTCCCGCTACTGATATAATTGCCAATGGTATCAGGGATTTTGTGACATTCCATTGATACCGTATGAATTCCCACATGCTGGTGCAACCTAGAAGAGAGTCTTCCATAATAAGTCCCAGACCAATACAGTGAAGTTACATTTAATAAAGCCATCAAGACGATGATGAGAATAAACGAGAAGGCCAGTCGTCTCTTAAGTGTATACGGTAATTTAACCTGTGGTTTCATACGTACCAATGATACATGAGTCCCGGCTTGCAGACAATCTTTTCAGATCTGGGGTATCTAGAAAGTACAAAGTATGTCGTATGTCTCTTGCTATTGAAGCAAAAGTAGGCGATATTGGACTTAGCTATTGTAAGAGTTTGCTGACAGGTTTTTATATATTATATAGTAATTGTATATAGTTAAAAGAATTGATTGTCATGACAAGAGTTTTGTTTCAGTTTGCCGATGCTTGTAGGAATTTACTTGCATAGACTACAGTAGATTGAAGTGTGTAGCAGGTTTGTACTTCAAAGGAACCTCTGGGTGATACGTCTCTTACGAGTAGGAAACATGGGTCAAATAATCAGTTTTACAGGATTCAGTAGCATTATTGCCTTCTTTGAACTTTTTCTCATTATTGTTATTTTGCATGAGAGAAAACCACACACAAAAAGATTGGTCTATGTACTCTGTGCTCTTTTCGTCTTCACCCTCGGCTCTACGTTCATCTCTCTCTCCTTGTCTCACACGCTCACAGCCATTGCCAGGCATCTGAGATTTTTCAGTCTTCTTGCAATACCTTTTTTATTGTATGGATATTTTCAACAGTTCACTGAGTTGATCAAGAAGTGGAATCTCATGGTCCCTGGTATCTTACTCGGGTTTAGTACAGCCCTGCTTATTGTAGCTCTTGTTGCGCATTATCATTTGGATGCTGTATTTCTTACTGGAGAGACAGAGATTACTCTTCCTGTCTTCAACAAATACCCCTCAGTTTTTCACTGTTTTGCTGCTGGTTTGCAGGTAATGAGCATACTGATAAGTCTCTATCTCATTAGTAAGGTGGTGTATCATAAAACAATTGAAAAAAGGAAACGGGTCTTATTGGTTCTTTGTGGATTCATTTTGTTTTCAATTACGCTTCTTGGTATGACACTCTTTATGGCTGAACCCTTCCAAAGGTCTCTCCTTCTCATCATCCTTGTTTTCTCTACTGGTCTGGTCTTATTGCTTTATGCTTCTGAGTCACAGGGGAAAACCCATAGCAAACACAGCTCCATGATGTTTGAAACCTTGCAGGATGGTATTGTCATTCTGGGTACATACCAACGTATTCTTGACATCTCTCCCAAGGCAAAAGAATACATGCCGGATTTAACCGACTCATTTCTTGGCCGAACACTTGCAGAAGCTTCAGAACATGTGCAACTACTGAAGGTATATGCCAAACAATATTCTCGTGTTGATGCAACCGCTCAAGGATTGATCATCACGATGCCTCAAAAAGCGGGAGCCTCATGCTTCTACGAAATTCGGCAGTTCTCAGCGGTAAAGACGCCCTTTTCGCTGTTGATCATCCGTGATATGAGTGAATGTTGCCGTATGAGGAAGAGCGTTCAGGAGAGTCTTGAGCAGCTTTCTCAGGTAAATCAACTCAAGTCCATGCTCATCGAAATCATGGCCCATGACCTTCGTTCTCCCTTGGTTTCAATGAAATCGATGCAGCAACTGATGTCGACCAATGCTGTGTTCAAGGACGATCCGATGTGGAACCAGATGAACACAGAACTTGATGTTCTCATCGATCGTGCCAATTCATTGCTCACCAACCTGCTTGCATTGAGCATCCTCTCTGATGCAAAGCAACGTTATCCGATAACAGCTCTTGATGTTCAGATGCTTCTCGATACAGGTGTAAAATCAGTGCAACGTCATGCAGCTCAGAAGAGCATACAGCTTGTTATAAAGATAGAAGACAATGTTCTCATATCTGTAAATGAATTTTTGGCAGGAGTAGCTCTTAGGAATATTCTGGAGAACGCAATCAAGTATTCTCCAAAATATGAAGTGGTGCATCTGAACGTTTCCATACAGCCAGAGACTGTTCAGATTACTGTTAAAAATGGGGGAGTGCCTATCGGATTAGAGGCTCTCAAAGCTTTCTCTGAAGGTCGATGGGGTGTACATACCTCGGGAACCGCAGGAGAAAAAGGGCCTGGGCTTGGACTTTTTGCGACAAAAAAATTCTTGGAATATGTAGGGGGAGAGGTAGTTTTGGAACCTTGTCACCCTAACGGGACGCGGGCCGTGTTGCACATGAAGAGGGCATTCCCTAATTAATGGGGGGGAGAATAATGAAAAGAATCATTATAGTAGAAGATCATTTACTCTTCAGAAAAGGCTTGATTTCTATACTGGAAGGCAAGCTAGGAGCATCGGTCATTGCTGAGTATTCTGATGGAAAGGCGTTTTTAGAACAGGTGGATACTATTGACCGAAGTACCTGCGACCTCATCTTTCTTGACTTGGCTATGCCGTGGATAAGCGGAATCGAGATTTTGCAAGAGCTGCAGGGTCGTATGAATGAGCTTCCTCCGTTTTGTATTTTAAGCATGTACCCTGATGTGTTTTACTTGGAACAGACCAAAGCTCTGGGTGCCAAAGGGTATCTATCAAAGGATTGTGATCCTACTATACTATTTCATGCTATAGAAGAACTTACACAAGGAGGTTCCTTTTTTCTTCAGAAAACAACAAGGGAGAAGCAACAGAATCTCTTGGAAAACCTCAGTAATCGTGAACTTGAGGTTTTCTCCTTACTCGTAAAAGGTTCAACGATGAAGGAGATTGCCTATGATCTACATATTTCAATCAAGTCGGTCAGTACCTATAAGAGTCGCTTGATGGAGAAGCTTGGATCGGACAGTCTCAGTGACTTATTAAAGATGACGGCCATGTTTCCTGCACGCTCACAGGAAAAGAAGTCTTGATAAGAATTCGTCAGGATTCAAGAAAATCAATGCGAATTACTTCGCCGGTCTTCGGATTTCGACGATACACGGATGGTCCTTGCTCATCGTACCCATACCATATCAGTTTTGAAAACGAGGCTATTGTTGTGTCCTTTGGTACCTTATGAAGATTTAGGTAATCAAAGGGGACTTCTAGCTTGATACGATGGTCGTAGTGTAACATGGCAATCTCCCTATACGAATAACAGTATAGGAAATAGAAGTTTTATTACTGTAGGAAATTTCCTACTATTTCTACAAGCATGAAACAGTAGCCCAAAGCAATATAGCAAAGAGATAAGATACAAATGGCCCTTTTTTGTTTATTTACTCGATAATTGATTATTAGCAAGTTACTTAAAAGGTTACTCATAGAGTAAATTCCTTTTGAACACATGTTGAAAATCTGAGCTTGCCTATAAGGAAATGGCCGGATATTACTATGACTGTTTCGATGAGCAGTACGATTGCTGTATTCATATTGGATGTTTTTCCGATACAAATTTTGAAATTGAAGAGAATTTGTCTTCCTATGAAGTGAAGTACTTCCATGATATAATTTTGGTAACAGCTGAGCTTTGATAGACCACTATCCATGCTCCAATCCAGTGAGGCGATTGCATGGCATTTTTGAAACCACCTACTACATCGATACTCGAGTCTTTGGATATCGGTTGCCTCAAGGTTTCTCTTGAGGGACCAGAATTACTCTTTTGCAATAAACAGGCACAAGAGTATTTGCAAACAAAAAATCCCAACGAAATTCTTGCAGCCATTCATATCTCATCTATTCTTCATGCACGACAAGCTCACAGCAAAACCCAGACGTACACGATGTCCTCTGGGTCGTATTTCTTGCAATTATTGGTGTATCCCCCGGATGCCAAGAACAGCATAACTATTCTTCTTATTGCGGTAGCTGATGAATCGAGGGCACTGGAACATATCGAGGTCCATGAGGATCTGCTGCATGACTTGGTGTTCATCGTTGACAGTGGTTTTATAATTGTTTCTGTAGTGAATAATGAAAAGAATCTTGATTTGCAAGTTTCTCCTTCCTTGGTAGTCGGAAAATCGATAGGAGAATTTTTGAAACAAGTACAATCAGATTGTTGGCATATTACCTTTGAACGAGCTAAAGCAACCAACACAAGGCAGTCTTTGTATTATAGAACTCAAAGTTCGCACTTGTTCATGAGACCTGCTTGAGCTGATCACGCATCAA
>CAZJMG010000038.1:0-34934 GCA_964547185.1 uncultured Sphaerochaeta sp.
ATAAATCTCTCAATCTTGTGCAAAGCTGATACATCTGTTACAGTCTCAACGTCATGACAAACACACAGCCTGCACTCCTATCGGTTGCCTCTTTGAACTTCTCGTTCGAGGCAGAAAAGCCTATACTGAATGACATCTCGTTCTGTGTCGAACAAGGAACCTTCACCTTGATCGCAGGGCCAAACGGGTCGGGAAAGAGTTTACTGCTTCGCCTCATCAAGGGTCTTATCAAGCCAAACAGCGGTTCAATTTTCCTTGATGGAGAGGATGTCACCAAACATCCAAAGAAACGCATGCAAACCATTGGGCTCATCTTTCAGGATGCTGATACACAAATTGTTGGACAGACGGTGGAGAAAGACATCCGCTTTGGTATGGAGAACCTCGCACTGAGCGAACAGGAACAGAAGATGAGGCTCCAGAAGACGCTCAATCTTCTTGATCTATCACAACAAAAAGAGCAACGCCCAAGAACCCTCAGTGGAGGTGAAAAGCGACGTCTGTCCATAGCAGGGGTCTTGGTAATGGAACCAAAGATACTGATCCTGGACGAACCCTTTGCAAATCTTGATTATCGGTCAGTGGTGAGTGTCATGAACACGTTGTTGAATCTGAAAAAAACCGGGCACACCATAGTTCTTGTCAGTCATGAAGTGGACAAAACCCTCGCCCACGCCGATCAAGTGATCATCCTTGAAAAAGGAACCATAGCTGCCAAAGGAACGAAGGAGCAGGTATACTCCCATCTCGCAGAGCACGGTATTTATGTTCCCAAACAAGTACCGATCGAGGATCTCTCATGGCTGAAACGCTGATTTTTCATTATCGCCAGAAGAATACCTTCCTCCATCGCTGTAACCCGATAACCAAAGTCTTCTCGGTCATCATCCTTTGTCTTGTACTTATACGAGTCTCGTTCTTAGGAGTTGTATCTCTGTCCTTGTTGTTGTTCCTTGGTGCAATGCTCCAAAAACTTCCACTGAGGCAGTACAAACGTGAACTGCGTTTCTTTATTTTCATGCTCTGTTTGATTTTCATTACAGAATACCTCGCAAAAGCAAGCTTGCAGGAAGCGTTCAGTGCTTTCTTTCGCTTCTTTTCCATCATCCTGCTTGGCCTGCTCATCAGCGACAGCACAGAGCCTGACGAGCTCGCAAGATCGCTGAGCAATATACTGGACAAGATTCCCTTTGTAGACGGAGCCGTGGTTGCAAGCAGCATCGAACTCACACTCTCCTTGCTTCCCATGATTTTTGATGCCTCGTTGCAAGTGCATACAGCCCGTCAATCCCGCCTTGAAAAAAAGCGCAACCCCTTTGTCGTAATCACAAGCCTAAGCAGCAGCATATTCGATCTTTTGCTTGATAAGGCCCAGAACCTATCAGACGCCCTGGAAGCACGATTGTTCGATCCCTCAAGGAAACGAAAGAGACTGCACTATGGAGCTGTTGATGTGTATTTGCTGCTCGTTGTATTACTGCTCAGTATACTCGCCTTTATGCTATAGTAAGAGCGTGGAAAACAAGAAAGAACTGAGAAAGAGCATACAGAACCGACTAAAGACGATCGACTTACAACTGCTCAGACAGCAAGACGAGAAGAGCTGTAGTACACTGCTTGCCAGCAAGCTGTATCGAGAAGCAAACACGATTTTTGCCTTTTGGCCCCTTGCTGACGAACCAGATATCCATCCGATTCTTCACGATGCACTGCAGAAAAAAAAGTTGGCACTCCCTGTCACTCTGGAACAGGGGGTTATGCTCTTTTATCGACTTCGTAGCTTTACCGATCTTGTAGAAGGTCGCTATGGCATCGCTCAGCCTTCTAGGACCGAGCCAGTCCAGCCAGACAGCAAAGACCTCATTCTTGTCCCTGCAATGGCGTACAGCCTTACAAAGGCGCGTCTGGGACGAGGAAAAGGATATTACGACCGATACCTCTCGAACAAAAACGGGGCAATTGCATTGGGAATCTGTAGAACGTACCAGTTGCTTGACCATATCGTAACAGAGCCGTGGGACGAAAAAGTGGATATGGTACTCTGTGACGGCGTCATGTACTAAGCATTCTTACAAAACCAAACAAACCGTTGTTCGGCCATCATGGTAAAAAATCTCTGGCACGCCTCGTCACTTTTACTTTTTTGCAGATCGATCAAATGACTGCGCATTCTCTCGGTACGTACGCTCCTGAGTATAGCACTCAGGGCACCAAGATACTCCATCTGAATATTGGGAGAGGAAGCAATGACAAAGAGCAGGTGTACAGGCATATTGTCCGCAGCACCATACTCGATTCCTTCCCTGCTGATTCCCAATGCTATATACACTTCATCAAGACCCTTGATCTTGCCATGTGCAATGGCGACGCCATGGCCGATTCCTGTCGATTGCAAGCGCTCACGACGAAGAACACCTCGCTTGAAGCGCTCAATATCAGGGAGATTTGAAAATACTGAACAGGAATCTATCACTTCCAGAATAGCCTGGGTCTTATCGAAAGACGAAAGCTGACAGATCACCGATTGGCAATCATTACGAATATTCACGCTCTTACTATACACAAACAAAAGAAGAGCATCAAGGAGCGTGAGGTCGGCACACTCCTTAGGGCTCTTCTGTACTTATCTTTCTACAAAGTAGCTAGATAGCTATTCATTGCCACAGCAGCCTTTCGTCCTTGCCCCATGGCAAGGATGACTGTCGCTGCACCAAGAACAATATCGCCACCGGCATACACACCCTTGAGCGTAGTTTCGCAGGTCTCTTCATTGATTATGAAATTCCCTCTCCTATTGACTTCAATACCGTCTGTAGTTGCCTTGATCAAGGGATTGCTGTCATTGCCGATTGCAATGATGGCAGTATCATACTCAAAGACCTTCTCACTACCGGCAATTTCCACAGGACGGCGACGACCTGAAGCATCCGGCTCACCGAGCTCACAACGAATCATCTCAATGCCGTTTACACAGCCTTTCTCATTTGCGAGAATTTTCAGAGGAGCATGCAGATACAGGAATTCAACTCCTTCCTCCTTTGCATGGGCAACCTCTTCCTTACGGGCAGGCATCTCCACCTCTGTACGACGATACACGATGGTAACCTGCTCAGCTCCAAGCCTCTTTGCGGTTCTGGCAGCATCCATCGCGACATTTCCACCGCCGAATACAGCTACCTTGTGAGAATCGTAGAGGGGGGTGAGCGCCGATCCTACTTTATAGGCCTTCATGAGATTGCTGCGGGTCAGATACTCGTTTGCAGAAAAGACTCCGACATAGTTCTCGCCCTCGATATTCATAAACTTTGGAAGACCAGCACCCGATCCAACGAAGACGGCGTCAAAACCATCCTTTTCCATAAGATCGGAAATTTTTCTTGTCTTTCCTACCAAATAGTTGCGACGAATCTCAACACCCATGTCCTTGAGGTTGTTCAGCTCATGCTCAACGATTTTCTTGGGAAGTCGGAACTCAGGGATACCATAGACCAATACGCCCCCTGCCTTATGCAGAGCTTCAAACATAACTACCTGATGACCTTCTCTTCTCAGGTCGGCAGCAGCGGAAATGCTCGCAGGACCTGATCCTACCACAGCCACCCTTTTTCCAGTCTCTGCCTTCACCTCGGGCACGGTCTCCAGATTATGCTCACGAGCATAATCGGCAACAAAACGCTCGATGCGTCCGATAGAGACCGACTTATCCACATCCTTATGCATCTTCCCGACGGTGCAATGTAGCTGGCACTGACTTTCCTGAGGACAGACACGACCACAAATAGAAGGCAGCAAACTGCTTTGCTTGATTATCTCCACTGATTTGGCAAAATTCCCATTCGCAGCTTCCGCAATGAATGCCGGTATATCAATTGCAACAGGACAACCTGCAATACAAGGTTTTGTCTTGCACTGCAAACAACGCATGGCCTCAAGACGAACCTGGTTTTCCGTATATCCTAGCGCCACTTCCTCCATGTTGGTAACACGTACAGCAGGATCCTGCGTGCTCATATCCTGCAAGGGAATCTGAGCGCGATCACGTGCTGTCAAATTCTTCTGGTCATACTCTTTCAACAACGCTTTTGCCTGAGCATCAAGCTCTTCTCTTGTTGCATGCATAGCCTTAGGCCTCCCCTTCCTTGATATCCAATCCAATATGACAACGATGATGAGCTTCCTCTTCCTTGGATCGGTAGGTCCCGAGCCTCAGCAACATATTATCCCAATCGACCAGATGTCCATCAAATTCAGGACCATCCACACAGACAAACTTAGTCTGTCCCCCGATGGTGACACGACAGCCACCACACATACCGGTACCATCGATCATGATGGTGTTCAAAGAAACTATTGTCTTAATCCCGAAGGGTTTGGTTGTCAAAGCCGCGAATTTCATCATGATAGGAGGCCCGATAATGACGACACAATCGGGTTTGTAGGTCTCACACAGCTCTTTAAGCGGCTCTGTTACCAAAGCTTTTTTGCCGTAAGACCCATCATCGGTAACCACGATTACCTCATCGGCGGTTGCTTTCATCTCCTCTTCCATGATCAAGAGACTCTTGTTTCGGGCTCCCATGATCACCTTGACTTCATTTCCCGCTTGTTTCATGCCTTCAACTATGGGAAAGAGTGGAGCTACACCGATACCGCCACCTACACAGACTACTTTTCCATATTTTTCAATATCGGTGGGTTTTCCCAACGGACCAAGCAGGTTCGCTATTTTATCACCTTCCTCGAGAAGCGCCAAACGATGCGTGGTCTCTCCCACAGCCTGAAAGATCAAGGTGATGGTGCCCCGCTCTTTATCTGCATCAGCTATGGTCAAAGGAATTCTTTCCCCATACTCATCGCCCATCTGTAAGATGATGAACTGTCCAGGTTTTCTAGCTTCAGCAATCTCTTTTGCCGAAATTTCCATGCGAAACACTTCTTGTGACAGTTTTTGCTTCGAAAGAATCGTGTTCATAGCTACTCCTCACCGAGATATCATGGCATGCACACCGATAGGCCTTTGCTTATCGGGCCAATACACAGCAATACTACGATTGTGCATGATAGTGTCAGTATTAAATTCTCAAGCACAAGTGTCAAGTATCTCTTGCCCAAGAACGCTCCAGCTGGCAAACTAGAAAAAGGAGGGTCGATTATGATCAAGAAAGCAAACGAGATGAAGCATACCACCAAGGAGCATATGAGAGGAGGAACTGGTCAGGTTTTCCTCAGGGCCCTTGCAGACGAAGGGACCGTACAACACTGCAGACTGTTCTCAGAAGTTGTAATTGAAAAAGGGTGTTCCATCGGTGAGCACGACCATGTCAATGAAACAGAGTACTATTGGATAACCGGTGGCAAGGGTATTGTAACCGAGGCCGATGGAGAAAAAATTGTTGAAAAGGGCGATCTGGTGATCACCGGAGGTGGCGCGAGCCACGCCATCAGAAATGAAGAAGATGAACCTTTGACGTTCTTGGCTTTGATTATCCTTGATTGACAATTACACAGCCTGCAGGAAACTGCAGGCTGTATAGTGCAAGGTATTTTGTCAACGACACTATGCTACTTGATTTTTACTTCAATAGTCTTGGGTAACACCTCTTCCTTTTTCGGGAGGGTTATCGTAAGAACACCATCGGCGAACTCACCTTCAATCTGATTTTCCTCAACATCTTCAGGAAGACTGAAAGAACGTTCGAACTTCTTATAGATCCTCTCTCTGACGAGGTTTTTCTTTCCATCAGCATCTTTGAGGCTTTGCTTGTCGCTGCTGATTCTCAGCACGTGCTTATCGACATTCACAGCTACTTCGTCTTGCTTGTAGCCAGCTAGCTCAGCTTCGATTACATAGGCTTTTTCAGTCTCATAAATATCCACAGGGGGAATCTTGCTTCGGCTTACGCCCCAATCGCCAAAGATATCATTGAACAGGGAATCAAAATTCGATGCAGGATTGCTGTTGTTGTATGTTACGTAATATTTCATAGTCATGCCTCCAAGTATTTACTGTTTGACAAATACTATGCAAAAGGTGTGCCAACTTTTTATT
Source organism: uncultured Sphaerochaeta sp. (assembly GCA_964547185.1). Lineage (GTDB taxonomy): Bacteria > Spirochaetota > Spirochaetia > Sphaerochaetales > Sphaerochaetaceae > Sphaerochaeta. The sequence continues at coordinate 6,050 of CAZJMG010000038.1, forward strand.
TGATTTACTTATTTCTTTTAATATAATAAATTATATTTTTACTATATAAAGACATCGTACAAACAGGGAACGCTTTTCCAGCAAAACCCTCCTTACAAGTATCAAAATGACACACCATGGTCAAAAAGCCCCTTTTCTCGGGGCTCATTTGACACAAACCTTACTGAAAATACCGTACAGCTCCCCAAAACAACCCAAGATCAGCCTCTGCTGGAGTATTCAAGTAGAGCCTGTCGATCACTCTTTCACTGTGTGCCATGCGACCAAAGACCTTCCCATCCTCAGAACTCAGTGCCTCGATCGCATACAACGACCCATTGGGGTTATCTATTCCATATCCAGCGGCCTTGAGTTCAGCATCAACGTATTGAGCAGCTATCTGTCCTTTCTGGGCTAGATCGAGCAACGTCTTCTCTGGTGCGAAGAACCGACCTTCGCCATGGCTGATGGGAAGCAACTGTGTATCACCAACAGAATACGCACTCATCCAAGGAGAGAGGGTGGAACTGACCCTGCAGGAAACAAGACGAGAAATATGCCTCCCTAGCTGGTTTTCCACTAAAAGAGGATCAGAATCTCCCATCTCAACCACCTTGCCATGACGCAACAAACCCAATTGCAGGATTGCTTGGAATCCGTTGCATATGCCGCCTACCAACCCATCCTGCTTTTCAAGCAAGTCCTCGATTGCCTTTTTCAACTGAGGGTGCTTAAAGAAAGCTGCAATGAACTTGCCCGACCCATCAGGCTCGTCGGCAGCACTGAACCCTCCCGGAATAAAAAGAATCTGGGAATTCTGCAAAGCAGTCTTACACCGCTGGACACTGCTGGCAACCTGGACAGGATCGCTGGTGTTGATAACCAGAATTTCCGACTGTGCCCCACAGCTTTTAAACGCACGCTTTACATCATATTCACAGTTTGTACCTGCAAATACAGGAATCAAGACACGAGGCTTTGCCTTGGGGTAACGACAGGCTCTTCTTGCTCTCTGGTGATAACTGAACGTGGGCACCTCTGAAGAGGATTTTTCAGATACCGATCGATAGACATTCTGCAAAGGCTTTTGAAGCTTTCCTGCAAGTTCATCCAAAGAGACGGAAAAACCTCCAAAGTCAATCGATTGCTCTGTTGTGGTACGACCGATGAGCAGCGCACCCTCAAGAGGCTGAACACACTCGACGAGAAAGGATCCATACCGTTTCTTCAGAAGGTCGAGCTTGACATCGAGCGTACAGCCGATTTGATTTCCCAGGGCCATCTTCACAACCGCCTCGGCGAGGGCACCATAGCCAAGGGCATAGCAACTGAGTACCTTTTTTTCCTGCACCAAGGCACTGACCTTTTCAAACAGTTCAGGAAGGGAAGCCTCATCCGATTCAAGCAGACACAAATACGAATGCTCAGATTTAAATTCACAAGAAACAACTGATGAGGCATCACCAACCGAGACAGCAAAGCTGACCAACGTCGGGGGGACCTCCAATGAGCCAAAACTTCCGCTCATCGAATCCTTGCCCCCGATCGCCGCCTTGCCAAACAACCGTTGGGCCTTATAAGCACCGAGCAAGGATGATACCACCAAGCCCCATCGCTTCGGGTCGTCTTCCAGCTTACAAAAATATTCTTGGAAGGTAAGGAATGTTTGCTTCCAATCACCTCCGGTTGCAACAACCTTCGCAAGAGAGTGAACAACAGAGCTGAAAGCGCCCTCAAAAGGATCTTCTTGGGAAAGATACGGGTCGTACGCCCAGGACGCAAAACTGGCTGTAGTTGTTTTTTCATCAAAGGTGGGAATCAGAGAGACCATCGCCTGTATGGGTGTCCTTTGGGTCTTGCCTCCGTAGGGCATCAGCAAAGAAGAAGAGCCGATGGTGCTGTCAAACATCTCACCCAGAGCCTGCTTGCTAGCAACATTGAGATCATCCAACACAGCATCAAGCTGGTCTCGATCAAAGACCGGATTGTGCAAATGCTCTTTTTTGCTTCTTGTAGGTATATACACCTTGGCATGCTTTGCAGATCCGTTGCTGTCCAACAAGGTACGCTTGAGATTGACAAGAGTCTCATCCTTGTAACGCATTACCAATGCTTGTTCATCGGTGACCGTCGCCACTACAGTAGCCTCGAGGTTTTCTTCCCTTGCAAGGGCTATGAAGGCCTGGGCATCCTCTTTTGCTACAACCATGGCCATGCGCTCCTGGCTCTCGCTGATAGCAAGGGAGGTGCCGTCAAGGCCTTGATACTTGACCTTGATCGCCCCAAGATCTATATCCACACCTTGGGCAAGCTCCCCGATTGCTACGCTCACCCCACCCGCCCCAAAATCATTGCAGCGCTTGATCATCCTTACTGCTTGACTGTTGAGCATCAACCTTTGGATCTTTCTCTCTTCTGGGGCATTGCCTCTCTGAACTTCTGAAGCGCACACATGGATTGATGAGCTGTCATGCGACTTCGAGCTTCCGGTTGCACCTCCGCAGCCATCACGACCGGTACGGCCGCCCACCAATATGATGACATCTCCAGCCTTTGGCTCTTCTCTTCTGACATTGCTCTTTTTGGCAGCTGCAATGACAAATCCCAGTTCCATATGCTTGGCCATGAAGCCAGGATGATAGATCTCCTCTACTATGGCAGTGGCCAAGCCAATCTGGTTGCCGTAGGAGCTGAAGCCCTTCGCAGAACCTTGGACGATTTGCCGTTGGCTGAGTTTGCCTTGCAATGTGTTCTCAAGAGGTTGTCTGGGGTCGGCGCTCCCGCTGATGCGCATCCCTTGATAGACATACGCCCGGCCACTGAGAGGATCCCTGATAGCCCCACCGATGCAGGTGGCAGCACCTCCAAACGGCTCAATCTCTGTCGGGTGATTATGGGTCTCATTCTTGAACTGCAGCAAATACGGTACAGGCCCTTGTTCTGTCTTGACCTCGATGTTGACCGAACAGGCGTTGATCTCATCACTTACATCAAGCTGGTCAAGCAAGCCTTCTTTACGCAATTGTTTGGCTGCTATCGTAGCCATATCCATCAAGCAAACCGGTTTTTTCGTTCCAAGAGTTTCCCTTGCTTTGAGATACTGACGATAGACAGCCTCTATTTCAGGATCCTCAATACACAGCTCATCAAGCTGTGTAAGAAAGGTTGTATGCCGACAATGGTCTGACCAATATGTATCAAGCACCTTCAATTCGGTAAGAGTGGGATCTCTGTCTTGCACAATAAAGTAATCTTGAATAAGTTTGAGATCATCTTCATCCATCGCCAGTGCATGGGCCTTTTTCAAAGCAGAGAAATCCGAGCAGGAAGAAAAACCATCAAGTATCTCAACCCAATGCTCTGCTTCCTTTGTGAAAGAGAGGGTTTGGGGAAGGACCATGGACGCTTCTTGGGATTCTACGCTGTTGATCAGATAGGAGCGAAGTTTTTGCTTTTCAGCCTCACTGAGAGTGCCCTCAAAACAATAGAACGTGGCGGTACGAACCGCTACTTCCAATCCGGGATAGAGCAATGAAAGACAAAGTTTCACAGAATCCGAGCGTTGATCGAACTGGCCGATCAGCATCTCAACTCCAAGTGAGAAGTCACAAGGCTCAACCTCATCCAGGATTATGTCTCTCGGCCTCATCGCCAACAACTGCTGAGCAAGCGTCTTGACCTGTTCTTCATCCAACCCCTCAAGATCGTAACGGTAATACCGTCTCAGGGATTTCAGATTTTCCACTGCAAGAAACAGGGAAAGCTCTTTGCAGAGCTCGTCGCAGGATGCGCGAAACTCCTCTTTGCGGGTAATAAATAAACGATGTACCATCCTAGGCTTCCTTTGTACGTGCTCGCTGGCCGATATCTGTCCGATAGGACATATCCTCAAAAGAAATACAGGCAACACCCTTGTAGGCCAGATCAATGGCACGCTCAAGAGTATCGGCATTTGCCACTACATGCAAAACCCTTCCGCCATTTGTAACAAGACAATCTGAAGCATCATAGGTCGTAGCGGCATGGAGGACCTGCACATCCGAAGGCAGCGTTCTGATTGTTATTGGTCTTCCCACTTTGTACTGCTCTGGATACCCTCCACTGACAAGGGCCACAGAACACGCATACTGGGTAGAAAAAGAGACCTGAATCTGGTCAAGAGTCCCCTCAGTGCATGCTTTAAAAATATCGAACAGATCGCTCTCAAGCAGGGAGAGCACTGCCTCAGCTTCGGGATCACCGAACCGGCAGTTATATTCTATTACCACTGGACCTGTCTTGCTCAGCATAAGTCCGAAGAAAAGACAGCCAACGAAGGGAATACCATCCTCGGCAAGACCGCAGATGGTAGGTTCAACAATGTGTTGCATACAGTAGGAGGCTATCGATTCAGTATAAAACGGATTGGGAGCGATCACCCCCATACCCCCTGTATTCAGTCCTGTATCACCGTCACCGGCACGTTTGTGATCCATGGCACTGATCATGGCAGCGGTGTGCACCCCGTCACTGAAAACCAGCAAGGAGACCTCCTCTCCGGTTACGAACTCCTCGATGACGATGGTAGAGCCACTATCACCAAAAAAACGCTGCACCATCATCTGCTCAAGCGCTTGTTCAGCTTCTTTTTTACTCTGGGCTATGATCACCCCTTTGCCAAAAGCCAAGCCGTCGGCCTTGATCACCAACGGATAGGAACACTGCTTAAGATACTCCTTCGCAGGCTCAACCTCATCAAATACTTGGTAGGCGGGTGTAGGAATCTGGTGAGCTTTCATGAATTCTTTAGCATAGGCTTTGCTTCCCTCAATCCTGGCAGCCTTCTTGCTTGGGCCAAAACAGGGAATCGAGGCTTCATTGAACAAGTCTGCCAAACCATTGACCAATGGTTCATCAGGACCTATGACCACAAACTCAATTCCTATCTCTTTGGCATAGTCCACAATCTTCCGATGCGCTGAAAGAGGAAGTGCAACCATGGTTGCTATCTGAGAAATTCCGGCATTATTGCCTATGCAATAGAGGAGAAGCTCGTGACGACTCTTCTTCAACGCACAGGCCAAGGCGTGTTCGCGGCCGCCTGAACCGACAATGAGAACCTTCATCCTAGTGATGAAAGAGGCGGATGCCATTGCAGATCATAACCATGCCATACTCATTGCAGGCATCGATCACCCAATCATCACGCAAAGACCCTCCGCTTTGTACGATGTAGGACACCCCGCTTTTCTTTGCCCGATCAATGTTGTCACGGAAAGGAAAGAAGGCATCACTGGCCAGACTTACATCGCAAAGCGCATCAAGATAGGCCCTGATTTCTTTTTGTGTCAAAACAACAGGTTTTTCTGTAAAATAGGATTGCCAACGATCAAGCTCATCCCGCAAATAAAGCTCCACCGCATTGTCTTTCTCGTTGCGGCTCAAGGTGGGAAGGAACGGAAGGGCAAGAACCTTCTCATGCTGACGCAGATGCCAGTAGTCGGCCTTCTCTCCTGCAAGACGGGTGCAATGAATTCTGGACTGCTGTCCAGCTCCCACCCCGATAGTCTGGCCTCGTTTTGCATAGCACACAGAATTCGATTGGGTGAACTTCAATGCATTGAGAGCAACCAACAGATCGAGTTGAGCCGATTCAGGCAGGCTCTTGTTCTCTGTGACAAGAGGAGAAAGCACACGCATATCGAGTACCTGGGTATTTCTCTCCTGGGTAAACGTAATGCCGTACAGGGTTCTTTCTTCGAGAACAGGAGGTTCATACAGTCTGTCAATCTCCAAAACAATGTAAGATCCCTTCTTTTTCTTTCGTAAAACGGCAAGGGCTTCTTCGGTATAAGCAGGAGCGATAATCCCATCACTGACTTCACTCTTGATCATCTGTGCCGTACTGAGATCACAAATCCGGCTCAGACTGATGAAATCCCCGAAGCTTGACATACGATCGGCCCCGCGGGCTCGTACATAAGCGGTAGCCAATTCGCTTAGTCGCATATCGGCAGGTATGAAATACAGCGCCCGCTCAACTTCATCAAGCGGCAATCCAACCGCAGCCCCGGCAGGGCTTACATGCTTGAAAGAGGCGGCACTGGCCATGTTGGTCGCTTCATCCAAGGCTTTTACCAACTGCCATCCATTCAGGGCGTCAAGCAAATTAATGTACCCGGGCTTTCCATTGAGAACCGTAAGGGGCAAGGTTCCTTCTGCTATCGAGATCCGTGCCTGTCCTTGATTGGGATTGCATCCATATTTAAGAGATAAAGAGTCCACTCAGTCCCTCCTTTCTTGTGCGTTGATGATGGTTGTTCCTACGTTTTGTCCATCACGTTGCATTTCTTGCACCACGACTGCAACCCGATACTCCGGATCGAGAAGATCCCACAGCCTTGTTGCAAAGCTCTCTCTGTCTCCCTCCATCACCACCGGTTTCGGATCCCCGATGAATGAAGGAAGCGGATTGCCATCTCCTTCATAGGTATGGATCAGATGCCCCTGTCCACTTTCCTGATTTTGGTAGCAATAATGACAACGCTCACAACCTTCTGTGCTGCGTCGAAGGATGGAGAAGGTACATTGCTCATCTTTCAGGGAATATACAGCACTGATCCTTGGAGTGTAGTTCGGCTCATCAGGCTCATAACAACGCTCAGATAAGGAATCTTCAACACTTAGCTCTGTCTTTAGACCTTCAATAAGGGTATCACTCTGATCACCGTTTGCTGCGATCAGGTACTGTTCATACCGGTCTAAAGCACGATAAATAATCAATGAGGGATCGATGAGCAACGACGGATCAATAGCCTGTGTAAAAACAGCCCCATCCTTTTGCACGAGCATCCTGTTCTTGCTGTGCACACTGCGCGCTGTAATGAAATATGCCAAGAGAAGATTGCCCTTCTCGTTGAGACCACAAACAATCCCTCGTCCAGGATATCGTATCTGTGCCAATACATGCTTCAACTCGTGCTTTTCTTTCATCTTTTTGCAATACTCCTCAACCGCTTTAGGCAATATGTTCCACTCAACCTCTTCAAGGATGCGTTTTGCAAGGCTGTCTGGTGTATCATCGTCAGTGATCCTGACAATTCCCTGTTCGAGAATCGGCCCTTCATCAGCCTGTGCACTTGCAAGATGCACCGTTGCTCCGCTGTATTTCACACCCTTGTTGATAACCGCTTCATGGACACGTCTTCCATAGTACCCTTTTCCACAGAAACTGGGTATAAGCGAAGGGTGAATATTGATGATCCTATTCTCATAAGAGGAAATGAATCGTTCTGAGAGTATGGTCAGAAAACCGGCAAGGACAATCAAATCAATACCGTGTCGAGCGAGAATCGCCAAAGCAGATTCTTCAAACTGTTTCTTGCCCAAGGCTCTCCTATCAATTGCAAAAGCTGAAATACCATATGCATGGGCTTTCTCAAGGGCCGGGGCACACTGCGTATCACTGAGTACAAGAGTTACCTTGCCATGAACAAGCTCGTTTGCACTTTGGGCATCCAGCAAGGCTTTCAAGTTCGATCCTGTACCGCTTACCATCACTGCAATTCGAATCATAGTAGTTCGACCGCCTCGTCACTTAGGACAACCTCGCCCAGTACATAGGCATCCTCAAGCAGAGCAAGAGCTGCTTCTCTTTGGGATTGGTCGACGATCAGGACCATACCCACCCCCATGTTGAACGTATTGAACATATCTCGTCTGCTGATGGCTCCGACAGTTTCCAACAACGAAAAAATGGGATGGATTTTGACATCCTCAGCCTTGATGCGCACCCCGAGGCCTTCAGGCAAGCAACGAGGGATATTCTCATAAAAACCTCCCCCGGTGATATGACTCATACCTTTTATCGTAACCTCTTTTGCCAGTTTTAAGACTTCCTGTACATAAATTCTCGTCGGTCTGAGCAATACCTCTCCAAGGGTGGAACCCAATTCATCATAGTACCGTCCAAGCGCCGAAGGGTTTGCATCGAGATCGAACACCTGGCGCACCAATGAAAACCCATTTGAGTGAACCCCGCTTGAAGGGATGGCTATGACACAATCACCAGCTGCAATCGTTGCATTGTCGAACACCTTTGTCTTATCGACAACCGCACAACAGAACCCGGCCAAGTCATACTCGCCTTTCTGATAGAAACCGGGCATCTCTGCCGTCTCGCCTCCGATCAACGCACACCCAGCGCTTTTGCAACCTGCGGCAACACCTTTCACAATTTGTTCGACCAACATAGGATCCAAGGTTCCCAATGCCAGATAATCCAAGAAAATCTTGGGTACCGCACCACAGCAGATGACATCGTTTACACACATAGCAACGCAATCAAGGCCGATTGTGTCATGCTTGTCCATCGCAAAGGCTAGTTTCAGTTTGGTTCCCACCCCGTCCGTACCGCACACCAACACAGGATTGGGGGTCTCTGACAAGTCCAATTCAAATAAACCACCGAAGCCTCCCAAATCAGAGCAAACACCTTTGATGAACGTCTGTTTGACATGGCTCTTGATAGCCTCGACAGCCTGATATCCCCGTGTAATATCCACCCCGGCCTCAGCGTACCGGTCACTATGACTTGTTTTTGTCATTAAGTTCTCCTTCACTTCTTTGGGCAAGGGTACTGACCGGTAAAACACGCGGTGCAGAAACCGGTACACTCATGGTCACTTAATTTTGTCACCTGCTCTTTTGGCAAAAACCCCAATGAATCCACATCCAGGATGCGTTTCATTGTTTCATGGTCGTATTTGCAGGCAAAAAGGTCATCGGTAGAATTGATGTCCGTTCCGTAGTAGCAAGGAAACTGGAAAGTCGGCGCAGAAGAGCGCAAATGAACTTCGGTCGCCCCAGCCTCCCGTAGCAGGCGAACAATGCGCTTGCTTGTCGTTCCTCTGACAATCGAGTCATCAATCAAGACAACCCGTTTGCCTTTTACCGTGCTGGCAATCGGATTGAGTTTAATCCGCACCCCATCCTCTCGAGTTGCTTGCGTAGGTTGGATGAAGGTTCTTCCGATATACTTGTTCTTGATGAACCCTATTCCATACGGAATTCCCGACTGTCTGGAAAACCCTATAGCTGCATCGATTCCACTATCGGGAACACCGATGACAACATCAGCCTGGGCTGGATGCTCCAAAGCGAGGAACGCTCCACTCCTGAGCCGGGCTTCATGGACAGAAATGGTATCGATAACACTGTCTGGACGGGCGAAATAGATCAACTCGAATACACAAAGACTGCTCTTCTCACGCTTGCAGTGTGTAGTGATGCTCCTCAGGCTGCCGTCTTTTGCATCGATGATGCAAATCTCACCGGGCTGTATATCCCTGACAAACCTGGCCCCGACAGCATCTAGAGCACAACTCTCACTGGCAAAGACATACCCATCATCCAAGGCCCCTATGCACAGGGGCCTAAAGCCCCAGGGGTCTCGGGCAGCTATCAACTTGGAGGAGGTCATCACCAATAGGGAGTAGGCACCTTCAAGAACATTCATAGCTTGCTCGATTGCCTGCTCGATGGTTTCACTTTTCAGTCTATACTGGGTGATTACATAAGCAATAACTTCAGAGTCACTGGTTGTATGGAAGAGCGATCCTTTCTGTTCCAACTCTGAACGCAGCATTGCATCGTTTGTGAGGTTTCCATTATGGGCAAGGGCCATGCTTCCCAGCTGGTGCCGGATCAAAAGAGGTTGGACGTTTTCCCTGCTGCACTCCCCGGTAGTTCCATACCGGGTATGTGCAAGAGCCATATGTGCACCATTTTTCTTGGTGACCATCTTTTGGGTAAACACGTCACCAACCAAGCCAAGATCCTTGTGGACACTCAGTTCCCCGGCTTCATTCAAAGCAAGGCCACATCCTTCCTGACCGCGATGCTGCAAGGCAAAGAGAGCGTGGTAACCAGCCAAAGAAACAGGAACGGCCGCCTCGGAATATATTCCAAAGAGGCCACAGGCTTCTTTCAGAGCTGCCATCAGACGTTCCCCAGCAACCGCTGCATCACTTCATGATATGATGCTTCCACATCACCAAGGTCTCTTCTGAATCTATCCTTGTCCAACTTTTTACCAGTCTTTATATCCCAGAACCTACAAGTGTCGGGGGAGATTTCATCTGCGAGAATGAGTTCTCCCTGATCGGTGAGTCCGAATTCCAACTTGAAATCAATCAACGATATCCCTGCTTCCTCAAGATAGGACAGAAGAATCTGGTTAATCTTCAAGGCATACTCGCTCAGCCTTTGCACCTCGTCATCCGTCGCCAAACCAAGTGCACGGATGTGATATTCATTTACAAGAGGATCGCCAAGGTCGTCACGCTTATAGCAAAACTCCAATACAGTGCTTGCAAGCTTTGTTCCTTCCTCGATGCCAAGTCGTGTTGCAAGGGACCCTGCAGCGATGTTTCGCACAATCACTTCGAGGGGAATAATGCGTACCTTCTTGACAGCACTCTCACGCTCGTTGAGTTCAGATACAAAATGAGTGGGAATGCCCTGCTTTTGCAACATGCCCATCAAGTGATTGGTCACCCGATTGTTTATTGCTCCCTTGCCGACAATACTCCCTTTCTTCAATCCATTGAAGGCGGTTGCATCATCTTTGTAGGAGACAATGTAGATTCCGTCTTCGTCCGTTTCATACACACGTTTTGCCTTTCCCTCATAGAGCATGGCCATTTTTTGCATAGATCCCCCCTATACCAAAGAGAAAGAGCCTTACCTAGGTAAAGCTCTTTTGAAGTCGCATGTCACTTTCGCGCACTTTTTCGGCCATGGCATCCCGCCGACTGCTCAGCCTATTGACAAGATCCTCATCCATAAGTGCGAGGATTTGTGCTGCGAGTAAAGCAGCATTGGCAGCCCCATCGATGGCCACAGTGGCCACAGGGTATCCACTAGGCATCTGCACTGTACTCAACAGGGCATCCAAACCACCAAGGGAGGTAGATAAGGGAATGCCGATAACCGGCAACAGCGTCCTTGCGGCGACAGCACCTGCAAGATGAGCAGCCTTTCCAGCAGCTGCAATAATCACCCCAAACCCGTTCTCTGCGGCTTGCTGGGCAAAGCGTGCAGTATCCTCGCTCACTCTGTGAGCAGAAAGAATATGCATCTCAAATGCAATTTCCAATTCATTGAAGATTGTACAGGCACCCTGCACCAGAGGCAAATCGTTCTCACTGCCAAGAAGGAGTGCAACACGTCGTCTAGAAGCATTTTTATCTGTTGTCTGCATAGGCGCACAGTAGCGAAAAACGCAACATTATGCAAGCACTTTGCAACATAATTTATACATTATTACAGTTATGTAGTACTAACATTTTAAATTTTAATTTCTTGCACCATTTTATGCACCAAAAGTACAACATCTTCAACACACCCATCACAAGATCGCAACACTATTTGAGTATCTTCACCAAGCAACTCTCTACATACCAAACTCTTGTTCTTTGCATAAAAGGAATCGACAATCGCACCGATTTGGTTGTAAGTGGCTTTCTTCGCATCTTGATCAACGATGCCCGCACTGCTGAAAAGCCCCACAAGAACAGCAGCTGCACTCACTGCCCCACAGGTTGCTTTATGAAAGCCCATCCCTCCTCCAAGTCCTTCAACCATCCTAAAGAGGGTTTGCTCATCCATCCCCACTTCCTGTGCAAAAGAGCAAGCCACCGCTTGGGCACAATTGTATCCACGTTCTCTAAAAGATCTTGCTCTCTGTACGTATACATTGATTTCATCACCCTCTTTCATATCTATTGTATCCCTCTCTTATGCATGTAATAGGCGTAATCGCCTTCAAAGACTGTCATAGAACCTTTGTCCAACTCAAATACACGATTGACCAGATGCTTGAGAAAATAACGGTCATGGCTGACTATGATCAACGTTCCCTCAAACCGTTGCAGCGCGTCGAGCAGGACCTCTCTGCTTTGAATATCAAGATGATTTGTCGGTTCATCCAACACCAAAAAATTCACCTCAACAGCAAAGAGACAGGCAAGCATGAGTCTACTCTTCTCTCCTCCGCTGAGTGTACCGACCTTCTTTTCAACATCGTCTCCACTAAAAAGGAAAGAACCGAGTAGAGATCGAATTACCGGAATGCTCGCTGTAGGAACACGAGAAAACACTTCTTCAAAGATTGTTTTCTCCGGATCAAGACTGTCACTCGAATATTGGCTGAAATACCCTAATTTGACGCTCGAACCTACGCTGCAGATACCGCTTGTACTTGGAGTCAGGTTGGCAATGACCTTGAGCAAGGTTGATTTTCCAGCTCCGTTGACTCCAGTGAGGGCTATCTTGTTCTCCCGAAGAATGGTAGCAGTGACACCAGAGAAGACAGAAAGCTGATTTCCTCCCTCAAGGGGCCAGGATTTTGCAAGATTTTCCAGCACTACCACTTGATCACCGCTTCTTTGGGTTGGCGCAAACTGTATCTGCATCACCTTCTGCTCAGCAGGAAGAGTCACTCGTTCGATTTTCTCAAGGGCCTTGATCCGTGACTGTACCAACGAGGCATGGCTTGCACGAGCGGCAAACTTTGCAATAAACTCCTCGTCTTTTGCAAAACGGGCCTGTTGGCGGTTGTAGGTTGCCACCAATTGTTCTCGACGGATCTCCCGTTCACGAAGATAGAAATCATAGTCACCGCTATAGTTTTGTATTGCACCATCAGCAACTTCAAGAGTGCGATTACACAACCGCGTCATGAACTGCCTGTCATGGCTGGTCATGACCAAGGCTCCCTCAAAATTATTCAGATAGGATTCAAGATAGAGTATTGATTCCAGGTCCAGGTGATTGGTCGGTTCGTCCATCAAAAGGACATCCGGCTTGAGAGCTAGAATTTTTGCTAAGGCTATGCGCATCTTCTGCCCACCACTGAACTGGTCGACCATCTGACGATGCCGTTCAAGAGGTATGCCCAGTCCGCAGAGAATTTCTTCACTGCGTTGGGCAAGTGAATACCCGTCTCGGGCGAGAAACTGAGTCTGCAGTGTTCCGTAACGATCCATATCTGCGTCGCTGAAGTGCTCCATGTCCATGGCCATGCGATGTTCAAGCCGTTCAAGCTCCAAGGAGATGTCATACAGATCTCCACTGCCGGCGATGACCTCATCGAGGACGGTTCGCCCTTTCATTTCACCGACGTCCTGGGAAAAATATCCGATGACTTGGTTTTTATCCATCTGGATCTCTCCAGCATCAGGATGTTCTTCTTTTGCTATAATTTTCAAGAGCGAAGACTTTCCTGCCCCATTGGGGCCGACCAGGCCAATTCTATCCGTATCTTTGATCAAGACTTCTGCGTCCCTGAGAATAAATCGATCACCATAGGCTAACGTAATACCACTGAGTTTAACCACAAACCACTCCCTGAAGCATGGAGTGTAGCAGAAAAAAAGCTCTCATGTCAGGAGGGGAAGCATCCATAGATTCTATGACCACAAACTTGGCAGGTCCCCTGTGCAAACGAGATTTCAGACATGCTCAATCTACCGTCACGCCTGATGAGCAGCTTATTACAGGATGGACAGTAGGTATTCTGATTCAGGATGGAGTTTCCCCCATACACATGAGCAATGGAGGTTTCTTGTACCGCTTGAAGAATCTCTTTAAGAAAAGAGTCCTTCGTAGCCTCGAGGTGAGTTTTATAGTTTGGAAAATAACGACTGAGATGCCAGATATGAACGCCCATCTCTTGAAGCAAGGCTCCTATTGCCAGGACATCCTCAAGGGTATGTTCACCTTGCATCACCATGGTGGTAACCTCCAGATGAACCTCTTTCTGACAAAGGCAGCGCAAGGCCTCGACAACAGGCTTTGCGCTGCCCTTGCAGAATCTTTGATAGAAGAATTCATCTCCCTTCAAATCGATATTGAAGGCATCAATAAGAGGAACCAGACGTTCAAGACTTGCCGTACTGAAGGTACCGTTGCTTACCATGATTGTCTTCAAGTTTGCTTCTTTTGCTGCTATTGCAACCTCGATTAGATAATCCTGCCAAACCAAGGGCTCACTGTAGGTGAAGCTGATCGAAGGACACCCTGATCGAAGAGCCAAGGCAACGAGCTCTTGCGGTTTTGTAGGTTGTCGTAGTGATTCGCTTCTATACTGACTTTGACTGATTGTGTAATTCTGACAGAAGCTGCACGTAAGGTTGCAACCGAACATTGCAAGACTGAGTGTCGAGGTCCCGGGAAGGAAGTGATATAAGGGTTTCTTCTCCACTGGATCTACTGACAAACCCACGAGAGAGCCGTAGGACAGCGTTACCAGCTTCCCCCCTTCGTTCTTACGCATTTGACAAAACCCAACCTGTTCTTCTTCTATTTGACAACAGCGCCAACAAAAGTCACAAGAACGTTTCATTCTCTTCTCCGAATACTTGTGCCTGAAACACTTCAAAACGACAGGCTTCATCACGATAGGCATTCTGATCCAGGCCGGCTTTGCGACAGAGTTGTGTGAGCATCGTCTCTAGATCCCAACCTTGCTCAGTTGCTACTTGTGGAAGGAATACCGCGCGATGATAGCCGTGTGTCAGCAATACTCCATCGATGCCGAGTCTGATCTTCTGGTACTCATCAATGCTCTGCATCCTGCTGAGCAAGGACAACTGTATTACAATCGACACAAGCTCTTCTTGCTTGAGAGGATAGAACCGAGGATCATTGAACGCAGCGGCCCTGGCAAGTTTGGGAATCTCTTCAAGAAGGGGCCCCTTTCCCCATAGGTTGCCGATACATCCACAGAGATTACCGCTTTTCTTGTTATGCAATGTGACAAAACAACCCACTTCATACGTATAGGGCTCCTTCTCTTCACGTTTCAGACGCTCATATAAAGGGGAATCCTTCATGCCGAAAGAACTTTCAAGCGCCTCCCGTGCTAATTGGAGCAAGGTCTGTCTGTGTATGTCTTCCATGGGCTACCTCCAGAGAATGGTACAATAAGCGACAAAATTTTCATCCTGCGAAGAAGAGATATCTTGAGATGTATAGTAGCTGGCAATCCAACCTTTGGTATGCAACCTCTTGGCCAAGCAGGATACGAGCAACGCAGGGGCATACCCACAAACCGTGCTTCTTTTCTGCATACAGAAATGCAAGGCTTGTTCGATATTCCCTTCACACAACATATGGCTGAGAGATAGATCATCCTCCTTTACCTTCTGGGATGCAGAATTTCTGTAGGGGGTATACCTAAATCGTGGACCGTAATGGGTGAAATCACTACTGGCGAGCAAGACGGTTGACCCATCTGCAATACTTTCTTCTCCAAGATCATCGAGCAAGATCTGTGCTGTACGCTCAATCGCCTCTGTTGAGGAAAAACGGGAAATCAGAGCCAAGGCCACTTGTGCATCACAAGCCCTTTCTGCTATGAACGGTAGGACCATCTCCAGGGCGTGTTCAGCTTGGACAGCTGAAAACCATGTTGCATCACAACCTTCGAGGTTGAAGGTTTTCACTTGCCCCAAGGGTGTTTCACAGCCGCTTAGCGGTGCACTGACAAGCTCATCTTGTCCAATGTCTGCATAATGGCTTGGGCTGATTACAACCATCCTCTTCACGTTTTCCAAAGAATTTACAAAAAACGGGGCTATGCCGGATTTCGAGTAGAGCAAGCCTGCATGAGGGAGTACGCCAAATCGATACGGGCCTCTCTGAAAGGTAGACGCTTGTGAAACCTGTCGGATTGATGCATTGACCAAGGCCATAAGTGATGAAGGTTCCTTTGGATACCAAGAACCAGCATAATAAGCTTGTCGAATCATCGTATTGCCTCCCTCTTCGTTCACTTACAATCATAGACCACTGTCATGAAAATGCAAGAAGTGCAGGAAAACCGAAAAAGCGGCAACCTGTATGATTAGATCATGGACAGATTGCCGACAGTGGAGGTACCAGAAGACAGGCCTGTTACAGCGAATCAATAGAGACAGAGGAGAGAGAGCGCCAATTTCTGGAGAGTTCCCTAGGCTCACCAAGAATCGTTACTTCAGTGCTATAGAGAATTTCAGAGCTGCTCTTGCCCAACATCAAGTCAAAAGTTCCCGGCTCGAGGATTCTACTCATGTCCAATCCTATGAACGAGAGCATCTGTGCAGGTACTGTGAAACAGACGCGCTTTTTTTCTTGTGGTTTCAGCAATACTTTTGCAAAAGCCTTCAATTCCTTCTCCGGCCGCACAATGCTTGCAACCTTATCGCGAACGTACAGCTGCACGACTTCCTGCCCTTCTCGATCAGAATCGTTTGATACCGTCAAAGAGACAGTAAACTCTCCTTCGCTTTGTATCATCCGCTGCTCAACAGAGAAATCAGACCAAGTGAATTGCGAATAACTTAAACCATAGCCAAAGGGGTACACAGCACCAAAATCTTTCTGCTTCGGCATACCTGTAGCCTTCTTGCTGTGATTGTATGAATAGGGCATGGCTCCTGCGTTGGTTACGAATGAGAGAGGAAGCCTTCCGCTGGGGTTGTTGCCCCCTACCAAGGTTTGTGCTATCGCTTCCCCACCGCCCTCTCCAGGCAACCATGTGCACAATATGGCCTTTGCTTGCGCAAGTGCAGAATCCAAACAGTAGGGTCGACCGCTCACCAGTACAACAATCACCGGTTTCTTCGTTTCAAGAATACGACCAAGCAAGTGTTGCTGCACCCCGGGCAAGGTGAGATCAGATGCATCTGAGCCTTCACCGACAGTTCCCTGACCAAACAGTCCTGCCAAGTCCCCGACCACCAGGACGGTCGCATCACAGTTCAGCGCAGCAGCGACAGCTGCATCGATCCTGCTGGTATCCTCACTCAGGGTATGTTCAGTATTATCATGCTCAAAATCCACATCACCGGGGAAGAAGATTGCTCTTTCCACCTTGTCTTCATACAGCATGCACCCAGGTTCAAATATGACCTTCTCCTCTCCAAGCACCTCTTGCAGTGCACAGCGGATTGTTTTTGCCAATTTGGGAACAGTCTCTTCTGGTCCATGGGTACCTTGGAGGTGCACCGGAGGGGCATACCCTGAGTACATCGCATATGGGTGATCGGCAAGCGGCCCTATCAACGCGACTGATGAGACACCACAGAGAGGGAGCACCCCCTCATTTTTCAAGAGGACAATGGAGTTCTCTGCAACTGTAACTGCAAGCTCGTGATTCTTCTCAGAACCCAGGCATACTTTGCCTTCATCAATATAGGGATGGTCAAAGATTCCCTGACGGAATTTCTCCTCGAGCACTCTCAATACTGCCATGTTCAGATCAGCGGTATCGATAAGACCTCGATACAGGGCCTCGATGAGCCCTTCCTTGAATACGGTGAACCCAGGCAGTTCAATATCCATACCTGCGTTGAAGGCTGCCGCGGCGGCTTCAGCCATATCATTGACCGTACGATGGTCATCGACCAGTTGCACAACCGCTTCATAGTCGGCAACAACCAATCCATCAAAACCCCATTTATTTTTTAACAGGTCTGTCAGCAGGTGCCGGTCTCCTGTACAGGGTACCCCGTCAATATCATGGTATGCCGGCATCAACGATCCGGGTTGTGCGTTTTTGACGACCATCTCGAACGGGAGAGCAAAGGTGTTGTACAGTTCCCTCATCCCTATGTGAACAGGGGCATGGTTTCTCGCCCCTTCACTGAACGAATGGCCGACAAAGTGCTTCAATGTTGCAAGAGGAGATCTTTTACTTCCCTGAAGCCCCTTCACATACGCAATTCCCATGCTACCACAAAGATACGGATCTTCTCCAAACGTCTCTTCAAGTCTTCCCCACCGTGCATCACGTGCAACATCCAGCACCGGAGCAAGACCTTGATGCACCCCTGCGCTCCTCAGTTCATCACCTATGGCTTTCCCTACTTCTTTGATCAAAGAAGGATCCCAGGTTGAGCCATAATTGAGGGCACTTGGAAAAATGGTGGCTCCTTTGATCATAGAACCGGTTAGGCACTCCTCATGAAGCATCGCCGGAATTCCCAGCCGAGTCTCTTCGACCAAATACCGTTGTACTTTATTGATCATTCTTGCCTGTTTTACAGGATCGTTGGCCAAAGTCCCGTACGGTCTGGTCAATTGTCCGATTCCCTTACCCAGAACATCCTTGCAAACGTCACCGCTGTGGGGTTTCTTTTTCCCATATTCTCGCACACCCAAGGTGCCGTCTTCATGTATTTCAAGCCACGCAGAGACCAGCTGGGCTACTTTTTCTTCAACGGTCATCTTGCCAAGTAGCGCCAAGGCCCGTTCTCGATTTTGCTGCATATATACTAACTCCTATCTCTCCTACCCTGTAACTGTGAGGTATCTTTACTCCTTCAAGGCACCCAAGGCCACACCGGCGATGATGTATTTGGACAAAAGGAAGTAGATTACGAACAGTGGAAGAACTGTCAACGACAGTCCTAGATATACCGAACCATACTCAGTCTTATAGATGTCACCGCGCAGGAGACTGACCATGATGGGCATGGTATATCTGTCGCTTCTCGTCAGAAGAATCAACGGAATGAAGAGGTTGTTCCACGAAAAAACAAAGGTAAAGATTGCCTGTGTCGCCATCGCGGGTTTCATGATGGGCAGAATTATCTTATTGAAGGTGTTGAACTCTCCGGAACCATCAATTCTGGCTGAGTTGACGATGTCCAGTGAAAGACTCGCCAAGAGATACTGACGCATGAAGAAAACCATTGCAGGAGTTGCAATTGAGGGGAGTATCAAGGGCCAGTACGTATTCACCCAGCCGATACGGTACATCATTTGGTAGAACCCAATGCCGGTGACCTGGGCTGGAATCATCATGACTGCCATGATGAACGTAAAGAATCCCTGCCTAAGCTTCCACGTATAGGCAACCAATGCATACGCTGTCAAAGAGGAAAAGTAGACGGCACAGAGCGTTGCTCCAGTACTGATGATCATTGAGTTCATAAATCCTATTGCTGGATTAAAGCTTTTTCCTGAAAGGATGTTCCAATTGCTTTTCAGGTATCGTGAAGGGAAAAGAGAAACAGAATCCTGCTGTATCTGAAACGTACTTCTCGTTGCATTCATGAACATGATCCAAAAAGGGAAGATGCTTAGAATCGCCAAGATGATGCAAACAGTATATATGAGGGTTTTTGTTATGTTGGTAGACGTTTTCAAACTTCTCATACTGATGCCTCCTTCCTCATTGCTTTTCGAAGAGCTCGTTCATTTTTGCGCATCTTCTCTTCATACCGGTCACGCAAAGCGTAGAACATCACAGATGAAAAGATGAGAATGATAATGAACATGATCATGCTCGCTGCAGAGGCTCTATTATAGAGATAACTTCCACTGAACGCTTGGTTATAGATGAACACGCTGGCCGTAAGCGTCGCATTGTCCGGGCCTCCCCATAAGAAGAGTCTGGGAATATCGAACATCTGCAAGCCTCCGATCATGCTGGTAACCAGAACATAGAGCAGGATTGTTTTCAAACGCGGAAGCGTTATCCTGAAGAATATTTGAGGGGCGCTTGCTCCATCAATTTCAGCTGCCTCAAACAAGGTGGGATCGATACCCAGTACTCCTGCGATGAGCACTATCATGGAGTGTCCATACCACATCCAGAATTGGATGAACGCAACAATTCCTCGAGCAGTCCATTTCTGCATATGGAAATGTGCCGGAACATCAATGATGCCAAACCGGATCAACAAGTCATTAATTGGTCCTTTGGGGTATCCTGAAAGGGAGTTGAACAAAATTGCAATCGTAGCTGCTGTGATGATGTTGGGCATGTAGATCATGACCTTGAAAGCTCCCTGCCCCCGCACCTTGAAGCGCCTGTTGGTAAACCATGCCGTCAAGAGCAGTGCCAGCAGAATTTGCGGTATGAAATTCATCGTCCAAATCAAAAATGTATTGCCTAAAGACCGCATAAAGGTCGGATTATTCAAGATAAGCTTGTAGTTCTGAAACGGTTCTTCCAGAAATGAGAAGGTGGTCTTTCCCAATCCTCTAAGATCGGTAAACCCGATTACCACCGTATAAAGGGTTGGATAGAGATGAAAGATAAGATACGCAAGCACGAAAGGAATGGAAAAAAGATATCCGTACTTCGCATAGTTGATAGTCTTGTTGCGCATGAACAACTCCCTTAAAAACCAGGTGCAGGAATCAGATGGTTCCTGCACCAAAAGATTGATAGTTCTTACCTGATTGCGATGGCAAGGTTGTCAGCTACCTGTTGCTTGAAATCAGCAAGGGCAGCAGCGCGGCTCTTGTTGCCAGCACTGTAGGAACGAACCTGGTCACGCCAGTAGATGTTGATGCTCTCATCATACTGAGTCTTGTTCTTACCTGAAGCAAACTGACCGGCAGGAACAAATACATCAAACATATCCTGTCCACCGAGGAACGGAAGGGTTCCGTCGCTCTTCTTCATGACAGTACCGGAAGCAACAGTATCCTTCGTGCCGCCGGGGCCAAAGAGGGTACCGTTTGCCCAGTAGTACTGCAACCCGCTTGTGGAGCTGTCAAGAGTAATCCACTCGATGACTTCGCCGAGAGCTTGTTTAACAGGACTGTTGTTGTTGGCGATGACCCAGGTGCCACCCCAGAAGAAGCCAACAGGAGGTTCTGCAACAGCCCAGTCACCATAGGTGCCTTCACCGGGCTTTGAGCCGCCACTGTTGCCTGCCATGACATAGTTGATCAGCCATGCGGGTCCGAAGAAACCAAAGACCTTCTTGGCTCCTGCGTCTTTCATGTCTGCAAACCATGCATCGGTCCAGTCACGGGTATCATTATGATAGCCTCTATCAACCATCATCTTTGCAACATCGAGAAAAGCTTCTCTTTCAGGATCTACATAGAGTTTGTCGTCAACAATCCAGCCCTTCTCAGAGCTTCCTTCGATTGCATGCCAGATATCTCCATCTCCACTGATGATCGCGTAGCCTTTTCTTCTCAAAGCTTCTGCTGCTTCAAAAAACTTGTCCCAACCCGGGCCAATTTTTGTCTTGATGACTGCCGGATCGTCGGTTCCCCAAACGTCTTTAGCAATTGAGCGGCGATAGATGAAAGCTCCACCGGTAGCCTGATATCCCAAACCTACCAGTTCACCCTTCGCATTGGTGCCGATGTCTACGGTGTACTGGGCAATATCGGCTTCCTTGAGCTTGGCATCAACATTGATGCCCAAGGATTTGTAAGGAGCGGCAAAGTGTGCTGCGTCGCCTTGGGTATATTTTAAGACGAATGCTGATTCTGCACAGTATAGGTCGGGGGCATTTGACCCGCCTGCTGCCAAAGCCTGGTCAAGTGCAGGCTGATAGGCTCCATCGGTGGTAGCGATGATAGTGGTGTTGATCTCATAATCAAAGCTGGGATTCAACTCTTTATACCTTTCCAACATCTTGGGCACTTCATCGGTAAAGCTCCATACATTGATGACCTTTCGAGCAGGTGCCCTTGTTCCTGCATCGGTCTGTCCGGCAGCGAACAATGAGACGCTCAATAGAGCGACGAGCAACAGACTGACGATGATACGTACATTCCGTTTCATAAGTTATTCCTCCTTGAGATATATATGTCCAACGACATATCGATTCATCTTCAATTAGTATCGTACGTGAGGTTTTGCGTATGTTGTACCGGGTGTTTACCTAGAAAAATAATAGGACGTTTGTCCTAAGTTTTTTCACAGCTCGTTGCTTTTCACCCATTTGATGGCAAACTTCCTCAGTGATGCGGCATCACTGATCGACAGCTTATGGCGGATATTGTCTCGGTATACATTGATTGTCTTAACTGAAAGGTTGAGCGCCTGTGCAATCTCCGATACCCCGAAACCCTGACCGATCAATCTAAGGACCTCCACTTCCCGAATACTGAGAAGCTTGAGGGAATCGACTTCTTGGTTTGACTCCTGCATCACCATCGTCTCGAGCATTCTCTGGCGCATATCAGGCGACAGGTATACTTTTCCCTTCAACACCAAGGCTATGGCATCCAACAATGAGGAGGCCGCTTCCTGCTTCATCACATACCCTCGGGCGCCCGCCTTCAGGGCACTGAAAGCATAGATGATCTCATCGTACATCGAGACCACCAAACATTGAATTTCAGGATGTGTCGCCTTTAATGTCTTCACCAGTTCAAGGCCGTTCTCTTGTTGCAAGGATATATCTACCAAAGCTATATCTATATGGGTTTTTTGGACTGCCTCCAAGGCTTGGGCAATCCCGGTTGCCTGCTCAGACACCTCATACGATCGAACATTCTCAATGACACTCGCGAGTCCCTGCCTGAACAAAGGATGGTCATCCACGAGTAAAAACTTGACTTTTTGGTTCATTCATCACTCCTTGAGCATGATTCGTACCACAGTACCCTCTGCACTACTTTCAAAAGAGAGTTCGGCATCTGCCATAACAGAACGGTTGTGCATGATCCGCATCCCAAGCCCTTGGGAGTGCAGGCTCTTATCAATTCCTTTGCCATCGTCTCGCACGAGAAGAACATGCAACGCCCTGTTGCTGTCATCATACTCCGTTTGTGAAGAAATCTCGATATGAGACGCTCCACTGTGCTTTATTGCATTGGTCAAGGCTTCCTGGACGATACGAAACAGGTTGAGTTCTCTCATAGGCTCGGCTATTGCGAAAGAAGGATCAACATTGACATCGATATCAATGTCAACCAAGCGAAGGGTGTCCCCCACCAGTGCTTCAAGTCGCTGCAAAAAAGAGTGTGTCTCGGATTGGATCGGCATCAAGCCCCTGCTGATAGTTTTTACTTTCACAATTGCCTTGTTCAGGTATTCGCGTATCTGTGCAAGCTCTTGTTTCTGCACTCCTTGTGCAGTACACGCATGTTGTTCTGCAGATGAAGCAAGCAGGCTGATCCCCAGCAAATATTGACAGAGATCGTCATGAAGCTCTTGTCCAATGCGCTCCATCGTCTTTGTGGATATCTCCATGACCTCCCGTTCGAGCTCTGTTCTTCTCTTGATCTCGCTGAGCAGGTCTCTCGTTCGCAACGCAACTTGCTCTTCCAAAATCTTTTCACTTTTTCGTACCTGGTCTAGCAGCAACGACCCTTTGAGATTGCTCGATACCTGCTCCTGCAAGATGTTGTAAAGAGCCGGCATCACCATGCCAAAAGGAACGAGAAGGTATCCCAGATTCTCATGAAGGTACACCAAGGGAAGGAGAACCCATCGCTCATTCTTCCATTGCTTCGCAAGTATGGGAGGAAGCAGGTCCTCTGTGGGGAAGGTCTTTTGATATGCCTCAAGAGGAAGTATTTCATCATGAAGAGTCATCATAAGACGTGCCTCTGTGATCGAATTTTCAAAGCCTACTAGATAGCCACGCTGCAGGCCGAACAACCTCAGGCTTGCCTTGAGGTTGGTTATCAATTGCTGCAATTCAAAGCTCCCGTTCAGGTTTTCGCTCACAGCCCTCAGGCAATTGAAGGAGTTTTCAACCTCTAATCTTTTTGCTGCCTGATAGCGCCCAATCTTATCCCCTATCAACGTTCGCGCAGCTCCTGAGAGCATCGTCAGCGTCTTGCTGCTGAGGTTGCTCTCCATCCTTGACTTATACTCAACTACCGAGAGGTACTCGTTCCAGTGATGCAAAGCCCCGCTCTCTTTTGCTGTCGTATCGATGGCTCTGTTGAGTCTGGATATCATCTGATGATAATCACCATTTCTGACCAGCTGCAATAAATCCTGTACAGCCAGGCGCTCGCTTACACTGGCGTAGGGAGGCATCTCATACAGGCCCGGGGTGTAGTTCACATGCGGATTGCAACCGCAGGACTCACGGATGACCGGACTTGAGGGAAGCACAATATGCTCTTGATCTCCCCCTGCCATGATTCTATCGAGGATGTCGACGGCGATTTTTCCCATCTCATACAGCGGTTGGACTACGGTAGTAAGGGGAGGAAGGGTATATCGTGAACTTTCCATGCCATCAAACCCAACGACTGAAACATCATCGGGCACCTTGACACCCCGCTTTGACAACTGGTTAAGCGCACCTAGGGCCATCCAGTCGTTGAGACAGATCAACGCATCGAAGGAAAACCCTCCATCCAACAGATAGTTGACCATCTGTTTGCCTGCCTCATCGACAAAGGTTCCTGCTTTTACCATGCGCTGATCAAGCACAATATCATGACTGGCCAAGACCTCTTTGCAGGCATGCAATCTCCTGATCGACTCCTCGTGCGTTTCCGGCCCCTTGAGAATCGCGAACCGTCTTCGGCCATGGACGGTGATCAGATGCTCAACAAGAGCCGCGATCCCTTCTTCCCCTGCGACGGTGACGTCACTCATGCCTTTAAAACGCATACCTATTGATACGCGAGAAAGATTCGCCCATGGTTCAAAGTACGTACGCAGATCCATGGTGGTCGAGTACGACCCCAACGATGACGCGATGATGATCAGACCGTCGATATTCTGCTCACTCGCCAGCTGATAGGCAAGATTTGAGGAGGCTTCACTTGCAACGGGTGAACCGATACCCGATCCAACGAAGGTAATGGTCCCTAGATTTCGTTTTTTAGCTTCCTGCTCGATAGCGTGCCATAAGCTTGATTGATATTCATCGTCCAAGGTGGCAGTAAAGATGCCGATGCATCGAGGCCTCTCTAGCATGTCGTCTCCTCTCTTCAGGTTCATGGAACATGATACTGTATGTGAATCAGAATGCAAGGTTATGATGTTTTTTTGAACAAAGGGGTAAAATAATCACAAAACCCCCTGTTTGTGTTGTAAGATATGGCTATGATAGACGATATGAACAAAT
Organism: uncultured Sphaerochaeta sp.; assembly: GCA_964547185.1. Taxonomy (GTDB): domain Bacteria; phylum Spirochaetota; class Spirochaetia; order Sphaerochaetales; family Sphaerochaetaceae; genus Sphaerochaeta. The sequence goes on from CAZJMG010000038.1 coordinate 30,853, forward strand.
ATTCGATTTCACCGATACAAACCCAACAAGAGGGACAAAAAGCAAAAAAAGTTGCTGCACGTGTATTTGGAAGTGGCGTGTTTCTCATGTTGCCCAAGAATCCAGCATGGGGGTTTTATGCTCATGAGGGTGAGACTGTCGTCGGCGGTGTCTTTCTTGATCAGTTGGGTCCCAAAGAAGGAATGCTTTCCTGGATTTTTGTCGATCCTGAAGCACAGGGTCATAAACTTGGCACACGCCTCATCGAGGCGGGTATCCAGGCCATGGATGAAAAGGGACTGACAACCCAATTCAGTCTGGTTCGTACCGATAATACCGCTTCCTGGAATATGTTTGCAAAACATGGGTATACTCGGCCGAGTGTAGTAAGAGCATTATTTGGGTACTCTTTCAAGAGCTTTTTCAAAAGACTTGGGTACTCATTCGCAACGGGATACAGCACCTGGGTTAAAGACGAATCTCGTCAGAATGAGAGTATCCACCCCAAACGATGGGCGATTATGAAAAGTCTTCTCTTTTCACTATTCATCGGAATGGCTCTTTCGCTATTTTCCCTACGGGGCTTTACCTATTTCACGGTTGGCTCAGCCGTGGTGACCGGAATCACTGCATTGAGGATGGCGCTCTCCTATCCAATAGCCAGGATGTCCGGACCTGTCAGATTTGATGCACCGCAAGGGGGAACCTCGCTCAGTGTGATCCTGGCATTGGCCTTTGGGTCCTGGTGGCCGATCTTTGGGTACTTTGTGCCAAGAGAGGATTTCTACAGAGACCGGGAGTTTGCTCGATACAACGCAGCGCAAGCATTTGCAGCTTGGATGAGTATGGTGCTCGTGTATGTGGCCTTGAGCTTCTTTCAGCCAGAATTGTTCAACACAGCTCTACAAACCATCTTGGCTATGATCATCATCTATCAGATAATTCCGTTTTTTCCATTCGACGGGATGGATGGTGCACGAGTGCTGAGAGGCAACAAAGTCCTGTACTCGATCGGAGTGCTGCTCAGTCTTCTGGCCATCTTTCTTTTCTAGAGAATCATTACAGTAACACTGTTCAGTCTTACAGGCTTGCCTGATTGTACCTTTCGTTTCTGTAGCCTCATCATGGGCCTCATAGGTTGGGAGAATCCGGAATCACCGTCCTGCCGTATGCTTTTGCATAATCGACAGTCCATACTCCAGACCAGAGACACCTTGGAATTTCCTTGAATTTAACGTATATTTCCTAGTGAAGATTGAGGGATACCATGAACCAACAGGAACTGCAACTACTTCTATCCAAGGGAGAAGATAGCCTGAACCAATTCAAGAGTATTAGTAACAATCCAGAACAGCTTGCAGCTGAACTGGTAGCCTTCAGCAACTGTGCTGGGGGGAAATTGTATATAGGTGTGCAAGATGATGGTTCAATCGTAGGGCTGTCGCTACAGGATGTTCAACGATTGAACAACATGCTTTCCAATGTAGCTTCCCAGCATGTCCATCCTTCAATTAATCCTCTCTCTGAAAATGTTCATACCGATTCAGGAATTGTAATAGTAGTAACCGTCTCCTCTGGGACAAGCAAACCATATACTGACAATCAAGGTTCTATCTGGGTGAAAAGTGGCGGCGACAAACGAAAGGTAACAGCAAGGAAAGAAATGCAACGAATGTTCCAGTCTGCAGGATTGGTTCATGCTGATGAAGTTCCTGTTACCGGTATGACCTGCTCTGATGTAGATGTCTTGTACTTCAGTAATTTCTTTGAGGATATCTATGGGGAAACTGTTGAAAACCAAAACATCTCCTTGGAAAAACTCTTAGAAAACATGAACCTTGTAAAAAATGGAATGCTCAATCTTGTAGGCGCTTTGCTTTTTTCAAGACGCTCCAGATATATGTTACCAAGTTTTATCGTCAAGGCAGTGGCCTATCCTGGTACAGATATTGATAAAGAACATTATAAGGACAGCCGTGATTTTTCCGGTAAACTTGAAGAGGTCTTTTCAGGTGCTCTATCTTTCATCATGAACAACATTCCATACGCACAGGGAAATCAGAATATTAATTCCATTGCAGAGCCGATTGTTCCTCAGACCGTTTGGGAAGAATTATTAGCCAATGCATTGTTACATCGCGATTACTTTATTTCTTCTGCAATACGAATCTTTCTCTTCAAGGACAGAGTAGAAATCATAAGCCCAGGTCATTTGCCCAACAATCTTACGATTGATAATATCAAGGCAGGGAACTCGGTTATAAGAAATCCAATTCTTGCCTCGTTTGGAACAAAAATATTGCCCTATCGAGGGCTTGGCAATGGTATTCGGAGAGCTCTGAAAATTCATGAGCATATTGAGTTTATTGATGATAGGGATGGAAACCAATTCATCGCAATAGTCCGGTATCTTTCAAGTTAGTTTTCGCCTTTCTTTTGACTCTTGTTAGTCAAATTCTTTTTTGAAAGAATGGGCTTCTACAAGATTACAACATTCGTTTCTGTAGCCTCATCATGGGCCTCATCATGGGCCTCATAGGTTTGTTTTTAGAAAATATTGCATTGGGATTGAACAAAAAGAAGGGCAACCCGCCGTGCGACCATTGCCGCCTCAACAAGTTGCCTCATAGCTTGGTAGAATCAGGAATCACCGTCCTGCCGTATGCTTTTGCATAATCGACAGTCCATACTTCAGACCAACTGTTTAGCAGGGGTAGGACTCGGACCTACGACCTTCGGGTTATGAGCCCGACGAGCTGCCAACTGCTCCACCCTGCGTCGAATTTCTTACTTAGAATAGGGAAAAAAGAAAATCTTGTCAACTAGGTTTTTATAAATTATCATAGTAATTAAATAATTGATTGTAATATAATTACTTGTGTCAATAATTTTTCTTTCGAGCTATGCCTTCAGATTTTTTTCTACATCTGCTATCATCTGAGAAAGAATGCAAAATCCCCAGTATTGCAACTGTGGGAGAAGGAGCATCTTACGAGTAACAAGGTTATCATCCTCGGAGCAGGGAGACGTGGACTTGGGCTGGCAAAGCAACTTATCTCAGACGGTAAGGATGTCGTCATCATGGACAACTGTGTAGAGCGTATTGATGCGGTTGTCTCAAAACTAGACTGCTTGGGAGTACTCGGAAACGGTACAGACATAGCAAAACTAACCGAGGCAGGAGTAGAACAAGCAGAGGCTTTTGTAGCGGTCACCAACAGTGACGAGATTAATCTTGTCTCCTGCGGCCTCGTCTCAGCCTCATTTCCCGACACCAAGACAGTTGCCGCCATACGCTCTTTAATTTATACGGGTACAGATGGACTGAAAGAAGGACTGCTTGGAATCGATTACATTGTCAATCCCAATACAGAAACAGCCAAGTCACTGTTCAACATCATAGAGCAAGGAGTGAGCGGTAATGTTTTGGGTTTTGCCAATTCTGATTTCTTGCTGTATAACTTTTATGTCGAACCCTTCAGCACGTATATTGGCACCACAGTGCAAGATATGCGCAACAAACTGGATGCTGATTTTGTCATAGCATCAATCAACCGACACGGGAAAGTCCTCGTACCCTCGGGAACCACAACCATACAGGGTCGTGACACGCTTTCCATCGTTGCTGACTCTGAAGAAGTGACTGAAATTCTCAAGTCTGTGGGCAAGCTGCAAAAACGTCCGAACAATATGGTTTTGGTTGGAGCGAGCAGAGTTACCAGGGCTCTGCTGAATCGTATGAATCCCGCCATGCGATCAAAAGTCACAATAGTCGACCACGACACTGAAGTCTGTAAAGAGTTCAGTGAACGGTTTCGAGAGATTCTCGTAATAAAAGCCGATATCACCGATGAAGAGATCATGGTAGAAGAGCAACTTGGAGACTATGACCTGTTGATATCCTTAACGGACAATGATGAGTTGAACATCATCACTGCCAGTTACGCAAAACGCATTGGAGTGAAACGGTCAATAGCCTTGATCAAGCAGAACAACAACTACAGCCGTATGGCAAGCTATCTTGATATCGACGTAGTAATTTCCACAACCGAGACAACTGTAGAATCACTGATCTGCTATCTTCGTGGCACGAATGTATCTTC
>CAZJMG010000039.1:0-32890 GCA_964547185.1 uncultured Sphaerochaeta sp.
CTGCCGAGCATACTTTGGACTTCTTCCAAAGCGCCCTCAAGAAGTTTTTTACGCACCAAGGTACTTGAGATTACCTCATTTTTGTTGTTTTCTACAAAAGAAGGTACCTCAACAAATGCCTGTGGCGACAATCGGGATAGATATTCCTGCAGCTGAACAGGTCCGGCACTTGAAGCCGGGGCACCGCAGCGGAAATCCTCTCCGACAACCATCCCCTTGACTTGGCAAAAAGCACAAACCAAAGAGAGGAACTCCTCAGCTGTGAGTTTACTGAAATCAGAAGAAAAGTCAATGACAACAAGGTGTTCAACACCAAGTTTTACAAGGATTTCCTCCATTTGCACATCACTGATAAGCTTAGAATGAGGAGCTTGTCGATGCATCATCATCTTTGGATTTTTGTTGAAGGTTATCACCATGCTTTGAAATTGGTGTTTTTTTGCAATCTCTATGCTCTTGGAAATGATAGCTTGATGCCCTAGATGCAAACCATCGAAAACACCTACAGACACGACCATCGGTGTCTGCCAAAGAATAGGATTGGCCGAGAGATGCATGAAGTCGTATTGTTTCAAGACTCAGCCTCCCTGCTATAAGGATGAATTTGGGCAATCAAACGTGAACTATGCATGTCTGCTACCGCACGAAGAATTCCATCCCGGCTATAAAAAGCCCCATATTGCTCATGGCCCTCTCTGCGGATGGTCTCATACTTTTGGGGAAAGGCACCATTTGCTAAACTGAACAAGTGATGATTCGATACCTCATGCAAAGAAATAGTATTCAAACGTTTCAAATACTGTTCTGTATGTTTCATTGAATCCAAAACTGCCTTAGTATCTTTTGCATGTACTGCCTCTTCAAGCGAAAAAGGCCCTATGCTGGTACGAACAAGATTCTTTAAGTATCCTCTCGAACCACAGCTTAGTGCAAGATCTCTCGCCAAAGATCGAATATATGTCCCTTTGGAGACATGGATATCAGCAACAAGCAATCCATCTGTATAGTCGACCACTTCAAAGCGGTATACCGTAACCGGTCTGCTTTTCATGGCAACAATTTTTCCTGATCTTGCGATATCAGAAGCTCTTTTTCCCTGTACATGCAATGCACTGTATAGTGGAGGTTCTTGTTCAATATCTCCGAGAAAGGAGGGTATTTCCTGCTCTATCCTGGAAAGGGAGGGTTGCAATGCTTGCGCTACAATTTCGCCTTCAGGATCAAGTGTATCTGTTTCAACACCAAACTGTATATGAGCCCTATAACTCTTATCCATCGTAGAAAAAAGTACATTAAGCTTGGTCATGCTCCCGGTAAGAACAACCAACAAGCCTTGCGCAAACTTATCAAGCGTACCAGCATGTCCTACTTTAGGGTCTACTGTACGCTTGATATCATTTAGAGCTGTGAAACTTGTGATTCCACTTGGTTTCTGTATCAGCAGAATACTAGCGTTCTTTCCCATCATCAACCAAGGAATCTATCAAGGCATTGATCTTCTGACCTTCTTTCAAAGAAATATCAGCCTTGAATTTTAAAACTGGGGTATTCCGGGTCTTAAGAAACGCGCCTACCCTCTTTTGGATGAACCCGCTTGCTTTCTGCAACCCTTCTACACTCTGTTTCAGAGAGTCATCATCAAGTACTGATGAGACATATACAACAGCATAGGCATTATCAACAGAGAGCTCCACCCTGCTCACAGAGCAGAGTGTGCTTACCATATGATTCTTCACTTCACCATTTACAATCAACATGCTGATGGCTTCACGAAGCTTGGCCTCAATCCTCTTCTGACTATATTCGCTCATTGGAATCCTTTTGAGTGAGTGTCCGCTTGACTTCTTCAGTATCTACGATCTCAAGAATATCGCCGACACGCAAATCATTGAAATTTTCAAGACCGATACCGCATTCGTACCCTTCAACAACTTCCTTGGCATCGTCCTTGAACCGTTTCAAGCTGGAAATCTTAACCATCTGGGTGTTGAGCTGGATGGAATCGCGTATAACCTTGACCAATGCATTGCGTTTGACCTTGCCCTTGATGACCATGGCACCAGCGATGGTACCAACCTTGGGCACCTTGAAGGTATCACGGACTTCAACAGTACCAATCTCAATCTCCCGAACTTCTGGACTGAGCATGCCTTCCATAGCAGAACGAATATCGTCAACAACATCATAAATGATATTGTACTTTCGAATCTCTATCTTCTCCTGGTCAGCAAGCAACTGTGCCCTCGGTGTAGGCCGGACATTGAATCCGATGACCAAAGCGTCAGAAGCACTTGCAAGAGTAATATCGCTTTCAATGATGGCTCCTGCACTGGCACGGATCACATTCAAGTGAATTTCTTCAGTGGAAAGTTTCTCCAATGCTCCCTGCAATGCCTCAACAGAACCCTGTACATCACCCTTGATGATGACATTGAACTCCTGGATAGTACCTTCTTGAATCTTTGAATACAGATTATCCAAGGTAATTTTCTTGACATTGCGGCTATCGCCCATTCGCTCAAGTTCTTGGCGTTTTGAACCAACTTGTCTCGCCTGGCGCTCATCTTCGGTTACCTGGAACGGGTCTCCCGCTCCTGGAATATCTGAAAGACCGATGATCTCTACCGGAGTGGAAGGACCTGCTTCCTCGATCTTCCTGCCCTTGTCATCAAACATCGCCCTAACCCTACCGGGATAGATACCCGCAACATAATGATCGCCTTGGCGAAGGGTGCCACGTTCAACCAGAATCGAAGCTACAATACCTCTTCCTTGGTCTATACGGCTTTCAATGATCTTCCCTTCTGCACGGCAGTCAGCATTTGCCTTCAGTTCAAGCATTTCCGCTTGCAAAAGTACGCTATCGAGCAGTTCATCGATTCCCAGTTTTTTCAAAGCGGAAATCTGGCAATACAGTGTTTGTCCACCCCAATCTTCGGGCATCAATCCCAGATCGGATAGTTGTTGCATTACTCTTTCCGGTTTTGCTTCAGGAAGGTCACACTTGTTGATTGCTACAATGATCGGTACGTTAGCCGCTCGTGCATGGTCAATAGCTTCACGAGTTTGTGGCATTACCCCATCGTTTGCAGCTACAACCAAGATTACAATATCTGTAACCTGTGCTCCACGTGCACGCATCATGGAGAATGCAGCATGGCCTGGGGTATCAAGAAACACAACCTCTCCCTTTCCGGGAAGATTGACCTTGTAAGCACCAATATGCTGGGTAATGCCGCCATATTCACCTTCTGCAACTTTGGTGGAACGAATAGCATCAAGCAACTTGGTCTTTCCATGGTCAACGTGTCCCATCACAGTAACAATCGGTGCTCTATCAACCAACTCATCAGCAACATCAGGTTCACTAGCAATTAAGGTCTCATCATAAAGTGAAACCAAATTTACAGTACAATTATATTCACTGCAGATAATTGCTGCTGTTTCATGATCAATTTGCTGATTAATGGTAACCATCATGCCCATCTTGAACAGCTTGGCGATGATCTCATTAGCCTTAAGATTCATTTTCTTGGCAAGATCACTGACAGTGATGACTTCCATCATATCAATTGACTTGGGAACCGATGCAAGCTTTGCTGCAGCTTGTTCCTTTCGTCTCTGTACCTGGAACTCTTTCTCTTCTTCAGCATTCCTCTTCTTATAAGAAGCAGAATCCTTTTTCTTGAAACTTTTCTTCGGTGTCCTCTGGTTCAATGGATTCAGCTCAGATGCAGGTGCTCCATTGCCCCCGCCTCCAGATCTCGGTCCTCCTGCAAAAGGAGGCCTACCACCTGCGTTGAAGGGAGGTCTTCCACCTCCTGTGTAAGGAGGTCTGTTGCCGCCACCAGTAAAGGGAGGCCTGTTCTGCCCACCTCCACCTGTATAAGGAGGTCTACCTCCTTGTCCTTGTCCTTGTGGTCGAAAGTTTCCACCCGGACGAGGAGCACCGGGTCTCCCTTGATATCCACCGCCGCCGGCAGGACGAGGAGCACCTTGGCCTTGAGCCGCAGGTGTGGAGGGTCTTCCTTGGTAGCGATTCGGTCCACCCTGCGGTGCGTTTCTATTCTGCTGGTATTGGGGACGTGTTCCAGGAGCAGGTCTTCCTCCTACCATACCGGCAACTCGTGGACCGGAACTAGGAACCGGCGTACTATTTTGTACAGGTTGTCCATCCTGATTCCTGTTTTGCAATTCTGCATGGTCCTTGACCGTCAAACCTTGATTGGGAACTGGAGGAAGATTGGTAGGCCTAATCACAACAGGTCCGTTATGAAGTGGAGATCCTGCAAATTTCTCAGGTCCTGAGTGTGGGGCCTTTCTCAAAGCACTATAGCGAGGATTTGCTCCACCTTCTTGCTGTTTTTCCTGTCTACTTTCAGATTTCTCTTTTTGAGCTTCCACAACAGGCGTAACTTCTTCCTTACGAGGCTGGGGCTTAACCTTGACAACTTTCTTCTTTACTACAACTACACGACGCTTTTCAGGTACCTTTGTTTTGGTATCCTTCTCTTGTTCAGAGTTGTTCTGTTCTTTTGCATGGTCCTTAGAAGTTACTACATGCTTGATCAATGTTACTTTTGGCTTATTATTCTCTTCCGTCATTATTCCCTCTTGGATGGTTTTACTCTACCTCAAATGCCAGTCCTGTACCACAACTTGGGCATATATTCATATCCAAAGTGATGGGGCTACCGCAACTGGGGCAGACATACTCGGTCTCTCCATCCTCTTCATCCTCAACGATATCAACATATTCATTGATGGTATCCTTGATTGCAATAATCTCTTCTTCGCTCAAGTCCTCAAAACTCGTAAGTTCCTCATCGGTAAGATTAATGAACTCCTCAACACTATAGACATCATGAAAATGCAATTTTTTCAAGAGGAGCTCATCAAGTGGCAGTTCAGAAAGATCAATTTCATCCTCGTCCACAAAACTCTCTTCAGCCTGACTCTGCACAGGTTCAGTATACGCAGCAGCCGCTGGTTCTCCAGCCGGCTCATCAAAATACTGCTCTTGTTCACTGAAGATGCTCTCAGCTCTCGAGCGAGCTTCCTTCGCAATATCGAGTTCATCAAACTGAGCTTGGGTCTTGACATCAATCATCCAGTCGACCAACTTATTTGCCAAACGAACATTCAAGCCTTGTTTGCCGATTGCAAGAGACAGCTGGCTGTCTTCAACGATTGCAACTGCATGATAAATGTTTTTGTCAAGAATCACTACATCCTTTACTTGAGCAGGAGAAAGGGCGTTGCGGATATAGTTCACTGGATCGGTATCGTAGCGAAGGATATCGATCTTCTCCCCTTCTATCTCACTCATGATAGTCTGAATTCGATTTCCCTTCAAGCCGACACAAGCACCAACTGGATCAATGTCATCATTGCGAGAGGCTACAGCGACTTTTGTGCGATAACCGGCTTCTCGTACGATTTTGATGATGTCAATCTGGTTCTGGGCAATCTCAGGCACTTCAACCTCGAAGAGCTTTTTGATCAATTCAGCACTTGTTCGAGAAAGGATGACCCGCAACCCGCGTTCAGCTTTCTCAACACTATCAACATAACATTTTATCTTGTCATTGCTGCCATAGCTCTCACGACTCGACTGATTTCTTCGTGGGAGAATGCCTTCTGTGCTTCCAAGATCAACATAAATATCGCCATTTGAAGCCTGACGACGATAATACCCAATGATCAGCTGACCTTCTTTTGCTTTGAACTCACTGTAAAGTGTATCTTTTTGAATATCTCTGAAACTCTGGTGAGCTCGTTGCTTTGCACTTTGTACACTGATACGATCGAACTCCTTCAGGTCAACAGGAATGAGAAGCTCATCACCAATTTCACATTCAGGATGAATCTCTTGTGCCTCACTCAAAGGAATTTCGGTCACCTCGTTGTACCAGTTGTCATCATCGACTATCTGACGTTTGCTTGCGAGCTCCACACTGGTAAAATCCTCACTGAATTGAATTACGGCATTCTCTTCAGTACCGAATTTTCGTTTGTATGCTGCACGAAGTATATCTTCAATGGTGCTGATCACCAGCTCTTCGGAAATGTTTTTTTCCGCTACCATACTTCGGATAGCGTCACCTATGTCAGTTGCCATGTGAATTGTCCTCCCATCTATAGTCGAGCTTTGCCTTCTGGATCAAGGCAAACTCCACATCCATTGCCTGTATCATATCTTTCTCATCCTCAATGAAAACATCTGTCAAATGTACCTTTGCATCAGAACATCCTTCGATGATGCCGCTGACCCACGCCTGTTTTTCTGTATCATATATGCGAACACGTTTTCCCTTGAATAGGGTGAACTCATAATAGTCCTTCAACGTTCTCTGAAGCCCAGGAGTGCTTACCTCAAGTTGCAAATCTCTCTCTCCAAGGGTCAACTCCATCCTGGGATATACCAATCGGTATACTTTTGCACAATGATCAACATTCACATCCTCTTCCTTGGCCATGATAATGACAGTAACATTGACGTCCCTGCCACGATCGACTCGATTGATATCAACCAAGATAATACCCATCTGGTCCAAAAGAGGCGCATACTCCATAAAAAGTGCTGTTTTTTCTATACCTGTTTTTAACATATTTCTTCCAAAAATTCGTAAAAAAGGGATACACCTGTCGGCGATCCCCAATAAACAATGTTATCCTGATTCAAATACTATCCATATACCCACGCTTTGTCAATGCTCACATACCCGAGAGTACAACAAGTATGGCTTTCTGGCCAAAACATTTCTCAAAAAGGAGTTGAGCCTCCTGCATTGTAGAGCCTGTAGTCATTACATCATCAATGATTACCGCCTGATATCCTTTGTCGAGATATGATTGAATTCTACCGGTTCTTTTTTTGAGTATGTGAAGTCTCTTTGCTCCTAATCGCTGCCTTCTATCCATATATTTTTGCATCTCTCTGCTTTGTTGGGTGAAAAGTGAAACCATCCTATAAGAGCTTGTAAAGCACAACCATCTACAGATTACTGTAATCTGGTCATACCCTCTATTGCGCTTTCCTTGCCTTGATGCAGGAATAGGAATCAGCAGCACAGGAGAGAGCGTTCTCAGCAACTCATGATACAGACTGGCAATAAAAGTAAAAAGAAGAAGTTCTCCCCCACTTTTGTATCGTTGGATCAAATGCTTCAAGACTCCTCTATACGGACCGTATGCAAGTATTGAAAAGTTGCAGTAATCGCATCGATATCCCTGAGCAAGCAGAGGTTGATGACAAATTTCACATCGATCATGATATAAAGATCTAAAAGAGCTTGCAGCAAGTTCGGCACTACAAGCCGGGCAGAGAAGAGAGTCACTGAGTTTTTTACAATTAAGGCACCACATGCTGTGTAAGAGCAGCATGTATTTATTTTGCTTGTAGTTTTTGCTGAAGCTTCTTGATCAGCAGAAGAGCCTCAAGCGGCGAGGAGTGTTCTATGCTAAAGGAAAGAAGTTCCTGGATTACTTCTTCTTCTGCCTCAGGGACCGCAAAGACATCGGAAAACTCTTGAGCAACGGTACTGAAGAGGTCTGGTTGCATGGCTTGCAGATCATACTCTGCAAAATGCTGTTTCTGAAAATGTCTTGCTTGTTTGAGAACATCTCTTCCCACCCCTGCCATTTTAGCAACCTGTAGTCCATATGAACTATTTGCAATTCCCTCAATGACACGCCTGAGAAACCTGATCTGCCCTGAAGTTTCTTGCACCTGCAGCGTAAGCAATTGAATCAGTGAGGTATCTATTCGTGCAAGCTCATGATAATGTGTAGCAAACAAGGTTTTTGCTCCAATTTCCATCAACCGCTGCATCACTGCATACGCTATGGACATTCCGTCCTGGGTGCTCGTCCCCCTTCCTAGTTCATCCACAATAACCAGCGAATGACGGGTGGAGGTTCTTAGAATATGGGCTGCTTCCTGCATCTCCACCAAAAAGGTCGATTCACCCCTTGCCAGGTTGTCACTTGCCCCGACACGGCAGTACAAACGATCGACAATAGAAAGTCTTGCTTCTTTTGCCGGTACAAAACTTCCCATCTGTGCCATCAACACAATCAAGGCGGTTTGCCTGAGGAATGTAGATTTACCTGCCATGTTAGGACCGGTAATCAGACAAAATCGCTTGCCCATACTGCTGATGGAGAGATCGTTTGCAACAAACTGACCTATGCTCATATGTTGCTCCACCACAGGATGGCGGGATTCTTCCAGATAAAGAGAATCCTCCCCAACAAATGTTGGTTTGGTATAATTATGCTTGATCGCAGTATAGGCGAGACTACACAGGCAATCCAAATCACTGAGGAATTCACTGATTGTCAAAAGAGGCTGCAGTAAGGATTTTGTTTGCTCGACAATATGTTCATACACTTGTTTTTCCCGTATCTCAGAGAGTTGTGTACTTTTATAAATTGTCTTCTCATGCGATAACAACTCATCGCTGGTAAATCTCTCTGCATTGACCAGTGTTTGTTTTCTATAAAACGTGTGGGGCATCTTATCAGCCTGGGCCTTGGAAACCTCAAGATAATGGCCCAAAATCTTATTGGAAGAAAGCTTGAGGGTTGTAATTCCTGTCTGATTACGTACCTGCTGTAGATATGATGCCAGCAGATCTTTTCCTCCTTCCTTGGAATTCCTCAGGGCATCCAGTTCAGGATCATATCCTGTATTTATGACCTTTCCCTCTTCAAAAGGTCCATTATGATCACTATTGACAGCTCGTTTTATTGTATTTGTCAAATCGAGGAGCTGCTCAAGCTGCTTTTGAGAAATATTTGACCCGAGAAGGGTTTCATATCGTTGATCCATCAATTGGAAAAAAGCTTCTACACTCTGGGCCAGACCAACAAGATCTCGACTCTGATGACGAGCCATGGAAATCCTGCTTACCAATCGTTGAATGTCGAGTACTTCCTTCAGGCAAGAACGAACCCTGCTCATTTCATCACGATCATCATAAAACTTCGATACCCAGCTCTGTCGTTGCAATATCTGTTCGACATCAGTAAGAATACAAGTGATCCAATGCTTCAGTTTTCTTGCACCCATGCTGGTAACGGTCGAGTCTATGGCCTTGAATAATGTATATGATTGTGAACCGTCTGCAAGATTGCCAAGGAGTTCAAGACTTTTTCTGCTGGCCTCATCAATCTGCAAGAATTTATTTTGGTCAACCACGACAAGAGTATCTATCTGATTCAAGTTTGTCTTTGCTGTCTCTCTTAAATACCAAAGCAAAGCACCTGCACTTGCAAGTCGTCCATCCTGCTCTGATAGGTTGAAGGCTGCAAGACTTTGCATACCCAGATGGTCGGCAATCAGCTCATGTCCATCTACAATGGAGAATCTCCAACTCGGCAACTTTGTAACCATGGCGCCATGATCATCGATCAGTTGCTGAAACTCCTTAAGAAGAAAATAGTCATCCTCGTTGACGAGTATCTCGCGCGGTTTTACCTGCTCAAGAACACTTAACAATGACGCATATCTAATATCTTTCTCTACAAATTCCAAAAAGAATTGAGCACTGGAAATATCGGCATAGCTGAGGGAAATCCCATCTTTCAACAAAGCAATACTCAGCACATAGCAATTATTTGAAGCTACGAGATAATCATCCTCAACAACGGTTGCAGGCGTTACTACTTGTACCACCTCTCGTTTAGCAATCTGTTTTCCTGCTTGGGCAAGTTCTGTCTGTTCACAGATCGCGATTTTCTTCCCTGCATCAAGTAAACGTTTGATATATACCTTGCTTGCATGATAGGGAATACCACACATAGGAATACCGTTACGTTTGGTCAAGGTGAGATTAAGCAATCTGGACACCTCGATAGCATCCTCTTCAAACATCTCGTAAAAATCTCCGAGACGGAAGAAGAGGACGGCATCTTTGTGTTGTTCCTTGATCTGATGGTACTGCACCATCATCGGGGTCATAGATTCCTTTTCAGCCATGATCAATATAACGTCGTAGTGATGGCCAATACCAGCTTCAAGCCACTGTCAGCTCTTTGGCTCTTGAAAATCGGTCCTTCAACCCAGGTGAAGGTATCATTGATGTAACTGGCATTCTTTACCAAATACAATCCGAGCGGGAAGCCGGGCACCCGTAGTTTCACACCAGCGCCAATAGAGTAATACCAAGCCAGCGATGAGGGATGAATGTCATCCAGGTCTCCCTTTGCTCCTGTAGCACTGGCATAAATCTCAGCGGAAAGTACATTATGAGCCAATGGCCAACTGATGGAGACCTGATTATCCCACAAGTACGCTTGGTCGAAAACTACGTTAAACCCACGGCCGGTATTCATACCGTCGATATACAGCATCTCATACCGTGTTGCCCCTTGTTTTGCTTCGTACCAGCCCCAACCGCTCCCAGACTGGTTATAGTATTGTGGGAGCATGGCGCTGACTGTAGTAGTCGCTCCTAATACAACATTGGCAGGACGATCGTCCAACTCAAAACTAAAGAGCTTCACATACCCACTTGCCGAAGTACTGGTCCTGATATAGTTGGAAAGTCCCCCTAAGACACCTCCAGCATACGAGAAAGTCTGGCTCAAGTAGTAGCCACGGCTGGTATTCTCTATGCGATCTCTTCCATCCCAAGCGAAGGAGAGAGAGAGCCGGTTGCTCAGCTTCCAGCCTTCATTATAGAGCTTGATCAGATTTTCATACGGATCGTAAAGATTCTTATCATAATCTGCATAATTGAACCCAATGGATAAGCCTGCGCCGACAGAGAGAGCTCCTGGCCTGAACATGAACGTATAGCCTGTATTATACCCAAGAGAGACTCTATAATAGGTATAATCCATCAAATGTCTGCTTGCGGGCAATGCCTGGTTTGCCGCAATATAACTTGCATAGCTCTCATACCCCAAAGGATACGGATTCTGTTCGAAATCAGTTACACCATGGCCCTTGAAATAGTCACTTCCTGTACCACGTTGCAAAACAGAAGTCTTCTGGCTTCTTTCGAAATTGAAACTGATTCCATTGGACCAGCGCCTGTTGGCAAACCAAGCATCGCTGAAAGTGATTGAAAAACTCTGAGTATCGGGACTCAAGTTTGTTGCTATGGCAAGATTCCTTCCCGTACCTCCTAGGTTCTTATCAGACCATTGCAAGAATCCGGAAACAGGAAAACCATCTACATTTCCTCCAAAGGTGGCACCAAACTGGATATCCATCTGATTGCCTTCAACGACGGTGAAAACAGGAATTACCTTTCCTGGTTCAGAACCATCGATGATATCAAACTGCACATCCGTGACTATCAAGGTGTTGTAGATATTCTGGGCACTTCTCATGAGCTTCTCCTTGGAGAAGATGTCCCCTTCACTGAAGGTCAACTCACGAGAGAAGACATACTCTTTGGTTTTTGTAAGTCCCTCAAAACGAATTTCTTCGATAATTGCCTGTTGGTTTTCCTGGACATTGAGAATGAATGTTATGGTATTGGTCTCTTCATCTCGTACCATGTCTGAAGAGATCAAGTTGAATATATAGCCATTGTTCCAATACAGATCAGTAACTGCTGACAACTCTTTTTGGACCCTTGACAAGTCAAGGACAGAGCCTTTCTTCATGGTGACCAAAGCTTGGAATTGTTCATCGGTAAAGACCGTATTCCCCTGTACCTCTATTCCTCCGAAAAACCATTGCTCTCCTTCAACTACAGGATAAATGACCCTTAATCGGCTGTATTGATCATCCTCGTTGCTTATGTCCTCGGTACGCACATCAAGTACCTCGATGTCGAGATACCCTCTACTTTGATAATAGGATGTCAATTTTTGTCTATCTCTCAAGATTGTGTTGGGATTGAAATACCCAGGATTGAAATACCCTATCTGTTTGGATTCCAGTTGTCTCCTTAAGATGTCTGAACCAACTTTTTCATTCCCTTCAAATACAATTTCACCGATGCGTTGCTGTTTTTGCTCATCAATTACAAAAGTCAGTACAACAGTGTTAGTCACATCATCAATGACATAGGAAGCATCAACTGCAGCAGTTGCATATCCTTTTTCTTGATAAAGTTCAACAATTTTTTCTTTTGAGCGTTCAATGGCTTGCATTTCAAGGAACGTTCCGGTCTTGGACAGCAGGACATCTGTTATGTCTCTGGTCTTGATACCTCGGTTACCCTCAATAACAACTGTTTTAATATATGGCAGTTCAAAAAAATCAAAAGAAATCCTCAGTTCATTGTTTCCTTCACCGGTACGCTCTGCTTCTGCAAGAAAATAGAGGAAATACTCCAATCCGTATAGTTCTCCCTGCAGTTCGTTGAACAATTGATCGGTAAACGGCTTGCCAAGATACTTGAACTGAATGTCGAGAATTACATTCTCATCAGCATTGACCAAGCCTTTGTTGGAAAAAGATGCAATGCGTCTGCCCATATACCATGGTGCATTGTCCGTTGCAAATATTGAGCCGAAAGTAAAAATAAGTAAAAGAACGATGCATACAAATCGTTGCGTAGTCCGCCTGTCCATGGTGTCTCCTCTATATCCTTGTTTAACGCAGAACTATTCTTCTGGTTACACTAAAGCCAATGGTATCCAAAATATTGGTGAACGACAACTCGTTGGGCTGAGTGAAAAAGCTGAAGGTCCCAATAGGATTGGCCCAATCAAGGCTTAATTCCAGGTCAAGCGAGAGGTCTGGTGAAATAAATGATCGTCTCACCTTCGATCTATCCATCGCTGTCAGATGCAGCAATGCCTGTAAAAAGAACTGTCTGCCTACATATTTACCCATAAATATGGACGTATTGTTCAAGTATCTGGCTAATGGTGATAACGTTCCCCCCAGATTACTTCCCGGTAGTGCATCAAAGAGTATGTTCTGTAATATATTGCTTCTAAGACTGAACATATCAAGTCCAAGTGATATTCTTATTGACTCAGTAAGCAGTGTAGTCTGTGAAGTATCCAAATAGCCCAAGCGCTCTGCTACATCAGTAGCAGCTGCAGCCAAACTAGCCACACTGAAGAGATTTACTTGTCCATATGCACCACTTGGTAAAATTGATTGACCCAAGATTTCAAGTATTTCATTCATGTCCTTTGAGGGAATCGATTCAAATTGTGGGTTCAGGTTGTTTAAACTTGATTCTCTTAAAACCAAGAAGATATCAACGCGATTACCCTGTGAGTCGAAATCAGTGAGCTTTGCCCGTAGATTGATGATCGGCTGAATTTGGGAACGCCCAAACAGAGCATCGGTATGCAAGGACAAAGAACCTTCTGTTATGAAGAAGTTCTTTTGGAAATAATAGAGTTCACCGCTTCTGAAAGAAAAGTTTCCATCGATGGTGAATTCATCAGAGATATGATCGAAGGTGAAATTGATTTTCTGATTTTCAGCAATGGTTGCTCGAATGAAGGGGTTTGGTGTGTTGGGATAAAAGAAGCCTACATTCTTAGCAGTTGTGACTCTGAAATCTGTGCTGGTGAGATTGTTTGCAACATACCAATAGGGCAAGTCCTTGATACCCAAGGTCAATGAGGTATCTTGTATTACAACATCTCCACTAAGCCAGGTTTCAAATCCAATTCCATATAAATGGAATGTTCCTCCTGCATAGGTACGTATATCTGCATCAAAACCTTGCATAGGAATCCAAACATAGAGCTTTTCATCACCGCTTTCGGCTGAAATTTCGTAGTGTTCAAGCTTCAAGCCATCGAATTGAGCGAGAGCCGATCCATATCCTTGTACCGTCTTCCCTGTTCTTGTGTTGGTGGAGAAGAACGGAAATCGGGGGGAAATTGCCCTGTTCCCATCCAAGGTTGCAGTAAAGTTCTTCATGGTTAAGGTATCTTGGGCAAGCCAGAACAGCTCCATCCGGGAAGAATCTACTGAAAGTTGACCGTATGTTCTTATAGCAGGGCTTTGGCCCACCATAAACACCTGACCTTCAGCAACTCCATCGAGAAATGCGAAAATTGGTTTGAGAAAGGTTCTATTGATGAGTGGAAGAGGAACGTAAATATCATTTATTGCAAGAGCAATATCCTCCCTATCGAGAGTGCCCTCAATGGATAACCCAATTCCGAACTCTTTTTGCAACGCCCCTTGTATGAAATGACTGTGCATATCATAGACAAGATTAAGAGTATCCCCCCCTATCCGTAGTGAAGGATACTCGAGGGAAATTTCAAAATCAGCATCAGAGAATCCACGTTCAGAGAACAAGAGGATGTCCGAAATTGAAAGAGATAAGGAAACATTTTTATCCAAGATTGGTTTCAAGACAGAAGGGAATGACAAAAATGAATCAAAAAAGTCCAGCTTCCCCGCAACAGAATAAGAAACATGGCTAAGCTGATCGATATAGGAGAGAGGTCGTATATGTTCAAACCTTCCCTTGCTGGAGAAACCACCATTGAATATTTCCAACAGAGTTCCATCATATCGAAATGCACCAGCGGTAAAGATAGAGTCAAACAATCGAACATTGGTATCTTCGATGGAAAGCTTGGTCGACAAATTCAAGGTATCTTTTTCAACTGCAAGTACACCATCAACTGAAAGGGTATCTTTCAAATCTGTAAATCCCAACGCTGAAAAATCAACAAGGACACCGGTGGCGTCTCGATAAAACCGGTCAAGAGGAAGTGAATTCAACAGCAGTACAGAAGTAATACGATCATTATTGCCTTCCACCGATAGAGCTATCTTTTTCTCATCTTGATGCGTCAACAAAAACGAGGCCTTGAAGGGAGCAAGCAATCGACTTTGGTACAGATTGATAAAATCAACACCTTCATACACCAATGAGCCGACAGCAGAGAAATCCTCTTCACTAAGAAGCATTGAAGGAAGATCAACCGAATCTTCATCTATATACAAGCTTGTTGAAAGGTCGTAGGTTTTCCCTTGAAAGCCTACATTTTGAATAGCTATAGAATCACTGACCAGTCGCCAGTTCCGGATATGGTTGAAGATAAAGAACAAGTCGCCAGTAAAAACTGAATCCGAAAAGAATCCTTCTTGGGGGAACATAAAAGAATTCAGCTGTAAACTACCTATGACAGGAGGAGCTAAATTGGTTGACAAGGCGAGCTGTTTTTCTTGTTGAACGACTAGCGTCAAATTACTGGTATCCAGGGAGAAGTCAAAAGGATACTCCTTTTGGAAGATGAGAAAGGTTCCTTCTCCTGACAAGACCGCCCGTGAAGGCATCTTTACAAGACTGTCAAGAAAAAGACTTTCCTCAAGAGGCGTTGTGAGGTGAATCCGATATGCCTTCGGAGGTTCGTCAAAAAAATCGACTTGGCCGAGCATCTGCCCATCATCGGTCTTAAAGAGTTTGAGGTTGCCGCTTGGCAACCAATCATTGAGATTGGTAAGCCCGGCATATTCCAAACGAAGACCACTTGTTGCCAAGGTCATGGAATCTACGGTTACCACATCTTGTGCTATATCAGAGAGCAAGGTAAAACCACCATCAAGACTGACATCACCTATCTTGGCAGACAACAAGGCTAAATCTACTGCAAGTTTTCCGTCAAAGGGAAGAATCTCTGCTCCAGAGCCAACCGATTGAAAGGTAAGATTTCCTATTAAATTTGTGGCCTCGTCGTAATACGGTTGTAAAAAAGGTGCATACCGATCCAAAGCAGGACTCAGGACATCCAAGGGGAATTGCTCAAATCGGGAGGAGATAAACAAGGTATCTTCCTGATTCTGGCTGAAATCATACACAGAACGCATCAGCATTCTTTGGTCTAGTTGCAGCTCCCCCTGTAATTGTCTTCCTTGAGGATTGCTTTGGAATGAAAGGCGAGCAGAAAAGGCCTCCTTGGTAATATTGGTTTTTAGAAAATCCAACAGCAAGGAAGTGGACAGCCCTTGGTCCAGTGCTCCATATGAGAAGGTGGCATTCAGTTCAGATGCTACTGAAATCAGGCTTGGTTGATGAGACAACGATCCATAACCTTGCAGGCGAGCATTGGCTTGGAGCACAGAAAAGTCACGAAACTCTGCATCGAGAAAAAGCCGAATATCATCGGCCTGTGCCGTCAATTCAGGATCTGCATAGGCAATGGTTCCCAATGAAATATCTGCACTAATCAGAGAGTGATCAGTATAGGATATCTTTGCCAAGACTGTATCAGAGACAAACTGCAGTCCATCAGCAAACGCAAGAAGCACTTTCTCTTGTTCCTTTGTTGCTAGAATCAAGGATAAGTCAAGGGCATTTAAAGTGCCGACGAAAGTAGCTGGAGGAGACGTTATCAGAATATCCTTACTGGATGCTGATAAAGAGTCATAGCTGAGGGTAAATGAAGAAAGTTGCATGTTGCGAATGAATAGATCCGCCGAAACATTGGGAACTTGTGCCCGCATGTCCGAGTTTGCTTCAAAATCGAGGGAGGTAAGAGAGAATGCAAGAGTAAGCTCCTGATCTGAAATATCAAGGCTTTTCACAGAAGTTTGGCCAATGAATGAATTCATCACCAATGAAACGTCCCTGTTTTTAAAAGCGGTCTGCCCACTTATGAGTGTTGCTGTTCCTTGTGCATCGAGATTGAACTGAATTTCCTGAAGATTGAGTTCATTTGATTTGTATTGGAGTGATGAATGAGCAAATTTTGCATGCATGGAGGGCATTGTTCTCCCCCTCTCAAGCAACAGCGTTGACGAGCCGTCATGCAAACTCACCGAGAGCTCCGTATCATGCAGATAGAGATCCAGGGCATCAGCTTGCACTCTGAAAGAGTTTTTTTCAAACCAAGAAGGAAGCATGGCATATGTAGAAGTGGACAGTGCTGTATCAGTATTCCTTTGAGCAAGATCAAGTTTTACAGAAGCATTGGATAGATCCACCTGCAGCATCTCGTCATGGACAAGCAGTGATGCCACAAGCTGCAAAAGGCCACCCTTCATATGCACGTTCTCAGCCTCGAATGTGATCCAGTTGTCAAAAGAGACCGAAGGTTCAGTGAAAGAGATCTGCTTCAGGAACGTTCTTTCAAGACGGGCAGTGAAGGTAAAGGAACGCTCCTCCGATTCCAAGGCATCTATAAGAACATTCGCTACCAACTGGGTAGGATTGTCCATATCAAAGTATACCATCCCATACAAACTGAGGAGGGCACAGCAAATGAGAACGAGGACAGAAATTGTGATGTCTTGTAACGTCGTATGAAATCTCACGCTTTTGCTTACCTTGTTTGTTAGTATAGCCCATTGTAAAGACCTTGGGCACCACATTTCGACGAAGGTTATATGGAGTTTTCGTAAAAAATACTCATTTACCTTGTTGTATATTTACCGTACCATAGACATAGGATAGGAGAAATGTATATGCCTTCAGTATTGCAGAATTTTATTGTTTTCGAGGGTTTGGATGGCGCTGGCACAACTACACAGATGCAGATGCTCGCAACGACCTGTGATAAAAGGGATATTTTGTGCCGTGCCACGTTTGAACCAACTGACAAGCCCATCGGGCGCTTGGTCCGTTCTGTATTGCAAAAACAGATTGTTACCACCCCGCTTGCCTTAGCCATGTTGTATGCTGCAGATCGGGAAGATCATTTACACAATCCGGTCAATGGTCTGTTGCATGATCTTGAAAAAGGAAAGCTGGTAATTTGTGATCGATATCTTTATTCATCACTCGCCTATCAAAGTGTTGAATGTGATTATGAGATCATTGCAAGCCTCAATGATTTCCCTGCTCCGGAGTATGTTTTCTTTATTGATACTCCTCTCGATGAATGTATAAGGAGAATTGAAGCCCGAGGTAATTTCTCAGAATTGTTCGAACGACGGGAATTTCTTCAGAAGGTCAAGGATAACTACGAGAGAATCTTCAGTACTCTATCGGCAGAGGTGAAGTTGCATCGTTTGGATGGATTGGCGAGCAAAGAAGAAATAGCCCACCAAATCCAAAAAATCCTGTTCAACGAATAAACATTGCATCCCCGTAGCTGAAGAAGCGATAGGATTTGCGTATCGCATGTGCATATGCCTCTTCAATGAGTTGCTTTGATGCAAAAGTTGCAACCAAAACAAGCAATGTGGACTCAGGAGTATGAAAGTTTGTGAGCAATTGATCAACAACTTTCCATGTGTATCCAGGACGGATGAAGAGATTTGTCCGTCCTTCCCCTGCTTTGATCAATGACAGTTGCTCATCGAAGGCACTCTCCAGTGTTCTGACGCTGGTGGTTCCTGTAGCTACTATCTTTCGTCCTTCACGAATGCCCTGGTTGATCAGATCTGCACTCTCCTTCTCTATTTCATAACGCTCATAGTGCATATGATGATCTTCCAGATGTTCTGTTCTCACCGGCAGAAAAGTTCCCGGACCCACATGCAGGGTGATGGGCACGATACGACAACCCTTTTGCTCAATGCTGTTCAAAATTTCCTTGGTAAAGTGCAGACCAGCGGTGGGGGCAGCTACAGAACCCTCTTTTTTTGCATAGATTGTCTGGTATCTTGACTCATCAGAAAAGCAATCTTCTCTTTTAATGTAAGGTGGAAGTGGGACATGCCCGAGTATTTCAAAAAACTTCTCGTCCAAGGGTTCTTCAAAAGCCACCACTCTCGTTCCATCTTCATTCTCTTTCACAATTTGAGCATTACGCTTGTAGGTGCCGTCTTGATTACTGAAAGTGTATCGCTTATAAAGATGCTGTTTCTTTGTCTTGGTAACCATCACCTGCCAGGTATGGTCAATGAGTTCTTCAAGAAAGAGAAACTCGACCTTGCTTCCAGTCTCACTTATGGCCCAGACACGAGCCTTCCGTACCTTGGAATTATTTACGACAATGATGCTTCCTTCTTCTAAAAATGAAGCAAAGTTATGCATTTGCTCATCAATATATGATCCATCGTTTCTATTGAGCACCAGTAGACGGTCCTCTCCCCGTTTGTCTATGGGGTTTTGTGCTATCAAATGAGCGGGTAGCTCAAAAGAGAATTCCTTGATTGTCATCCATGTTCCTCTTGCAGGGAATGCCCAGCAATTCATAGGCTTTCTTCGTGGTCATACGACCCCGAGGGGTTCTTTTTAAATATCCTTTCTGTATCAGATAGGGTTCATAGAAATCTTCCAGTGATTCAATGGCTTCTCCAACACTGATGGAGAGTGTTTCTGCTCCGACGGGTCCCCCATCATAGAACTCTATGATGGTCCTGAGAATGTTTCGGTCTTGCATTTCCAGTCCGTTGGTGTCTATTCCCAACCGTTCCATCCCATGATCGACTATATCGATGGTTACAATACCATCGGCCATCACCAAGGCAAAATCGCGCAATCTGCGCAACAGACGATTGGCAATCCTTGGAGTGCCCCTGCTGCATTTCGCAAGATGAGCAATTGCCTTGTTGTCAATACGGACATCCATAATCTGAGCCGATCGTGCAATAATGCTGGATAGCTCGTGTTCATTGTAGAATTCTATGTGGCAGGTGATTCCAAAGCGGGAAGAGAGAGGACTGGCAACAGAACCGGCCTTCGTGGTTGCCCCGACCAGAGTAAATCTGGGCAATGGGATTCTCATGGTTCGTGCTGCAGGGCCTTGGCCAATGACCCAATCTATTTCAAAATCTTCCATAGCGATATACAACATCTCTTCCAAAGCTGGTTTTAGTCGGTGTATCTCATCAATGAAAAAGACTGAACCTTCTGTAACATTGGTCAATATTCCCGCCAGATCTTTAGGCTTCTCCAATGCAGGAGCACTCGTCATACGAATTTCAGCACCCATCTCATTGGCTATAATCGATGCAAGGGTCGTCTTCCCCAAACCCGGAGGTCCAATAAGAAATGTATGATCAAGAGGTTCTTTCCGTTCACGGGCGGCCTGTACAAAGACTGCAAGATTGTCTTTCAATCTCTGCTGCCCCTGAAAATCCTTGAGCATTTTCGGCCTCAAGACATTCTCCTGTCTGTCTGCTTCCTCTTGGAAATTTGTTGAAACAACAGAGGTTTGCATTAGTTCATTCAATTCATCCATCTATATCATTCCTTACCCAAGTGCTTTGATTGCAGACCTGAACAGCAATTCCTCAGAATCATGATGACTCAATTTTTCTAGTTGAGCGGCTTCCGTCTCAATTAGTTTTTCAATCTGTTGTTCCACCAATCGTCTCTCATAGCCCATATCAACCAAAGCTTGGATTATATCAGACCATGGGCTCGTCTTTGTACTTTTCGCATCTTTTGTCTTACTTTTTTCCTCTTCCAAAACAAGTACATTTCTCAAGGCAAGTATCATTTTCTGGGCGGTCTTCGGTCCTATTCCTGGAATGGAGCCGAGCAATTGAATATTACCCCCGTCCAAGGCTTCAACTAGATGTCGTACAGAGATACCTCCAAGAATCTTCATCGCCTGCTTTGCCCCGATACCCGAGACTGTCTGCAACTGAAGAAAGGCTTGTCGTTCATCTGCATCAAAAAATCCGTACAAGGACATGCTGTCTTCCCGATGCACCAAAACCGTAAGGATGCGTACATTTTGCTTTTGTTCGCCCTTGAGGTTGCTTAGGCGACTTGCAGTTTGATTAGATACTGCAATATCAAATTCTATAAAACCACAGCGAAGGAGCAACTGCCCATCCTGAACTTGAATAATATCACCAAGCAATGCATTGATCATGAAAGACCCATCCTTATTTTGGAAAAATCATACACTGCCAAACATAATGCAGCAGCGAGAGCATCAGCAGCGTGGTCTGGACGTGGAAGGCGGTCGAATCCCAACAAAATCCTAACCATCTCCTGTACTTGGCGCTTTTCAGCACCTCCAAATCCTGTTACTACCGTCTTTATCGTAGGGGGACTATACAGACGAACGGCTATGTCCTGAATACTCAATTGATGGATGCAGGCCCCAATTACTTTTGCCACCGGTATCGCCGAACTGATATTCTTCGTAAAAAAAATATCTTCCATCCCACAGATATCGACTTTATATTGCAATGCAATCTCTCCTACAGCTTTTGCAATGCTATGGATCCGAACATTATCAGCAAGGGACGTAGGAGTTTTGATTACACCAAAAGAAACAGGCCGGTTATGCTGTCCATCTGATTCGACAACACCCCAGCCTGTCTGTGCATATCCTGGATCTATGCCGAGGATTATCATGCCTTAATTATCGTCGCCGTCCTCAAAATCATCAGGGAGTTCCAGGTTTGTTGAGACCTGTTGAACATCATCCAACTCCTCCAGCTTATCGATGATTTTAAGTACTTTGCGTGCTCTCTCGCTGTCAAGCTCAACAGTCTGGTCAGCAATCTTCTCAACTTCAGCACTCTCTTGTTCAAAACCAGCGCTCTGCATAGCCTCAAGCACGTTGGCAAAGTCTGAAGGAGCCGTATATACTTCAATGACATCGTCGCTTTTGGTAACATCATCAGCCCCGTTTTCAAGAGCTACTTCGAAAATCTGTTCCTCAGTATATTTTGATGCATCATAGGTTATGATACCTTTGGTCTGGAACATATAGGAAACACATCCTGTTGCACCCAAAGTCCCCCCGCTTTTTGTCAAAGTGGAGCGAACATCACTAGCTGTTCTGTTCTTGTTGTCTGTCAAGGTATCTATGATCATGGCAACACCGCCAGGAGCATATCCTTCATAAGTAAGTTCGAAATATGTGGAGTTGTCTAATTCTCCTGCACCTTTCTTGATTGCCCTGTCGATATTGTCCTTGGGCATATTCTCAGCTCTTGCCTTAAGGATGGCAGTGCGAAGTCTTGCATTGGATTCCGGATCGGAACCACCCATCTTTGCAGCAACAGAAATTTCCTTGATCAGCTTTGTGAACTTCTGCCCTCTTTTTGCATCGGCAGCACCTTTCTTGTGTTTGATTGTAGCCCATTTACTATGGCCAGACATATGTAAACCTCTTATCTCTTTAGAATGCGTTAGTATTTCAACTTAAACAACCTATCACAACCACTAATGGCGGTCAAGGGGGCCCGAGATCGCCAAGGCCAACCTCAGTATGATCTCATCCAACACCATATATCCATTTTCTGTTATTGAAAAGGATTGCTTTGTATCAGTGTACCATGTTTCGTCCAATGTTGCTACTTTTTTAGCAAAATACTGGTCGAAGACGATGCCCCATCTTTCTAGTAAATATTGTTTGGATATACCTTTTGTTGTACGGAGTGCCATCAACAGATACTCTTCAATCTGTTCGTTTGTATCTAAAAATTCTTCTTGATAGCCACTGAATAACGGACTTTGAGCAAATTCAGAGAGAGCTTGAGTTTGTTGAACATGCTTCATTGTCTGTTCTGTTTTAATCAATGAAGCTGCACTGCTTCCGAGTCCGATATAGTTTTCATATTGCCAGTAACGCTCATTATGAAGACACGTACTACCATGTTTGGCAAAATTAGAAACCTCATACTGACAAAACCCCTCTCTTTTCAGCTTTTCCCATACAGATAAGAGAATCGTCATCTGCTGATCATCGTCATACACGGTTGTCTGGGACGTTGCCACCTGTCTTGCAAGCTCTGTTCCTTCCTCAACACTTAGACAGTACAGGCTTAGGTGCTCTACCGTGCTCAGAGAGAGCAATGTATCGATATCTTCATATATCATTTCAAGGCTCTGGCCAGGGAGGGCTGCCATGAGATCAAAGGATATATCGATGCCGTACAATGCTCTTGCTTTTTCTGCTAGCTCTATTGCCCTGAGGTTGTCAATTCTTCTTGCATTCCTCTGCAGCTGTTTTAAGACCGAATCCTGCATGCTCTGAATACCGATACTCAAACGAGTAACAAGGTTCTGTGCAAAGAGAGGGAAAAAGGATTCGTTGAAAGATTCCGGATTCATCTCAATGGTCACTTCCCTACTCTTTTTCTTTCTTTGCGCTGAGCGGAGTAAGCTGGTCAACTGCTCTACAGAGAGGCATCCTGGGTTTCCTCCCCCTATGAAAATAGTATCAAATCCCGGCACATCCTGTTCAACAAGGATTACTTCTTGCAATAATCGCTGAACATATGAATCAAGATTGCCGTTCCAATGTGTTTTTGGTTCAGAATAAAAAGCACAATAGGAGCAACAGGTGGTACAAAAAGGAATATGCAGATACAGCGATACACGTGCATCAGAAACGTTAAACATGTCCACTAGGCGTCACCAAGATACCGAATTCGATTGATCGGCCAGAACCTAAAACGTACACTTCCATTGATTTTCTTTTGGGAGACGGGACCGAAGTATCTGCCGTCGCGACTGTTGTCCCTATTATCGCCTATCGGCAGAATGGTTGACTCAGGTACATAGATCCCTCGTTGGTACGCGCTGCTTTCGCTCCGAGCAGCCATTGAGGAAGGATCAATGAGATGTCTTGTTCTGTTTCGAGCCATTTCAAAAGCATAAAAATCATCAGGGTACGTATCGCTTTGCACACTGGCGTACTGAGTTCGATGATAGGCCGGGGCTGCTGAGGCATTACCCAGCATTTCCTGATACCCGAACAAGGCTCCCCAAGAGCGAATGCCCGGATAAGTTGTAAGATCAATGCTCCGATGAGGACCTTCATGCAGAGACAGATCTGTACGGAATTGTGTTTCAGCTGTAAAATCAGCATCTCCTGCTTTTCGAATATAGATATCACCATCCACAAAACGAATCACTTCAGAAGGGAATCCTATAGCTCGCTTGACATACAGTCTTTCTGCAATGGATCCATCTTCATTTTTGTCGATGTTGACCAAGGAAAACGTCCCCATATAAACAATCTGCGAGAGAATATCAAAGAAAGGTCCTTTGGACGTATATTCTGGATTATAGAAGGTGATGATGTCATCTCTTTGAGGTCTTCGATTGGAACTGAAAATCATCGGACCGCTTGGATAGATCTCAATCCCATAAATGGTCTTGCTTACAAAGACCCTGTCGCCCACCTTGAGCGTGGGAACCATCGAGGGAGAAGGAATGACAAAGAGTTGAAAAATATATTGATTGATCAAAAGCACAGCAAAAATTGCAAAAACCAAGGCATCTGCCCAGCCTTTTACTTCGCCTATAAAAGTTCTTTTGACCTTATTCGCTTTCTCATAAGCCTTCAGTGCTTTTCTGTGTGTGAGGATTTGAATGGTCTTTTGTTCCAAAAAACTCAGCAATTGTTCCATAGCAAGCACGCTATCACAATAGGTCTGAGTTGACAAGTCAACAACAGACAGATACTTTATCTTCTATGAAACAAAGATTGGAACTGCCTCAGGTCGATGAGGTCAAATTACCCACCCTGTTTTCCGTAAGACCGGGTATCTATATTCTGGCAATCCTCATCATTCTTATATGTGCAACAGTGTTTTTTGTTGCATTCTACCCTGGCATCGTCAAAGGTGGGCGGTATGTGACCTTTTATAGCCCGGTCTCAGAAAGCGGAGTGTATATCAACAATACCTATTTAGGTCCTGCCGGATACCAACATTTTGTGGAGAGCGGAGAACATACTGTGACCATGAAAAAAGCAGGAATTGTGCTTGATTCCTACAAAATCACTATTGATCATCCTGTTTTTCTGACATGGCTGTTCCATCGCACCTTGAAGTCCTCATTGCCTGGCATCTCATTGGATGAACAAAAGAGATTGGATATCATCCGATTCAATCTTGATCAGATTGCACAACAAAGTGCAATACTCACATTTGACAGTGTTACCAGGTACCAAACCGTATTTGCTCATCTGATACAAGATCTGCAAGCCCTCGACATTCCTAAAGAGAGAGCTGCACAAAGCATAGAGCTTGCACTCTTGTACATCACGAGTGAGCCGATGCTTGAGGACGCTCTGAAATCCCTTGCAGGTTCTCCCTTTGAACAAGATGAGCAGGTGCAAAAAAATCTTTCTCTTGCTCGGTCTCTCTTCTCAGAATCAGAAGCTCCTCAGCACGTACAAGAGCTTATACCGGTTTCTTTGAACTTGCACCCTCTTGCAAAAAGCAGCTTGAGCTATAAAGAATTACAGATTGCTGGATACACCTACCCTGCTGCTTCATTCAATATGGGTACCCAAACAGCTTGGCAATATCCTCAGTGTATTACGAGCGCTGTGCATGTCGAGGTTCCCTCTTTCAATCTTGCCTATCTACCGGTCAGCCAATATCAATGGTCTCTCTTCCTTGAGGAAAATCCATTCTGGGATAGAGGAAACAAGCAAGAATTGATGAAGAGAGGTCTCGTAGATGAGCAATATTTGCAAGGGGTAACCATTTCCTCCGTTTTTGTAACAAACAGGCCGGTATTTAATGTAAGCTATCACGCAGCAGTAGCATTCACCCAGTGGCTCAGTGAAAAGACAGGAAAACAGGTTATACTTCCTACACAGGAAATGTGGTCTTTGGCAGGTCAGAACAGAAAAAGTGCGGTCTATGAAACTTCATTGTCGATATCTCCTACGAACATGGACGAACCGCAGGCGTTATTGGGTGGTGTATGGGAAATAACGCAAAGCTCGTTCATTCCTCTTTCTCGTCTTTCAGAGTATGAAAGAGCCATGGAATTGCACAAACAGTTTAATCTGCTTACACAACCGATAGTCAAAGGTGGCAGCTATCTTAACAACCCTAATTCCATCAACCCTTATACAGTGGGTGTTGTCGATCCTGACGCATGTGGAGACCAGATTGGATTCCGCATTGCTTGGTACACATAAATGAAACAAGATAAAAACAGTTTTAAACCATTACAAAAAAACAAAAAAGCGTATTTCAACTACGAAGTCATTGAAGATTTGGAGTGCGGGATTTCACTTGCCGGTACTGAAGTAAAATCACTCAGGGAAGGTCGGTTCAGCTTTGCAGACAGTTATGTGACTGTCACAAGCAATGCTCTTACCTTGGTTGGGCTTACAATTCAGCCCTATACCCATGGGAACATCAACAATCATGAACCTTCAAGGAATAGAAGATTACTTGCCCACAAAAGTGAAATAAAGCGTTTGAAGCGAAAAGTTGATGAGAAAGGATTCACCCTTGTCCCAACATCAATTTATTTAAAAGGCAATC
Source organism: uncultured Sphaerochaeta sp. (assembly GCA_964547185.1). GTDB lineage: Bacteria > Spirochaetota > Spirochaetia > Sphaerochaetales > Sphaerochaetaceae > Sphaerochaeta. The sequence goes on from CAZJMG010000039.1 coordinate 26,054, forward strand.
TGGTGAAAGTGCAAGTATCGCTCTGTCGAGGAAAACAGCTCCATGATAAGCGGGCTGCAGTCAAAGAGCGTGACATGAATAGAGATGTCCGTAGAGAATTAAAACAATTGCAGTACTAAACCATACAAACATACATGTAGTCACCAAGGATTGTCCTTGGTGATTTTTTTTCGGATTGGCAAAAAAAATTTAACAGTATTTTTTTTGTATTATGTATGTATATTCAAAAATTATATGTTTATAATTTACATCTTTCTTTATTTTTTAATTATATGTATAATTTTATAAAGTATTAAAAATATATTAATTTGCCATTATAGCTTCTTTTTTATACTTTATAGTTCTATTTTATATTCATAAGATACTAATTATATATTTTTTGATTTTAATTTATATTATAAGTTAGATGCATATACATGCTACATACGTTTTCTATGCTTTAAGACAATTCTTATGAGTTTCACACGTACTTACTAGGCTCTAGTAAGTACGTTTATAAAGAAAAAACCACTAAAAGTGTTGTATATTGCTTTTATACATGCAAATATTATGTTGTGAATAATGAAATAAAACTGTATTATATGTTCGATTGAACAAATAGTTGAACAAACAACAAGAAAAAGGAACAGCAATGGCTGGAGTAGCACCATTTACCCTATGCAGAATTACACGAGCAGAACGCACATATTTCTATGCATTGTTCCGTGATCCTGAAACAGGAAAACGAGGAAGCAAAAAAAGTGTAGAAGCTTTGAGACAGGCGCTCGGATCACATGAACAACATCCGATACGGCGACGTGATGAAGCTATCCGTATATGTCAGCAGGCATTGGAAGCAGGAATCGTAGGAAATAACAAGAAAAAGGATCTCTTGTATTTCCGCTCATATGTAGAGAACTTTTTCAGTTGGGAACAAAGTGAATATGTACAAAGAAGACTGGCGCTCGATCCAGGATCGCTCTCCAAGGACTACTTTACCACAAGAAAATCTTTGTTAGTGAATCATGTCTTGCCCAAAATTCACACCGATCTGTTGCTTTCTAAAGTAACACTGTCTCTACTAGAGGATTTGCAGATGCAGTTGGTGATGGAAAAAAGACTCAGCAATGCGACAATCAATGTGTGCATCAGGGCAGTAGTAACAGCGCTCAGGGAGGCACAAAGAAAAGGATTGATATCTTCAGCTTTGGTATTGAAACTGAATATGCTACGAGACAACCATACGCCAAGAGGGATTTTAAGCGAAGAAGAGCTGACACGGTTCATTGCATGGGCACAGACGCATTGTGAAAAGCACGTATATCTAGCATGTCTGCTCTCTCTGCTCACAGGCATGCGATCAGGAGAACTTCGAGCCTTGAGCAAAGTAAACATAAAAGATGATATGATTATCATAGATCATGCGTATGCCGATTGTGCCGGATTGAAACCCCCGAAAGGAAAAAAAACACGGTATGTACCCTGTCCGTCATTTCTATGCACTGAACTGAAAGAACTTGCGTCAAGGAACCCGTATCAATCTGAGATTTCACTAGTGTTCTGGAGTAAACGAGGGGGAGCATATGTTTCCAGCCACTACTTCTCGACAAAGTTTACACAAGCCCTCAAGCAGTCAAATATATTGAAAGAGGAAGAGATACTATCGCGCAACATAAGCTTCCATTCATTGCGTCATATGGCAAATACACTGCTCAGAGGGTCGGTTGATGAACATATATTGAGAATGACCATCGGGCATAGCAGTGAACAGCTCAGTGATCTATATACCCATTTAAGCAACAGAGCTTTGAAGAGTGTGGCTCTGGCACAGTCGAATAACATCATTCCTTTGCTTGGGTTAGATCTTACAGAGAAGCCAATATTCGAACACGTACAAAAGGAGCAAAGAGAAACTGATGACGGAGAAGCATAAGAAGTATCGTGCACTCTGTCGCGCGTCGTATTGTATAAAGAGTTTGAATGAGATAACCGATGCCATGGATGCGATCAATGTACCACAACCTCCGACATTCACACCGATAAGCAGGGGTTCTGAAAGATTGGTGAAATGACTCAAGAACAATGCAGCCGGAACGTTGCTGATACATTGAGACAATAATAAAGCCACTAAGAACTCGTGGCCCTGCAAAGCGCCCAAAAGACCTCTAACCCAAGACAATTGGCCCAAGTTTCCTACGAAGATGAACAACATCAAGAAGGTAAGCAAAAGCGTATAATCAACGTTAGGCAAAAGAGATTTCTCAGCAAACAGCAGGACGACAAGCAATGCCACAGGATAGGGTATGAAGTCAAATACGGCTGCGAGCGAAATTAAAAAAAGCAAACCGTAACGTATCAAGAGTCTCTTTTGCAACGGGATGATGTCTTGTTTGTTCAGGACCGGACTAATATGGTCATTGGGAACGAAAAGCAACAGCAACAAGAGAGACAAAGCCCCAAGCAAGACGTACGGAAGCATCGTCATTGTCAATCCAAACGCGTTCAAATCATAATAGTTGTACAGAAACAAATTTTGGGGGTTTCCTACAACGGTCAAAGAGCTTCCTACATTTGCAGCAACCGTCTGAAGCACGACGGTAAAGAGTATGTTTTTGTGGGTATTGCTCACAGTAAAAAGAACAATGGTCAAGGGGACGAAGGTAAGCAAAGCCACGTCGTTGGTAATCAACATCGAGAAGAAGAATGTGAGAAAAACCAGTGCAGAGCTCAACTGTCTTGGCGTATTTGCGAACTTTAATATGAATGCCGATACCCTCACAAACAGATTCATCTTGCTGCAAGCGGCAACTACAACCATGAGACAGAAAAGACATGCAATTGTCTTCCAATCAAAATACTCGAGGTAGGCTCTCTGTATCGGGACAAGGAGGATTGAGACAAAGGCAAGAACTGTTGCAACTACTAAGACAGGGTCTCTTTTCAGGAATGTGTTGAATGATGATATACGCATAAATGTATTCTTTTGAATACAATATCGTTTCAAACGATTGTTGAGCAAGATGTCCAGCTTAAACAATCGACTAATTACCTGTTTTGTATAAATCTGATGGACGGACATGTTTTCTTGTATGTATGTGTATGATACAGTACCAATATACGAAGAAAGGAGGGTCAAACATGAAAATTGCAGTACTTGGTGACATACATGGCAATATACGTGCGTTGGAAGCAGTACTGAAAGATAGCAAGACCCTGGGAGCTCAGCATACAATCTTTCTTGGGGATTTGGTCTTTATGGGGCTCGATCCTCAGCTCTGTTTTGACCTGCTCATGCAACAGAAACCACTTGTTTGCATCAAGGGTAATACTGATAGGAATCTTGAAGAAATTTCTACGTTTGAGATCAAGAGCGAACATGATGAAATGATGCTCAAGCACATAAAGTACACTGATTTGAGAATGCTCCCGAAGTCAAAGAAACAACTGGCGTCATTTCTAGAAATCAAGCGTCTGGAATTGGAAGAGGTTTCTCTGCTATGCTGTCATGGTACGCCCTACTCCGACAAGCAAGGGCTGTTCAAGACAGAACCTTTTTTCCCTTCTTTATCAAAGAAACTCTCTGAGGAACATGTTGATGTGATACTGAGCGCCCACACCCATGTCCCTGCTGATTTTGTCAGAGATGGCATTCGGTTCATCAATCCTGGTGCAGTGGGGTACTCCTTCGACGGTGATGTGAGAGCAAGCTACGCGTTGCTCACGATTGAAGGATCAACTATACGTTGCGCTCACAGACGAATCGAGTATGATATTGACCGCTATAAAATGGAAGTTGAGCATGCAACTGAGGGCTTTCCACTCTTCAAACTTCTCCTATCGGCGCTTGAGAACGGAAAACAGCTCTCCTAGTGGGTTGGAAAGACTAGTACTTGAATATTAGCTTCGAGCGAAAATGGTGAGTAGCAAGGCCAAGGAGGAGAAGATATCTGCGATATCTGATCCGACGAGAACGCTGCTACCCGGCGTTTGGGCCGAAGAAAAATAAAGAAATATGATTTACAGGCCACTAGGTCGAGAATGAAGTATACATGAGATACATCGTGTAAAGCATGTAGCACAGAAGCAGCAGCAATCCTTCAAATCTATTGATCCTTCCTTTTCTGTTCTTTTTAAATCGGAACCCAATAATAAAGAGAGAGAGGGTGAGCAGGATCATGATGGGTATATCGCGGTTTAATACTGAAGCTTCGAAGGAAAAAGGATGAATGGATCCTGCTATCCCGACTACTGCGGTGGTGTTGAAAAGATTAGAGCCTATGACATTCCCTATTGCTATATCATGCTCTCCTTTTTTTACTGCAACCAAGGAAGAAGCCAGTTCAGGAAGACTTGTGCCCATTGCCACCACGGTCAAACCGATGAGTATGTCACTCAAGCCAAGATATCGTGCAATACCTGCGGCGCCCCAAACTAAAATCCGCGAGCTCAAAACCAAGAACAAAAGGCCTATCACAAGATACAATATCGAGCGCTTGATAGAAATCGGCTTTGGGACACCAGTTTCAATCTCATCTGCGAGCGTGTCCTTATTTGTTTTGAATCCTTGAAAAATTGTCCAAACGACCAATACACCAAAAATACCAAGTATAAGGTAAGAATCCAAACGGGAGAGCGTCAAATCTCGGAGCAAGAGAGCACAAGCGATAGTCACAACACTCAGTAGGGGAAGTTCCTTCTTTAGTATATTGGAGTGTACGGTAATAGGACTGATTAAGGCGGTCAAACCGAGGATAAAGCCAATGTTTGCAATATTCGAACCAAAGGCATTACCCAAAGCAAGGCCGGGATTCTTCGAAATTGCACTGAATGTAGAGACGATTAATTCTGGCGCGCTGGTTCCAAAGCCTACGATGACCATTCCTATCAAAAGAGTCGGCATGCCCAGATGTCGTGCTGTGCTTGCAGCACCCTCGATAAATCTATCAGAACTAAGAATCAAGACAACCAAGCCACTTAAAACTGCTACTATATAGAGAATCATATTTCCTTCTTTTGCTAGAATCTGAGCAATAAAGACAGATCCATCCTGGATGGGTTGAAGAATACCTTCACGTACCCCATTTTTTGATCATACAAATTGTAGTAGATCTCTTCCCAACATTGCAGCGGCGTGAGAGCAGGCAGAGAAAACCGTGTGCAAACCTCTTCATTCTGATCAGCGAGCAACCATGCTGTAGTATGATTACTGTCAAAGTCGCAGTGTTCAATCAAGAAATCATTCATGGAATCAGAAAAATCCCCGCTTTCAGGAATTTTCCTTACGATACTGGAAAGTAGTTCCACCTCACATACCACCGCCAACTGCTCATCCGCAAAATAGTCAAGACGATAGGAAATGACATCCTGGCCTTTAGCTTCAGGCATCCTGTGAAGCATCTGGGAGGAAGGAGATTTCAAGAGAGCACTGCTGCGATGCATTCGCACATGATAGCCGGCTTCTGAAAGAATCCTTCTAAAATCAGAATTGAGATCTATCCTCATGGGCATGTTTGTTACCGAAGGATGGCCAAAATTCCCTTTGCCGTGCCACCGAGTAATAATACCATCTTGAATGAGGCTGCTCATAGCTTTTCGGACGGTCTCTCGGCTCATGCCCAATTTTTCTGTGAGAGTATTTTCAGGCTCAAGTTGGTTAAACCCAGCCTTCAATGTACGAATTTGCCCTAAAAGATACTCTTTCGCCTGTAAATACAAAGGCTGTGAATCATGTTTCATCGTTACATCTTCTTGTTATAAGATGTTAGGCATTATCATTTGCTTTTATGGTGATTGTCAAGCATCAGCATTTTATGAGCAAGTCAGATAGGTAGCCTCTCTTTTTCAAATCCTCCTTGAATGCCCTAGCCCTCGCTTTATTGACATACTCTTTGCTCTCAAAACTATAGGTGAAACGGGTATGAACATCATACGTGTTGGAAAGCAAGGCATAGGTATCCTCGGTCATAACCAACTCTTCATCAGTCGGAATGATAAAAACCTTTATTTTTGAACTATCTGAACTGATGCAAAGTTCTGCATTCCTGCACATCGCCTGTTGGTTTTTCTCCTTGTCGATACTGATGCCCAGATGCTCCAATCCTGAAAGTGCACCCAACCGAATATGGGGAGCCATTTCCCCTACCCCTGCAGTGAAGACGATTGCATCTATTGTTCCAACGATAGCTACGTACGCACCGATATATTTTTTAAGTCGATGACACTCCATCTTGATTGCCAAGGCACATCGCTCATCATCGTTTGCAGCAGCATCGCGGATATCTCGTCTATCGGTATACTTGCCGCTTATTGCTAAAAGACCGCTATTCTTATTGAGAATTGCATCTATCTCGCGTGCACTCATTTCCCCCTTTTCCATCATATAGGGGATGATTGCAGGATCGATGTCGCCACTGCGAGTTCCCATGATCAATCCTTCAAGTGGAGTGAATCCCATAGAGGTATCGATGCACACACCGTTTTTTACAGCACAGATAGAAGCTCCATTGCCGATATGGGCAATAATAAGATTCGTATCCCTCGGATTTTTTCCAAGAAGGACTGCCGCTCTTTTTGCTGTATATATGTAGCTTGTTCCATGAAATCCATACCTACGAATCTGATAGCGCGTGTACCAATCATAAGGAAGAGCATACATGAAGGATTCAGGGCCCATCGTTTGATGCCATGCGGTATCCATGATTGCACAATGCGGTATATCCGGCAAAAGTTCTTTCGCAGCCTTGATGCCTGTCAGATTTGCCGGCATGTGCAGGGGAGCCAAGCTTACGAGGGATTCAAACAACCTCATTGCAACTTCATCAATAATTACCGACTTTGTAAAATACTCCGCCCCATGCA
>CAZJMG010000040.1:0-30854 GCA_964547185.1 uncultured Sphaerochaeta sp.
TCTACTTTTATCAAAACCCCTTCTACAACGATTTCCACGCATCACAGGACAGTAGCTCTCTCAGTTCTTTTGCTTTTTCTGCACTGAACTGTGCTCCTCGTTGGGTGATGATCTCTCCAGCAAGTATCGAAGCTATGGTTCCCGAATCCTCTATGCTGTATTGATGGTACTGTCCATAGAGAAAACCTGCTGCATATACATCCCCTGCCCCAGTCGTGTCTGTAGGCACAACAGGACCTTTTACCGGGATTGAAATGATGGTTCCCTCATGGCTGATATATGACCCTTTCTTTCCATTTTTTACAATTGCCGTTTTACAGAGTTTTCCCATGGATCGACAACACTCATAGGGATCGTAATTGTCAAAGAGAATTCTAGCTTCTTCCCTGTTGGCAAACACTATATCGCAATGTTCCTTGATAAGTTTCAGAAAGGGTTCACGGTATCGACCAACAGCAAAGGGATCGGCAAGATCAAAAGAGACGACGGTATTGTTTATTTTTGCTATTTCAAGGGCTTTGGTTATAGCCTCCTGCTGGCTTTGGGTATCCCACATATAGCCTGTAAAATGGAAGAAGTCAGCGTCTCTGACCGTTTTCTCGTCGACATCCTTCGCTTCATAGAGCCTGTTTGCTCCAAGAAAGGTGTTCATGCTTCTTTCGCTGTCTGGGGTGATGAGAATGACAGTGGATCCTGTCTTTTCTGCATCAGTGACAACCAGTTGGTCAGACACTCCGAGTTCTTTGAGTCTTGTTCTATAAATTTCTCCATTCTCGTCGTTTCCGATCTTTCCTGCCAAGGTGGCTGGTATTCCTAGTGAGGAGAGCGCGATGATGGTATTGGGGCAAGAGCCTCCACAGGAGTAGGATGTTTGACGTTCTTTACTGAGAATCATCAACTCCTGCATGCGTACGCTGTCAATAAGGGCCATGGTACCCTTGTGTATGCCTAAATCAATGATATCTTGCTCCTCGACACTGACAATGATGTCGATGAGAGGGTTGCCTATTCCATAGACCATGTGAGCTTGCTTATTCATGTATGCTCATTCTATCATTGCTTTGCACCCTATGACAACAATGACCTTGCTAAAGTAATAGCTCAAGGATACGATTGAAGGGGGAGGCTTGAATGGCGTCATATAGGATTATTGGGGGAACAGAAGCAAGCGGTGAGGTCAGTATCAGTGGTAATAAAAATGCTGCATTGCCGGTTTTGGCAGCAACCCTGCTTACCGATGAACCTGTACGGTTGCTAAATATGCCAGACATAGAAGATGTTCAGGTCATGATTCAGCTGCTCAAGGCTCTAGGCTCTCTTGTGATACGAGAGGATGCCCATACGTATGTGATAACGTCAGGATCAAGAAGAGGTGTGTTGGAGCGTGATCTGGTGGAAGCTGTGAGAGGTTCCATCCTTCTATTAGGCCCTCTTTTAGCAACGATGGATGAAGTCTTTCTCCCTCCTCCCGGCGGTGATGTCATTGGTCTGAGAAGACTCGATACTCATTTCATCGGACTGTCGGAACTCGGTGCAAAATGTTCCATCAATGAAGAAGGGATGATCCATATCAAGGCGAACCAGAGCAGACTTCGTGGGGGTGATGTTTTCTTGGATGAGTCTTCGGTAACCGCTACTGAGAATGTCATCATGGCAGCGTCTCTCGCCCAGGGAGAAAGCATCATTAATAATGCAGCAAGTGAACCTCATGTACAAAACCTATGCCAGATGTTGATATCCATGGGATGTCGTATTGAAGGAGTCGGTTCTAATCGTTTAAGAATCAAAGGAGTCAAGCGTCTTCATGGATGTGAGTTCCGTATCGGTAGTGATTATATGGAAGCAGGCTCCTTCATTGGTCTTGCGGGAGCAAGCGGCGGGCAAATATTACTGAAAGGGGTGGAGCATGAACATTTAAGAATGATTCGCCTAGGGTTTGAACGTATAGGTATCAGTTTCATCACAGATGGCCCTTCTTCCATACTTGTTCCAAGAAAGCAAAGAAGAATATTGAAAAAAGAGGTGGGTGGGCATACTGCAAAGATTGATGACGCCCCTTGGCCCGGGTTTCCTGCGGATTTGCTGAGCATCATCACTGTCTGTGCAACACAGATGGAAGGCTCAATCCTCATCCACGAAAAAATGTTTGAATCCAGGATGTACTTTGTAGATTGGTTGATTCGTATGGGAGCAGACATTATTCTTTGTGATCCTCATAGAGCTGTTGTTCACGGCCCCAGCGGGTTGATAGCCTCGCATGTTTCCAGTCCGGACGTACGAGCCGGGATGGCACTGGTAATAGCTTCTGTCTGTGCTACCGGAGAGAGTGTGATTGACAATATCTATCAGATTGAACGAGGGTATGAACAGCTTTGTGCTAAGTTGCAAGCCCTCGGCCTTTCTATAGAGAGAGAGGCGTAACTCACTGTTTTTACAAGATTTCCGACCTTTATCCACAGGATTGTCCAAATGTTATCCACAGGTTATCCACAAGCACTTTTTTACCGTATATACCAAGTAATTTGGTGCTGTAGGACATTGCTGTTGACCTTATGCTTTTATACACTATCAGGCATAGTGACAAGTATTTCTTTTATATAGATATAAAAGAAATGTAGAGATGTTGTTTTAATGCAGAATCTATATAAATTTCATTGCCGTTTTATAGTGCTTGACAAGTGTTTTCCAGACCGTTGATAAACGAGATATCCACAAGTTATCCACAGGCAGTACTCACTTGTGGATAACTCTGTAACTCGCGTTACAAGGGGAGTTAGCTTCTCTTTCTTTTACTCGGGGAAGAAGGTTGTTATGCTAAGAACTTGTGGATAACTCAGCATGAGATGATAAGGATTATTTTTCTGTTAATATTACTTCGATCAAAGAAAGCCTATTGACAAAACCCTCTGGATAATTATATAAAAGCATTGAGTTAGTAATAGCTAACAACGGAGGATTTGTATGCCCTTATCTTTTGTACAGGCTGGAGAAATCAAAACCATACTCTCTTTGCAAGGAGATGACAGCATGAAGCGTCATCTTTTAGATTTAGGCTTTATAGCTGGCCAGACAATAGAGGTTATAGGAAACAGCAGCCAGGGTCTTATCCTTTGTGTAAAAGGTGTACGCCTTGCCCTGAATAAAGGGTTGGCACATCGTATCAATGTAGCATAAAACGTTTCACAACGAGGAGAATACCATGACAATGGGAGATTTGCGTCCCGGACAAAAGGCACGTGTTTTGTCCATAGGTACACAGGGAGCAATGAGGCAACGAATTCTGGATATGGGAATTACACCAAACGTAGCGGTAGAGCTTATCAAGGTTGCTCCATTAGGGGATCCTCTGGAGCTTAGTTTGAGAGGGTATCAGTTGAGCTTGCGAAAAAGTGATGCAGCACTGATTGAAGTTGAGCTTCTATAAGGAAGTTCAATTTTTTACTCATTAAGTTAGTTGTTACTAACAAGAAGCCAAGGAGAGCACATGTCTACCACTATTGCACTAGCTGGAAACCCAAATTCAGGAAAAACCACAGTATTCAATATTCTTACCGGTTCACGCCAGCATGTCGGAAACTGGCCGGGGGTCACTGTTGACAAGAAAGAGGGTGTTTATCGCAAAGATCCCAAGATTTCCATTTTGGATCTTCCCGGCACATATTCTCTCAGTCCGTATAGTGCTGAGGAAATCATCACCAGAACCTATATCGTCGAAGAGCGACCCTCTTGTGTAATTGACGTACTTGACGGAACATCCCTTGAGAGAAATCTCTATCTTGCTTTGCAAATCATGGAAACAAAAATTCCTACCGTCCTTGCGGTCAACATGATGGATGAAGTAAAGAGCAAGGGTGACATAATTGATTTCAAGAAGCTTGAAGAAGAGCTAGGTGTTGCTATTGTTCCCATCGAGGCAAGAAACAACAAGGGCTTGGACGATTTGATGGATGCTGTTAAACAGACCATTGCATCTGGTAGAAAGCCGAAAGAGCTCGATATCTACAAGCTGTCCGGTTCAGTTGATGAGGATACCTTGGCTGACAAGAGATATGGCTATATCACCAGCTTGATGGAGAGGGTTGTTCAAAGGAAAAGCAGCACTTCTACAGTTAAGCAGGAGAGCAGGAGCGATAAGCTTGACAAAGTGCTTACCCATAAGGTGTTTGCCCTTCCTGTTTTTGCTGTGGTGATGTACCTCTTGTTTGCTGCCACCTTCAGTGAGAATTTCCTCTTTATCGAAGGGCTTCCCAGCCCTGGTGTTGCTCTTGCAACCTTGGTAGAGACGCTCTGGGGTTCCTTGACTGATCTTATTTCATCTCTTCTGGGTGCTGCAAATGCAGCAGACTGGGCGCATAGTCTGGTCATCGATGGGGTAATGGAGGGCTTGGGAGCAATTCTGGGATTCTTACCGTTGATCTTGGTGTTGTACCTGTTGATGAGCTTCTTGGAAGACAGCGGATATATGGCCAGGGTGGCTTTTGTAATGGACCGTATCTTCAGGAGATTCGGACTCTCTGGTCGTTCCTTCATTCCTCTGTTGATGGGTTTCGGGTGTTCTGTTCCTGCCATCATGGCAACCAGGACCTTGGACAGTGAGAAGGATAGGAGAATTACAACCTTGCTGTGCGGGTTCATGCCTTGTGGAGCAAAGCTTCCCATCTTCATCATGTTTGTATCCTTGTTTTTTGCCGATGGAAACAAGACCTTTGTACTCTTCTTTTTGTATATGCTCAGTCTCTTTATTTCGATTTTGGTTTCTCTGTTGATCAACAGAATTGCCTACAAGGGCCAAGTTTCAAACTTCCTGATGGAGCTTCCCCAGTACCGTCTTCCTACCCTTCGTTCTGTTTGGATACATGGCTTTGAGAAGGTTAAAGGATTTATCCAGAAAGCAGGTACTGTCATTCTGGCCGCCACTATCCTGATTTGGGCTCTTTCCAATTTCAATATGGCTTCCTTCACAGGAACCAATGTTCAAGAGAGGGGTACAGCGCTCTCAGAGATGGATGAATCATTCCTCGCTTCTGTTGGTAAAGGTGTAGCACCAATCTTCAAGCCTCTTGGCTTTGGGGCTTGGAGACCGACGGTAGGTGTTGCTACAGGATGGATAGCCAAGGAGATGGTCGTTGTAACCCTTGCTCAGCTCTATTCTGAAGATGTGACTGAAGAATATCTTGAGTCTTACTTTTCAAGATTCGATCGACAAGAACTGGCAGAATTTGGATTTGAGGAAGGCCTCTATTCTGAGGAAGATGCCTTTGACATCTATACGGAAGCCGTATTAATGGAAGGTTTGGATGATCAAGGTCTTAGAACTCTTCGAGCTGATATCCCAACCAAACAAGCAGCTCTTTCCTACATGGTGTTCAACCTTCTCTGCATGCCTTGTTTTGCAGCGGTGGGTGCAATGAAGAGAGAACTGAAAACAGTGAGAAGGACAGCCGGGGCAGTAGGAATCCAGATGCTTACAGCATATGTGGCTGCTCTTTTGATCAACCTTGTCGGAAACTTGATTTTTGGAGCATGAATATGATCAATTATGTAATAGGATTGGCTGCCATTGGTTTCTTGGTTTGGATGGCAGTTCGCCAATACAGGAAACAACGGTTTAGAAAGGCTCAGAAAGAGATTCTTGGAAGCTGTAGCGGGTGTTGCTCTTCTTGCAGCAGCACCAGCTGCCATTAGGATATCTTCAGCTCCAGATCCTCTTCTGTGATTCTGACAACCTCTCTTTCCTTGCTCTTTATCATGCATCGACGTAGGATTGAAAAGAGTTGACGGACGTTTCCTGGCCAGCTGTATTCCTGCAACAATGCAAGGTCTTCTTTTACAATGGTCCTCCGCTCATTTTGTCTTGAAAAGAAGTGGGAGCAGAGAAGAGGTATATCCTCCTTGTGCTCCCGCAAGGGAGGCAGGAGGATGTGTACATCGCAGATGCGGTAATAGAAATCACTTCTCATCACCTGCTTGTCAACCAATTCAGAAAGATGCTCATTGCTGGCAGTAATCAGCCTAAACCGTGATGTATAGGTATGCGTATCACCATATCTTCGATAATTTCCATTTTCTAAAAGGCGCAAAAGGTGACCTTGAAACGTCAAGGATAAGGTTTCCAGCTCATCAAGAAAGAGAGTTGTATTGTTTGCCTCATGCACAATTCCGTTCAATTCATTGTTTCCATCTGTAAAGGCGCCTTTTGCATGACCAAAGAACATGGCATTGCCGAGTGATCCAGAAAGCAGCGAACAGTTTACAGATACAATCTTTCGTTGGGGAAAGCGAAGATGATGAAGATAGTTGGCGGCTATTTCCTTTCCGGTACCAGTCTCTCCATAAAGATGAATGGCACAATCGTTCTGTGCATATTGGGCCAATTGTTGTTTGACCGTTCGCATGGCAACACTGTTTCCTACAAGGTTGCATCCTTCATATTTATGTTCTTGTTCAAAAAGTTGTTCGTAGTGTAGGTATTTTTCAAGGGTTGAAAGAAACGCAGTCAAAGAGAGATTGGTTTTTTTTTCTTTGCGTATGTCTAGGTTTTCAAATGTGTCAAGATCAAATGCTTCCTTGCCCTCGATGAGTAAAACAGGAGGGATGTTGGTCATTTTATTCAATTTTGCCAATACATTCGCTTGGTTTGTTTTTCCAAGTTTGTTGTCTATAACCAAAAGATTTGGTTGTTCTGTTTCCAAGGCATCAAGCAACTTTTGTTCTTGAGTAAATGTAGAAAGAAAGGGATGGCTATAAAAGTTCTTAAACGTCTCCTTGAGGCGCCAATCAGAGGAGATAAGAAACAAAGACATAAGAGTACACCTCACTTGTGCAAGATATGTACAATAAGCTAGGCAGAGACTAAATAGGTGTAAATTTGTACATTCAGCATTTTGTGGGCGAAAATATGATTTTTCTACTCCTTTTAAAAGAGGTGTACCGGTTTAGTTTTCTCTTTCTGTCATCATTACCTGTATGGCAGAAAGGGCGTATATTCCAGCAGTTTCGCTGCGAAGAATGTTGGTCCTGAGAAGAACCGGCTCAAAGAAGTGTGCTTCAAGAAAGGCACACTCCTCTTCACTGAATCCTCCTTCTGGACCTATCAACACAGCAATGCTTTTCTCCATAGGATGATTATTCACTAGTTGGCTTAGTGTCCTCTGTGTCTTTTCCCTGCTGCTCTGGTGAAAAAATATTGCCAACCCTTGATTATTCCACCATTTGGGGAGTTCTGAAAGAGGGATTACTGTTTTCTCTAAACAGGTGGGGATGGGTGAGCCACTTTGTTGGATTGCTTCTTTTATTTGGCTTTCCAGCCGATCAAAGCGTGCTTGTAGGGCAGTTTCTTTTTTATCAGAGAGATCCACAACACAATGGCGGCTCTGCACCAAGGCGATAGTTGAAACTCCAAGCTCTGTCGCCTGCCTGACAATCTGTTCTTCCTTCTTCCCTTTGCAAAGGCATTGCAGAAGGACAAGCTTGGGATAAGATCCTTGATAGGCGGGCAAGGAGTCGGTGCTTTGGACTAGACGGGCTGCTTGCTTTTTACAGGAAAGCATACACCCTTTTTTTTCTATAGCCATGAGGGTAAGTTGGTAGACTTCTCCCTCTTTGTCACGTCCTAGTATGTGCTGCCCAACCTTGAGGCGAAGCACCTTCGTTAGGTATTGGCTTTCTTTTCCTTCCAAATACAACGAAGGTTCGCCTCTAAAGGATTGGGGAAGCAGGTATTGTCTCATGTACCGGTCCTGATGAACTCAATGGCACGCCTGAGCTGGACATCGAACAAGGCATCAGCCTTAGGTCTCTTGTCATAAGGTATTCTCGTAAGATACTCGTTGCGCACCAACAGTGATAGAACCTCTTCGCTGATTCCCAACTCGGTATGTGTTTTTGCAAATTCCCTGATGTTTTCTACGCTCATTTGGGGGTGCTCATCCACATACAGGCTGATAATCTTGTCGGACATCAACTTTTCAAATGCAGCTAGTTCCTCTTCTTTCAACTCTATACCTTCTACCAAGATGTCAGGTTCAATTCCTTTCTCATGAATGTTTTCACCATTCGGGGTGTAATAATGTGCCGTTGTTACTTGCGCAAAACCCTCTCCGAACCTAAATACATCTTGTACGATTCCTTTTCCGAATGTTTTGGTACCGACCAATATGGCTCTATTGTTGTCGCGCATCGCAGCAGCAAAGATTTCGGCAGAGGACGCAGATCCTTTGTTGGTTAAGATGACGATAGGAAGGGAAGCTGGTACATCACTTTTTCCTGAGGCAATGTAGCGCTGGTCTCTCATCGTTCCTTTTCTCCCTTGGATTGTAACCAAGCTCATCCCCTCTTCCAAGAAGATATTGGCCGCTTGCATTGCACCGTCTACGGCGCCTCCGTTGTTGTTTCTCTGGTCGATAACCAAGCCGACAATATCTTTTTCAAGAAGTTTGTTGACATGTTCGAGCAGTTGTTTTCCTGTTTGGGGCGTAAACTCAGAAAGGATGATGTAGCCGATATCTCCTTCCAAGACAGCGCTGTCGACAGTAGGTGTAGTGATTCTCTCTCTGGTCAGGGTAAGGTCAAATGATGTTCCGTTTCTGTACACGGTAATGGTGACTTGTGTGTTCGGCGTTCCCCGAAGCTTCATGCTAGCCTCATAACTGGTTAGCTCATCAACCTTTTCCCCATCAATATGGCTTATAAGGTCCCCTGCCATCAAGCCTGAACGCTGAGCAGGAGATCCAGGGAAGGGAGAGACTATCGTAATCATATATGTCTCAGGCTTGTCTGGATTTCTGCTTTCTGGAGCAGGTTTGTTCAGATACGTGCCGATTCCTCCATAAACCCCACTGGTCCCCTCTTGGTATTCCTTTGCACGAGATGGCGGGACATAGAAAGAATAGGGATCATCTAGCGAGGCTATCAAGGCAGTTGCAAGATCGTTGAACATCTTTTGCCTGTCAACCTCGTTGATATAGATGGAATCGACGTAGCGATACAGGCGCTCTAAAGCTGCCATGTCGACCGTTATTTGATCAGCTGCCGAATCCTGCCTGAAAGAGGTGGGCATGGGGGAAGCAAGAATGCTCTCTACCGAACCACCACCAAAGACGGGAAGGAGGATCAACAAAACTATGAAACTCAGGCTTAGCCTACGTATAATGGTTCTTTTCATACTAAGAATATACATCATCCTGGCCGAAACGGCTAGGCTCAGTAGTATTGACCACACCAATGTTGCACATTACACTTGCCCCATGACGCTATTTATCGATTTTCCCCGATGGATTTCTCCTTATATAATTCCTTCATTGCCTTTTCGATGGTATGGGTTGATGTATGTGGTGGCCTTTTCACTTTCCTATCTGATGATACGTCTTCAGGCTCGAAAGGGAGAAATTTCCCTTGACGCCGACCAGACTCTCAATTTGGTACTATTTTGTATTGTTGGGTTGATCTTGGGCGCCCGCTTGTTTTCTGTCCTCTTTTATGATGGGTCCTTTTATTACTGGACTCGTCCTTGGATGATCTTCTGGCCTTTCAGAGGAGGTCAATTTATAGGGCTCCCGGGAATGAGTTATCATGGTGGGCTTGTGGGAGCCATAGCTGGAGGGTGGATTTACAGTCGCAAATACAAGATTGACTTCCTTTCTCTTGCAGATACGGTAAGCATTGCCGCTCCCTTGGGTTATACTTTTGGACGATTGGGGAACTTTATAAACGGAGAGCTGTTTGGAAGAGTTTCCACCCGCCCTTGGGCTGTGATGTTTCCTGATGCTCCTCGATTTTCCACCAATTATGCCTGGGTTCGGGACATTGCTGATTCTTTGGGTCTTGCGTATCAGAATGGACAGTTGGTGAACTTGCCCAGACATCCAAGCCAATTATATGAAGCGTTCTTTGAAGGAATTGTACTCTTTCTTTTCCTCTGGTTTGTCATCAGGCCCAAAAGAAAGCATCTCCCAAAAGGGTATGCCTTGGTTTGGTATATGGCCGGCTATGGGTTTGTCCGTTTCTTTATTGAATACTTTCGTTCTCCAGATGAGAATCTTGGATATATCATAGCTTGGGGGAAAGAATCGGATAACATTTCCATCTTTCAATCTTTTTTCAACATTTCCATGGGGCAGCTGTTTTGCCTGGCCATGATCGTTGCTGCAATAATCTTTGCCGTTATCTTGAGGCGGCGTGAAGGAGAAGGTCGTGTCTCACATTAACAAGCGGGTTGAAAACCTGCGCTCTCTGCTCTCTGAACACCAGCTTGATGGTTGGATCATCAATGGTACAGATCCTCATCAAAGTGAATATGTCTGTCCCCGATGGAGAAGTCGTGAATGGATCAGCGGTTTTTCCGGAAGTGCCGGAACTGTGGTAATTACTGCCTCAGAAGCTTTGCTTTGGGTGGATTCACGTTATTACATTCAAGCGCAACAACAAATAGAGGGGAGCTGTTTTCGGATGATGAAGTCCGATGATCCTAGTTGTCCCTCGTATCCTTCTTACTTGAAAAGTACACTTGCTCAAGGAGCAAGGATAGGCATCGATAAAGCAACCCTTACTGTTTCTGCAAAGCAAGAGTTGGAAGAGGTGTTTGCTGAAGACGTGACGTTGGTAGGTTCGCAAGATCTATTAGATCAAATCTGGCTCGATCGTCCACTGGTTCCTTCTGAGCCTGTATGCCTGATCAGTGATGACATTGCAGGTTTTTCCGTCTTGCAGAAATTGACCATGGTACGACTGGCAATGGTGCAGGATAATGCCTCTGTTGCGGTACTATCATCCTTGGATGATATTGCTTGGTTGACCAATCTTCGTGGTTCCGATATTTCCTACAGCCCTGTTTTTCTTTCCTATCTCTTGGTGGGAAAGACGAAAGCCTGGCTTTTTACCGATTCTCGACGGTTTTCCAAAGAAGTGATGCAAGAGGTGTCTCAAGAGTTTGAAATACGAGACTATGACAAGATTGTTTCTACTTTGCAGGAAGTCTTGCAAGAAGACGATGTCATTCATTACAACCCACAGAAGACCAATCTTTTGCTTGCACAGACATTTGCAGGAAGAAGTTGTGTTTGTAAAAGAGAAATCACGACCGACTTGAAAGCCTCAAAGAATGAGACAGAACTTCAGGGCATGAGAAGAGCTCATCTGCTGGATGGGGTGGCCTTGGTCAATTTTCTTGCTGGTCTTGATACACAGAACGGGAAATACACAGAGATAGAGCTTCAGCAGAAGCTCAAGCAACAGCGGATGAGAAATGAGGACTGTTTATCAGAGTCTTTTTCTCCCATCAGTGGTTGGGCTGCTCACGGGGCTATGTGTCACTACAGTGCAGATGAAAAGAGCAACGCACGCATCGAGGGCGATGGTCTGCTGGTCCTGGATACCGGCGGTATGTATCGCTACGGTATGACCGATGTAACTCGGACCATCCTCTTTGGTTCTCCGACAGAAGAACAAAAGCGGGACTATACGTTGGTGCTCAAAGGTAATCTTGCCTTGGCTTCAGTACGCTTCCCTGAAGGAACCTGCGGGTATCAGTTGGATGTTCTCGCTCGCCAGTTTCTTTGGCAGTATGGGCAGACGTATTTCCATGGAACCGGACATGGTGTCGGATTCAGGCTCAATGTACATGAGGGTCCTCAATCCATCAGTTACAAACCGCTTGCAGTACCCCTTAAAAAAGGCATGGTACTCAGTGATGAACCTGGGTTGTATAAAGAAGGCCGATACGGTATCAGAATAGAGAACCTCGTGGCAGTAAAAGAAGATGTAAAAACTGAATTTGGGCAGTTTTACAGCTTTGAAGTCTTGACCCTCTGTCCTTTTGAACGCAGATTGATAGATAAGAATTTGCTTACAGAGCATGAGACAGCAATGATAGATTCGTATCATCGTTGGGTGTATGAGGAGTTGAAGGATCTTGTTGATCCGAATGCATCATCCTATTTGGTTGAGGCAACACTCCCATTGTAATTATTATTTTAGAAACAAGATAAGGAGTATCTATAATGGTTGAAGCATTAAAGAAGATGGGAAAAATTTCCCGCAAAGGACCTGTGGTGCTTGTCATCATGGATGGTGTAGGTTTTGGGAAATACAAGGAAGGTGATGCTGTAGCTTCTGCATACACACAGCATCTTACAAAGCTCTATAAAGCAAACCCATGGACCAAACTCAAGGCACACGGCACAGCCGTTGGTCTGCCAAGTGATGATGATATGGGCAACAGCGAGGTAGGACACAATGCCATGGGTTGTGGCCGAGTGTTTGCCCAAGGAGCGAAATTGGTTGCCAACTCCATATCAACCGGAGCAATGTTTGAAGGTGATACCTGGAAGAAACTGAAAGACAACGTCAAGCAACAGGGCGGTACCCTGCATTTTATTGGTCTTCTCAGTGACGGAAACGTACACTCCCATATAGATAATCTGAAGGCCATGATTTTACGGGCAAAGGATGATGGTGTTGCGAAGGTTCGTGTTCATGCATTGCTCGATGGCCGCGATGTCGGGGAAGTCAGTGCTTTGGATTATTTCGATCCGTTTGATGAGTTTCTTGCGTCAGTGAGTGATGATTCCTTCGATGCAAAGATTGCCAGCGGTGGTGGAAGAATGGTCATTACCATGGACCGCTATAATGCAAACTGGAACATGGTCAAGAGAGGTTGGGAAACTCATGTCCTCGGCGAAGGAAGAATGTTCAAGAGTGCTCATGAGGCAATTGAAACCTTGCGCGCAGAGACAAAAGCAATCGACCAAGATCTTCCTCCATTCGTTATTGCAGAGGATGGCAAGCCGGTTGGAACCATCGAGGATGGAGACAGTGTCATTCTTTTCAACTTCCGGGGAGATAGGGCTCTGGAGATCACCAAGGCTTTTGAAGCAGAAGAGCTTACCGAGTTTGACCGAAAGCGGCATCCAAAAGTAGAGTACGCTGGAATGATGGAATATGATGGCGATCTTCATGTTCCTGCTCAGTATCTTGTCACCCCTCCGGCTATCGACAAGACGATTGCCGAGTATCTTTGTGCTTCCAAGGTGAGACAGTTTTCCATCAGTGAAACACAGAAATTCGGGCATGTTACCTACTTCTTCAACGGAAACAAGAGTGGAAAGTTTGACGATTCCCTTGAGTCTTATGTCGAGATTCTCAGCGACATCGTTCCTTTTGAAGAAAGACCTTGGATGAAATGCGCCGATATTGCTGACCGTGTAATACAGGAAGTGGAGAGCGGATCGTGGGATTTCATCAAGCTCAATTTTCCAAATGGTGACATGGTAGGACATACGGGAAATTACCAAGCAGTACTCTGCTCCATGGAAGGCATGGATTTACAGATAGGCAGGATCCATAAGGCTGTCATGGCCGCCGGTGGCGTCATGGTGATCACAGCAGACCATGGTAATGCAGATGACATGTTTGAACACGCTAAGGATGGCAGTGTGCAATACAAAGAGAACGGTGAGCCGAAATCCAAGACGAGCCACTCCCTCAACCCTGTTCCCTGCATCATCTGCGACAGCAACTATCAGGGTGAGTATAAAACTGAGTTGCGTGAAGGCCTGGGTATCAGCAGTATTGCAGCAACCTGCATGAACCTGCTCGATTTTGAGGCGCCAGAGGAATATGATCCAAGCATCATTGTCATGCAGTAGAAGATTTGAAGTGGTATAATGAATGGAGCCTACGGGCTCCATTCATTTTCAGGAGGCCTTTATGCAATACAAAGAATTCGGAAGGACTGGTCATCAAAGCAGTAGGGTAATCTTTGGAGCTGCCGCCTTATGGGATGTGACCCAGCAGGAAGCAGACAAGACTCTTGGCCTCTTACTCGACCATGGTGTCAACCATATAGATACTGCTCGAAGCTATGGTGATGCCGAGCTACGAGTAGGACCTTGGATGAAAAAACATCGATCTGATTTTTTTCTTGCATCCAAGACCGGAATGAGAACCAAAAAAGAAGCTCTTGATGAGCTTAAGGAGTCTCTAATCCGTCTAGAGACCGACTATCTTGATTTGTGGCAGCTGCACTTTTTGGTGGATCCCTCAGAATGGGATACAGCAATGGGGGAAGAAGGAGCTTTGGAAGCGGCGGTTGAGGCAAAAGAGCAAGGTCTTATCCGTTTTATTGGAGTTACCGGTCATGGAATCGGAGCACCTAAAGCACATCTAAAGAGTCTGGGTATCTATGATTTTGATTCGGTATTGTTGCCCTATAATTATCCGATGCTGCAAAACAACGTATATAGGAAAGATCTTGAGCGTCTATTATCTATCTGTGCTGAGCAAAAAATTGCAGTACAAACAATAAAGAGTCTTGCTCGCGGTGAGTTGGATGACAAGCCCAAGGTGCACGCAACGTGGTATGATCCTCTTACCGATGAAACATCAATAGAGAAGGCTGTTCATTATGTTCTGGCGAATGAACAACTGTTTCTCAATACCACCGGTGATATTCATATCCTTCCTTCCTTACTCAAGGCTGCGCAAGAACCGATGACCAAGCCTAGTGAGGAAGAAATGCAAGCTCTTGTGAAAAGAGAGAAAATGAAGGCGTTATTCAGCTGATTTATGTCCAGATATGGTATGTTCTGGTAACCAGAATCAAGGTGGTTGTTCCTGCAACGTAGAGAACAAGACCTATGATATTGTATAGGGTGTTCTGGCTTATGGTCACCAGAGCGTTTCCAATGATCATCAAAATGAAGGCAAGACATCGGGTAAAATTTTGCCTGCTGAAATGATCTTCAAACATTGCGATGAGAAAGGTTAACACAGCAAGTATATTTATCAGGATCGTGACTCCCAAAAACAAGGGATTTGTAATAATTGCTTCTCTTAGAAAAATCGGGCTGTTTGTTGAGGATGGCACCATTATGGACAAAAGCAAAGCGCTCGCAGCCCCAAAGAATGAGTACTGTCCCAACTTTGTCATATTGATGGATTTTTGGAACAATCCTGAAGCAAGAAAGAGAAATGACGAAAAAAGCAGTGCAAAATGATACAGCACCGATATGGTGTAAGGTCTGAACAACAAGTGGTTGGACAGTTGTTGATACAGAGGAAGTATTTTGATGTTTCCCAAGCTGATCATGAGAAACAGCAAGGGAAGGACCCTTGCCTCCGCCCCAATATTTGCCCTATAGAAGAAGCAGAGTAATAGGGCTGCAATCAGGGCCACCCAAAGATGGATCAAGGAAGGAATCAGATGACTTCTGCTGTATATCCAGGTCTCTTGTTGTACAGAGTTCAGTATTCCTTGGATAAGAAGGAGCGTGAGCAGCAATGTGATGAGTGCTTGTATTCCAAGAAGGATGAAACGAAGGTTTTTTGCCATGCTTGTTACTAAATGCAATCCTGATACGCTGTTTCAACCCGTACGCCCATACGTTGACAGGTATAGGCAGAACCGAAGGCGGCTATATAGGAATCAATGAGCGTTCCCAGTCCATTGAGGAGGGGCATCAAGGCAATCATGGTCATTTGTGCCCCATAGAGGTTGATGTCCAAGAACTGCAAGGCGATGATTGAGATGAAGAATACTTCATATCCCAAATAAAGCGGGCTGGCATAAGCAAAGAGAGCACTGCTCAGAGCAACGAAGAGTATGACTTTGTCCGAGGGCATGGCAGCTGTAGAGGCAAAAATCAAGCTCAGGACGCTCAATGTGGCAATCATGGCCGATCCTCCGCGGCCGATAAGTGTGTATAAAGGAATTGCAGTTGCGCTTACTCGTTTCTGGCAACCAAGATTGTGTCTTGAAAGAGAAACTGTCATCGGACTGGAGAAGAAGATGCTTCCACTGAACAACGCTGCAGTGGCAGGACCAAGCATTCTATATAAAATTTTGTAGGGATTGACCCTGAATCTGGTTACCAAGCCAAAAAGAAGAGGAAGAATAATCAGGACGACACTACAGGTCCCGATGAGAAGCATGATCAAGAACCGGTGGGCTACAAAAATGGTACCTTCCCTTTGTAGATTGCTGAACCAATAGGCAGCTGCAAAGAAAACAAAAAACTGTCCGACAGAACTATAGGACCGACCAAGACGGAACATAGTCTCGCTCAGCGAATTCATGGTGACGTAGGCAGGACGAATGACATCAGCATTGGGCTTGAGGAAATAGCCGAAGATAAGGGAAACTATAATGATGGGAAGCAGGAAGCTTTCTGCATTTGCCAACGTATAGAAAGGGTTTATGGGCAATAGCGACTCAAAGAGCGAGGATAATGATTGCGGGGCTAGCGCAAGGAGGCTGGATGCATTGGAGCCTGCACTGCTGCTGGCCGGGAAATATGTCGGAAAGAATCTAAACACCATGGCCCCAAAAAGAGCAAGGAGCAAGGTGGTTATGATGCTCCAGAAAACAGTGGTTCTCGAGAAAACCCAACCCTCATCATCCTTGCGAAGGGAGGCAATTCCTGATGAGAATCCAAAAAAGACAAGAGGGATAAGGACAAATCCGCCGACTTGTACCAGCACAGCTGTAATGGTATACATCAGCTGTTGAAATACCCCAGATTCCCCAAACAATAGCGTAGCAGCCAACCCAAGGGCTGTTGCAGCCAAATAACTTATCCACGTCTTCATAGTTTGTAAGAGTATCTTATCAGCCTTGCCAAGTCAATCAAACCATTCTTCTATGCCAAAAGGTGATCGAGCTTGTACCCGGCTTTCATCTCTGCCTCCATAAGCACTGTAACATAGGTTTCTATGTTGTTCATACCTTTATTCACTGCAAGCGATAGCGCGGAGAGATAGATAATCTCTTGCATTGCCTCCTTGGTGTACCAACGAACTTGTTTGTATTCATTTATCTGTGCATAGGTTCTGAGGTGAGAATCCTCAAGCAGGGTTGCCAAAATTTCTTTAGGATTCTCTATCCCGTCATCGACCATGTTTGAAGCGCTGGCAAGAACAGCCGCACTGTGGCAGATTTTTCGATTAATGCTTTGGTCAAAACTGAAACCACACAACTCTTTGCTGAAAAAACGCGAAAGTAATAAGGTGTCGCTTGCCTGCATCGCTTCTGAAATGGTTGAGTTTTCATCAATAAACGGTTTGAGGAAGAAAGCCGCGGCTATTACAGCCTCCAACTCATCCAGTATTGCACTGCTGTGTAAGAACAGGCGTGTCTTTTCATCCTTGAAAAGATTGGTCAAACGTTGCACTTCATTGAGCATCTGTTGAGGAGCGATATCTTTCAAAAGAGAAGGAATCGATTTTTTTGCTGCCGGATGAAGATTCTCCACTGCAGCAAAAAGATGTGCATAAGATTCAGCTAGTGTAAGGATCAGCTTTCTCTCGGTCTTGCTTGTTGCCTTGCCTTGTATAATAAGTCTTATTTGTTTGAAAAAGTTCTCTGAATGAAGGTTGTCCATTGCCTTGTATACCGGCTTCAGGCGAAGAGCAAGAATCTCCTGCTCCAGATTTGCAACGCCGCTTTCCCCGATTTGTTCATACAGTGCGAGATAGGTTCCGTCTACATCCTCAATCTCTCTGACGTTCAAGATTACTTTAGTCTCAAACCCTCTCAGATGTACAAAGAAACCCTCGTCATACACCTTCAACGAAGGTTTCATGTAGGTAAGTCCCTCATTGAACGATTCGTAGATCAGATAACGCCTTCCTCCCACCGTAAGAGCAAGCGACTCGGCAAGACTTACCGTAGCCGTCCTTTTTTCATCTTCCATTTTGTGTAATTTGGGGGCAGAAGTCTTAATCCAACCTTCAACAGCCTCATACTGGTTGTTATACAAAACCATCACGCGTTCTCGTTCTGTTCCATTCACATAGCAGAAAGCTGATTGTTGTACCGTTCCATCACGATATAGGTCAAAGAGCTCAAAGTAATCCACCCCACTGAAGAGGTATCTTTTTTTCAGAAGTGGGAAGATTCTTTTTTGGTGCTGTTCTATAAGATGGGTGTTTGGCTGCTCATTCCAGTATGCTCTTCTGTACTCCATGCCATACTTTTCTCGGTACCCTTCAATTTGTCCATGTCCGAACATCGGAAGTCCGGGCATTGTGACAAGCAACGTGCATACCCCAAAATACTTGTCCCCATCACCAAATTGGGCAATGGCGGTTTCTTCGTCGGGGTTGTTCATGAAATTCACAAACCGCTTCAGAATCTCCGGTTCAAACGCTATTGTATTTTTAATTGTTTCACGGTACTTCTGGTTTTCCTGATTCTTGAGCATATTCATGAAAGCACTGTTGTACACTCTGTGCATGCCAAGCGTTCTGACGAAATATCCTTCCATCATCCAGAAGGCTTCAGCCAGCAAAAGAGTGTCAGGAAGTTCGTTATTAATTCTATCAACGACTTCTCTCCAGAACTCCTGGGGGATTTTCTGGTTGAAGAGTTCCTCATCCATACCATATTGAGCTCTTCCTGCAATATCACCCCCATATCCAGGTTTCGGGTACCACAGCCGTTGGATATGCTTTTTCGCAAGGGTCATGGCAGCATCAAAACGAATGATCGGGAAGTTTTTGGCAACATGCTTGATTTGCTGATACACAGCCTCTCTAGTCATGGGGTTGAGGAAATCAAGTTGCGCAGTATCGTTCCAGGGCATCGAAGTACCGTCATTGCCGTGGAAAATATAGGTTGTTTTTCCGTTTCTCAAATCCCGTCTCCTGAAGGTGACCGCAGCATCACTGCGATCATAGTAATGGTCCTCCAGCTTGATCTCGATGTCAGGGTTGTCAGAGAGATTGGGTCCATCATAGGTGTAAGAAGGGAACGGGGGATAGGATTGTTGTACAAAGTAGTCGCTGTGGCTGAAAACCCAGTCTCCATCGATACCGCAATGATTCGGCACCATGTCACTTGCAAGACGGAGGCCTCTTGCGGCACAGCGGGACCTGAGGTTGTCCAAAGCTTGCCATCCACCGATTAAATGGGCAATCTCATAGTTCTTAAGTGAATATGCAGAGGCTTCTGCATCAGGATTCCCACAAAGGTTCTTGATTTTCTTGGAGGCTGAACTACGTTCCCAAAGCCCTATCAGCCATAGGGAAGTAAAGCCCCAACCAGAAAGCCTGTCCAACTCCTCGTCAGGAATTTTGTCCAATGTATCGATAGGATATCCATATTGTTTGGTAAGCTGATCAAGCCAGACCAGAGTTGATTTGGCGAGCATAATTACGTTGGGCATCCAGTTTCGGTCTGCCGTAAACGCTTCGTACTCTTGATCGAAGTGGGTATAATCAGGTACGACCATGGCAGGTCGTGGGCCTCCTCCCTGCATTGGCGGGAAGTGTGGCTTGTCCTCCTCTTGGACAAAATCAACTGCGCGAAGGAGCAGCGTTTTGAAATTCTGGTCTATCAACTCGCTCCATGTTTCAAGGATATAGGAAATCTGGTCAAGTAAAGAATCTGGATAGAGTTTTGCCGGACGTGTGAGGAAGGTAAAGATATCCTCATCGCTGTTGGACATCAAGGCACTTGTTTTTGTGTAGCCTCCAAGCAGAGCTGTTACCGCTTGAGCTGCTTTGGGGAAGATGAGGCCCTCGGGAGAAAGGAAGGGTTTTGCTGCTTGCAAGAGAGCGGGATTTTCCTGCATGACTTGATGCATGAAATATCCCCTGAGGGATTCCTCATAATAAAAATCGATAGGAAGGGCTTGCTCCACCAAAAGAGGGGAAGGAAATTCCTTCATATAGAAGGCCAATACTTGCTGCGCGGCATGGTTTTTATTGATAAGTGCGGTCAGACGGGTGAAAAAGTCGGGTTCTATATCGCTTAAGTAATGAGAAAGAACACTTTGGTAAAGCTGGTGAAGGACTGCTGTAGCATGCAGTTTCCCTGCTGAAACCCAGTCATTCCCTCCTTTTGCCTTTACTTTGCTGTTGTATATATGGGCGAGTTCTGTTGCCTGTTTGAAGAGCAGGGGAAGATCAGAATCCGATGGAAACAGTGCTGGAAAAAAATCCATTTCAGTTCTGGTTCGAACCGAAATGCGTAAGTCACGTGTAATCAAATCACGCCTCCCATAGAGGATCGTCTCCTCTAGTCAGTATGGTAAGTATACCATGAGAGCGCAGCATTGTAATTACTTTTGTGATAATCGAAGTGTGTTAGACTAATGTTTTTGTTGCTGGTAGGTTTGAATTGCAGTCTAAAAGCATGTCTTTTATAAGGTTGAAAAGTAAGGGCAGGGCTATTTCTTCCTCTTTTGTGAATCTTTGAAGCACAAAGGATGCCACCGACCCATGTTTCGGCCTCCCTATTCCGATACGAAGACGGATAAACTGATCGCTATAGAGATGTTGTTTTAAAGATTTGAGTCCATTGTGTCCTTGAAGCCCTCCTCCTCTTTGTAATCGTATGGTTCCAAAGTCGAGCTCAAGGTCATCATGCACCACAAGAAGTTCATCAACAGCGACATGATAGAAATCGCAAGCGGCGCGAACAGAACGTCCACTCTCATTCATGTACGTCAAGGGCTTGAGCAGTTTTAAACTTTCTGTTTGAGCAAAAAGGCCTTTGTGTTTTTCCTTCCAAGCAAGGTCGGGATACAGATGGTCTGCCACCATCCATCCAACGTTGTGGCGAGTAATCGCATACTCCCTTGTAGGGTTGCCGAGAAATACAAGAATCTTTACCATGTCGTATCATACAAACTATCGTCAGGAGTGCAAAGATGTACGTATTGGTCTTCTATGTACCACAGTCACATTTACAAGAGGTAAAGCGTGCCGTTTTTGAAAGTGGAGCTGGTAAGATGGGCAATTATGACTGTTGTTGTTTTGAAACTCTCGGAACAGGACAATTTCGACCACTTCCTGGCAGTTCTCCTTTCATTGGGGAGGTCTCGGTTCTTGCTCAAGAGCCAGAGTGGCGGGTAGAATTGGTTGTTGATGAAGAACATGCAGCAAGCTCTGTACAAGCGCTCTTAGATAGTCACCCGTATGAGGTCCCTGCATATCATTTAATCCCGGTCTTGACCCTTGATGGGGTTGAGAGCAGCGAATAGGAGCTTCTATGGCAAAGACGATTGCCCAGATCAACGAGAAGATTAAAAACGGATCCGTCGTGGTGGTCACGGCAGAGGACTTCAGCAAAATGGCCAAGCAGCAACCTCTCTCCTGTCTCTGTGAAGAGGTTGATATTGTTACGACAGCCACGTTCGGTCCCATGTGTTCAAGTGGGGCTATCATCAACTTCGGCCATTGGTCGCCTGGGATCAGAATGGAGGAGATTACTCTCAATGGAGTCAGTGCGTATGAAGGCTTAGCTGCTGTCGACACGTATATCGGAGCCACCAGCGAATCAAAATTTGATCCCACCTATGGGGGAGCGAATGTAATTGAGGACCTGATCAGTGGAAAGGACGTACGTCTTCATGCCCGAGGCAAGGGAACCGACTGTTACCCCACCAAGGAGATAGATACCTGGGTGAACAAGCAAACGGTAAATGAGTTTTATCTTTTCAATCCTCGAAATGCGTATCAAAACTATGCAGCAGCGACCAACAGTACCAGTCGCATCAAATACACCTATATGGGCAGTCTGTTACCTCGTTTTTCAAACATTACCTATTCCACCAGTGGAGAACTCAGTCCTTTGCTCAATGATCCATATCTCAGAACCATCGGTCTCGGGACAAGGATTTTCCTTGGAGGAACCCAGGGCTATGTCGTGTGGAACGGTACCCAGTTCAATATGCGCAGAGAACGCAATGAGATGGGAATACCCAAGCTTCCTGGAGCTACGTTGGCTGTAATCGGTGATGCAAAAGAGATGTCCACTGATTTTATCAGAAGTGCTTATTATGAAAAATACGGAGTATCCTTGTTTGTTGGGATAGGGATACCCATCCCGGTTCTTGATGAGCAGATGGCCAAGCAACTTGCCATCTGCAATGACCAGATTGACACGACCATTTTGGATTATGGACAGGAAGGTCATCCGCAGGTCGGCTCTGTAACCTACGCACAGCTAGCGAGTGGGCAAGTCCTCCTTGATGGGAAACCAGTAAAGACCGCACCACTATCCTCTTTGGCCAAGGCGCGGGAGATTGCACAGCTTCTCGCCTCTTGGATACAGAACAAACAGTTCTATCTTACCGAAGCTGTACATACGTTCCCGGGCGACAGTTTTGTAAAACCCTTGGTCAAGAGAGAAGGAGGTGTTCAATGAAACGCCGATATGCACTCAGATTTTCCCCGACTTTGGTGGAGCAACCGATTGTGAGCAAGCTTGCTCGAGCCTACGATGTTGATATAAATATCTTAAATGCCGATGTTGCCAGTGGTCGCGGAGGCAAGTTGATTGTAGAACTAAGCGGAAGTCAGGATAATCTGGATAAGAGCGTAACCTATCTTGGTTCCCTGGGTGTCTTGGTTTCAGAGATGGTGAAAGAGTTGTTGTTCAACCAAGATTCTTGCATACACTGTGGTGCTTGCACTGCAGTATGTTCATCAAAGGCTTTGTGCTTGAACAGTGAAGCAAAGCTCAGTTTTGATGTATCTCTTTGTGTCGTTTGCGGGCTTTGTGTGCATGCCTGTCCGCTTCGTCTGTTCGAGGTTTCCCAAGAAAGGGGTGCCTGAGGATGTTCCAGAATCGCACCTATCGCTACAGCATGGGAAGCTGCAGATTCTCTAGTTTTTCTCTTGCCATAGCAGAAAGCGATGTATGGATAGGTTTTCAAGGCGACGCAGAAGGTGACGTGATTCGAAAGGAAACAGCCTCTTTTATCAGGCGCTTGAGGAGCCAGATCCTTGCCTATGAGGACAAGGCCTTCCTCTCCTCATTGGTTCCTCTCTCCCCAAAAAAAGAGGTTTCTGCTTTTCTCAGAGGTATGTTTGATGCTGGTAAAAAAGCTCAGGTGGGGCCTATGGCCAGTGTCGCCGGCTCTGTAGCGCAAGAGGTCGGCCGTCATTTGAAACAGGTTTTTTCTCTCTCGGAGATAGTTGTTGAGAATGGTGGAGATCTTTATATTGATGTCCTTAAACCTCTCTCTGTGCAGCTTTTTGCCCCAACTAGTCGCTTTTCAGGTAAGGTTTCTCTCATAGTAGAGCCACGGTTTTGTCCGCTTGGTCTTTGTACTTCTTCAGCAACGTTTGGTCATTCCATGAGTTTTGGAAAGGCTGATGCTGTGATGGTTGCCTGCTCTGATGCAGCCTTGAGTGATGCCTATGCCACAGCCTTTTGCAACAAAGTACAAAAGAAAGAGGATGTGCAAAGGGTTTGCGAAGAACTGGTCGCCAAACCAGAAGTCCTCTCTTCTATAATAGTCTTAGACGATACCCTGGCCGTTGGCGGCCGCTTGGAGGTCAGCACCTGCAATGAATAGAACACAATACTTGAAACACCTTCTTACGAAGCGGATGCTTGTGCTGGATGGCGCAATGGGAACAATGATTCAAAAACAAAATCTCAGCGACGAAGATTTTGTTTTTGAAGAGAAGAGAGCCCTTGGATGCAACGAACTGTTGAATCTGAGCAGGGGGGATGTGATTTTTTCCATCCATACACAGTATCTTGATGCCGGTGCCGATATCATCGAAACCAATACATTTTGTGCAAACGCCTTCAATCTTGAGGAGTATGATTTGGTCGATGAAGTTGAGATCATCAACCAGGCTGCGTGCGAAATTGCGAGGGAAGCTGCCGCTGACTTTGAGTCAAGGACGGAGGGGTATGCTTTTGTAGCTGGTGTTCTTGGACCCACGAACAGGGCTCTTTCTTTTTCAACAAGAGTGGAAGACCCTGCATATCGTCAGAGCGAATTTTCAGATTTTCTCGCCATGTATCGCCAGCAAGCCAAAGTATTGCTCGCAGGAGGGGTCGACCTGCTTTTGGTTGAGACTGTTTTTGATACATTGGTTGCCAAGAGTGCCATTATTGCATGTCTAGAAGAAATGAAAAGCCAGCAGAGAACGATACCCCTGATGGTCAGTGTTACGTTCAGTGACCAGAGCAGACGAACACTCAGCGGACAGACCTTGGAAGCCTTTGCAGCATCTCTTTCGGCCTTTCCACTCTTCAGTCTTGGTTTGAACTGCTCAACAGGCCCAGATCAGATGATTCCTTTGTTGGAGGAGCTTTCTGCTATAAGTCCTTTTTATGTGAGTGCACATCCGAATGCTGGATTTCCCGACAAGGATGGTGCCTATACCCTCACAGCAGAAGCCATGGCCTCTCAGATGTTGCCTCTGTTGCAGAAAGGTTCCCTCAATATCCTGGGAGGATGTTGTGGGACGACGCCCTTGCATATACAGGCATTAAAAGAAGCCTCCCTGCAAGCAACAGTAAGAGAAAAACAAACAACAGAGCATGCGTTGCTTCTTTGCGGCCTTGACGTGTGCCGTGCTGAAAAAGATGCCCTGCTGATTGTCGGTGAACGAACCAATGTAGCTGGATCGAGAAAATTTGCCCGTCTTATCAAGCAAGAAAAGTGGGAGGAGGCCCTGCAGATAGCCCGAAGCCAGGTGCAGGAAGGTGCACGGGTGTTGGATATTTGTATGGATGCCTCTATGCTCGATGCGAAAAAAAGCATGGTGCAGTTTCTCCGTCATCTAGCAAGTGATCCTTCGGTGGCTAAAGTCCCTTTGATGATTGACTCCTCTGACTGGTCGGTCATAGAGGCTGCCTTATGCGAGGTTCAAGGAAGAGGCATTGTAAACTCAATCAGCTTGAAGGAGGGTGAGGCTCTCTTCGTCTCAAGAGCAAAAGAGATTGCCCGTCATGGGCATGCCATGGTTGTCATGCTTTTCGATGAAGAAGGCCAAGCCGTTTCCTATGAGCGAAAAATATGCATCGCAAAACGAAGTTATGCCTTGTTGAAAAAGGCCTGCATCAGGGATGAGGATATCATTTTTGATGCGAATGTATTGTCGATAGCCACCGGCATAGAAGAGCATGATACGTACGCACGCGATTTTATCCAGGCCACCAAGACATTGAAACAGCTCTACCCTCATTGTCATACCAGTGCCGGGGTAAGCAATCTCTCCTTTTCCTTTAGAGGTAATGATGCGTTGCGCTCTGCCATGCATGCAGTGTTTCTCGAGCTTGCAGATCTTGATATGGCGATCATCAATCCATCATCGTTGCAAAAAACATCAGACTTGGATAGAGAGGTTCGAACAACGATTGAACAGGCCTTGCTTGCACAAGAAGACGATCTTTCAGAAGTGAGATCGCGCTTGATTGCCTTGGCAATAGAGATGCAGACAGAGCAAGAGGATGAGAAGCCCAAGATTGCGGCAAGTGAAAAGAATCCAAGTGAGCGTTTGTATGATGCGGTGCTCAATGGTCAGAATGATTTTCTTGCACAGGATCTGGCTCAATTGGCAGAGGTGGACCCAATCCAAATCGTGGAAGGGCCCTTGATGGATGGAATGAAGGAAGTTGGGCGTCTTTTTGGCCAGGGAAAGTTCTTTCTTCCTCAGGTTGTTCGCAGTGCAAGAACTATGAAGCTTGCTGTTGATATCCTGCAACCGCGTATAGAGGCTGTTCTTGAGAGTAATATTGCTCTAATAGGCAATCATAAGAAGAGAACAGCGGTTATGGCGACAGTGAAAGGCGATGTGCATGACATCGGAAAGAATATCGTCAATCTGATTCTCAAGTGCAATGGTTTTGAAGTAGTCGATCTTGGCGTCATGGTCCAAGCCAAGACCATCTTGCAAGCGGCAAAGGACCATAAGGCTGACTTGGTGGGGCTCAGTGGTCTGATTACTCCCTCTCTCAAGGAGATGGAACACGTTATTACCTTGTTTG
The DNA here is from genome assembly GCA_964547185.1 of uncultured Sphaerochaeta sp. Taxonomy (GTDB): domain Bacteria; phylum Spirochaetota; class Spirochaetia; order Sphaerochaetales; family Sphaerochaetaceae; genus Sphaerochaeta. Next base: position 25,736 of record CAZJMG010000040.1, read on the forward strand.
AAGAACACAAGGTCCCTGTACCGATTTTTGTCGGAGGTGCAACCACCAGCGAATTGCATACTGCAGTAAAGCTAGCAGTTCTTACTTCCCAGCCTGTGTTGCATACCAAGGATGCTTCAGCAATGGCCATTGTAGCAAATGAGGTGATGGGAAAGAATCGGAAGCAGTTTCTCTTTGAGGTTGCCTTGCGGTATGAGAAGCTCAGAAGTGAACACCAGAGCGAGCAAAAGACAAAACAGGCAGATTCGTATTCGTATGATAAGGCATTGGCAATGACCAATCAAAAGATCGAGGGATGTGAAGCTAAGGAGTATGGCATTCACACCTTGGACAAGTTTGATATTGATCAACTGGTGCAAAAGATCAACTATAAGATGTACTGTGCTGCTTGGAAGGTGCCTTATCATTCAGAAGAAGGGAAGAGTCTTGTTTCCCAGGCTAGGGATTTGTTGGCAGAGCCTTCCATTATGAAGTTATTTGAGAATGGGTGCAGGCTCATATATGGAACCTTCAAGGCGAAGAGCGACCGTTTTCGAGTTGAAGTGCAAGACAGTAGCTTCTATTTCTTGAGAAATGAACAGAACGGCCTTTGTCTTGCTGATGCGATAGCTATAGAAGATACAATCGGCTTGTTTGTCAGTACCGCATCACTGGGTATGGAAGACTATTTTGCCCGTCTTGAAAGAGAAGGGAAGATACAGAGGTTGCTCTCGCTCAAACTCTTAAGCGATCGGCTTGCTGAGGCTTTGGCCGACGAGGCTGAAACCCTGATCAGGCAGATGTGGGGTTGCAAGCAGCCTACGTATCTCAGGCCTGCTCCTGGGTATCCCTCATGGAGTGACCATAGTGAGAAACAAACGCTGTTCTCCTTGCTTGGAGCCACAGAAAAGATCGGGGTCCATTTGACAGAGAGCTTTGCCATGAATCCTCCCTCCTCTGTTTGCGGCATGCTTATCGGGGGCGAGAATCTGCGATATTTTTCACTCGGACATATTGGAGAAAAACAACTGCAAATGTATGCCCAAGCAAAAGGTCTTTCTTCCCAACAGCTTGCCACGCTGCTCAGTGGTATGGAATACTAAGCATATGCAAGTAATCGATATCCTGAACGAGGCAAAACGTCCCCTTTTTACTTTCGAACTGGTACCTCCTCTCAAGGGGGGGAATGTAGAAACCCTGCTTGAGGCAGTACGAACTCTTGCTGTCTATGAACCGGCATATATCAATGTAACCAATCATCAGCAAGAGGTCGTCTATATTGAACGAGAGGACGGACTGCTTGAACGTAGGACCGTACACAAGCGTCCGGGCACCATTGCTCTTTCTGCCTTGATACAATACACCTTCAATATTCCCGTTGTAGCCCACTTGATCTGCGGGGGGATGGATGCCGATCAGTTGGAAGACGCCTTGGTCGAGCTAAATTTTTTGGGAATTGAGAACATTCTTGCTCTTCGAGGAGATCCTCCGAATGGAGTGAAGCGATTTGTTCCTGTTAAAGGAGGTTATGAGCACTCCGATGGATTGGTAACACAGATAGCCAGACTCAATGAGGGGCTGTACTTGGATGCTCAGTTGCAGAACGCCCAGAAGACTCGTTTTTGTACCGGTGTTGCAGGATATCCTGAAAAGCATGCAGAGGCGCCAAACCTCTCAATTGATATCCAGATGCTCAAAAAGAAGGTCGATGCTGGAGCACAATACATCGTAACGCAGATGTTCTTTGATAATGCAGTGTACTATCGGTTCGTCGCTGATTGCAGAAAGGCCGGTATTACGGTTCCTATAATTCCTGGCCTCAAACCAATCGGAAGCCGACGCGATCTCGCCACCATTCCCCAAACCTTCCATGTCGATTTTCCCGATGATCTCATGCAACTACTAGAGGGTGCTACAAAACTTTCAGAAATCAAGGAAATCGGTGTGCATTGGTGCACAGAACAAGCGAAGGACCTTATTGCGCACAATGTCCCCGGGGTGCATTTCTACACCCTTGGGAAAGCCGACACTGTTGCGCGCATTGTAAAAGCAGTGTATTAACGTGAGGTGAGAACCCCGGTCTTAGGGCAGGAGCCTGTTTTAGGGCATTTACTGCAAAATGGACTGACAGGGGTGCAGATCAGTTGCCCATAGCGTACCAGCAATTCATTGAGAGGTATCCAGAATCGTTTTGGCATCACTTTTTGAAGCGCAAGTTCTGTTTGCTCTGCTGTTTTGGTGGAAACCCAGTTCATTCTGTTGGCGATTTGATGGACATGGCAATCTACACAGATGGCATCGATTCCAAAGCCAAGATTAAGGGTTAGGTTTGCCGTTTTTATGCCGACGCCCGGTAACGCGAGCAGCTCTTTCTGGTTGTTTGGTACTTTTGCTTGGTGTTTCTCAAGTAAAATTGAGCTGATTTGTCTGATTGTCTTGGCCTTTGTCTTATAAAAGCCGGCAGGATACAGAGCTTTCTCAATCTCAGAGGCAGAAAGCTCGAGCATGCTCTTTGGGTCTGTTGCCAGTGCAAACAGACGTTTGCTTGCATCGAGGGTGACCCCATCCTTCGTCCTGAGACTTATGATTGTGGCTATCAAGATGCGAAAAGGGTCATTGCTCTGCTGGGCAATAAGAGAGACAGAGGGTAGGATTTCCCCCTCTTGTTCGATTGTTTTTCTAAACTGTGTGAAAATATCATCCCAATAAGCTTCATCCATGGTTTCTTGGGTACCATGGAAGCGGGAAAAAAGCAACGCTTACTTGATTTTTTTTGCTGTACGCTCTAGCGTAGCTTTATGATAATCGTACTGCAAAAACAGATCAGTGATGCTCAAAAAGAGTCCATCCGTTCATTTCTCGTGCAAAAAGGCTATACCGTAAAGGAAATCGTTGGACAGGAAGAGACTGTCTTGGGGGCTGTAGGGCAGAGTATCCTCGATATCCGAGAGGTGGAAATGCTCGGCGGTGTGGCGAGCGTGGTTCCTATAAGTAAGCCATACAAGCTTGCTTCACGAGAGCTCAAGAAAGAGGATACCATCGTCACCGTAGGCAAGGTGAAGATTGGGGGCAACCGGATCGCCATCATGGCAGGTCCGTGCGCAGTTGAATCACGAGAACAGATCATGACAATTGCTGAGTCGGTACGAGAAGCAGGCGCTGTCATTCTTCGTGGTGGGGCTTTCAAGCCTCGTACCAGTCCTTATGCTTTCCAAGGTCTTGGAGAAGAGGGGTTGAAATACCTCAAGGAGGCTGGGGAGAAGTTTGACATGCCGGTCACTACGGAAATTGTGAACCCGAGCGATGCTCCTATGATGGCTCAGTACATAGACATGTTCCAGATTGGTGCTCGAAATATGCAGAATTTTGAACTTCTGAAAGCTGTTGGGAAGACCGGAATGCCTGTTCTGCTTAAAAGAGGGCTCTGTGCCACGATTGAAGAATGGCTTATGGCAGCTGAATATCTCATTGCCAGCGGTACCGATCAAGTGGTGCTTTGTGAACGAGGTATCAGAACGTATGAACGGGCTACGAGAAACACCTTGGACATCTCGGCAATTCCTGTTGTTCAAAAAATGACCCACCTTCCGGTTATCGGGGATCCAAGCCATGCTACAGGTCTTCGGGATATGGTAAGCCCGATGAGCTTGGCCCTCATTGCAAGCGGTGCCTCGGGTCTGATCGTAGAGGTACATAATAATCCTGACAAAGCATTCAGTGATGGCCCACAATCGCTGTATCCTAGTCAGTTTGAAAAACTGATGAGAGATATTCAGGCTCTCAGTGCGGTGGTAGGCAAGTCACTGGAACGCATTCCCCGTCTTTCTATGACTTCTCTCGAGAGCTCCAAGGAGATTGTTCTCAATACATCACAGCTCGTGGTGGCCTTCCAAGGGGAGAGAGGCGCTTACAGCGAGCTTGCGATCAGGCGTGCTTTTGATGAGCAGACCGAGGTTCTTCCCTGTCCCTCTTTTTCTGAGGTCTTTGAAGCGGTTCTTCAAGGAAAAGCAGCATATGGGATGATTCCTATGGAAAACACTCTCGGCGGAACCTTGCTTGAGAATCTTGATTTGCTGGACCGGCACTCCTCAATCCAGGTAGTGGGGGAGCAGCAAATCAGAATTATTCACAACCTCATCGGCCTGCCTGGTGCAAAGAAAGAGGATATAAAGGAGATTTACTCGCATCCCCAGGGTCTGGCTCAGTGCAGTGAGTTCCTTTCTCACAAGATGACCCAAGCTAAAGCTATTCCCTTCTTTGATACTGCCGGTGCTGTTGCTTACATCAAAGAGTGCAAGGATCCTTGTAAGGCGGCGATTGCAGGTCTTCCTGCGGCTCAGGTTCATCAGATGCAGGTACTTGAAGAGGCAATTGAGAGCAACCCTCGGAATTATACCCGGTTTTATATCATCTGTCGTGAAGAGCAGAGCGCTGTATACCGTTCAATCGCCCCTGTGAATAGAGCCTCTCTCCGGTTTACGGTGCATGATCGGCCAGGTTCTCTCTTTGAGGCTCTTTTGGTACTCACCAAGCATGGGTTGAATATGAAGAAGTTGGAAAGTCGTCCCATTGCAGGCAAACCTTGGCAGTACTCATTCTTTGTTGAAACAGAGCTCGGAGAGTTGGGATCTTTCGAGAGTGCCTTGGATGAATTGAGAGGGATTTGTCATTCTGTACAGGTGCTTGGAACCTTTACTTCCAACCGATAAAATGGCTAGCGAACGTTCCTTCGTCCCGCACCGACTGATCATGGGGTTGCTCTTCTCTCCGTTTATACCTCTCGATACCATCTGTGAGGAGCTGACCAAGCTCTATGGACCTATAGTAAAGAGAAGTGAGTGCAACAGCTTCTCTTTTACTGATTACTACAACGAGGAGATGGGAGGAGAGCCCCAGCGTTGCTATCTATGCTTTGAACAGCTGGTCGATCCTTCTACGCTTGCCGACATCAAGCACCAGACGAACGCTCTTGAAACAAGATACAGTATCGATGGTGCGCGCAAGGTCAATCTTGATCCAGGGCTTCTCTCTCTTGCCAATGTGATTCTTGCTACCACAAAAGGAAGAGCTCATAGAATACCTCTTTATGGAGGAATGATAAAAAGTCAGTAGGTGGTTACTGAGGCTCTGTCTGAAGGGT
>CAZJMG010000041.1:0-29404 GCA_964547185.1 uncultured Sphaerochaeta sp.
TCCAGAAATTGAGGTTGTTGCTGTAGTTGATACAAATATTGATGCAGCAAAATGTGTAGCAAAGGAATTTGGTATTCCCAAATGGTACCGTTCTTTGCAGGAATGCCTTGAAGAAACACGACCAGATATTGTAAGTATCTGTACTCCCAATAAATATCATTATGATATGGTATCTGAATGTTTGAAGCGTACTATCAATGTGCATTGTGAGAAGCCCTTGGCCTTGAACAGGTCTGAATGTATAGCCCTTGCGCGTCTTGCAGATGAAAGCAAGGCAATACTGTTCACAGGTATGAATAAGCGGTATTCCTCATTTGCTCAAATTCTGAAGAAACAGATTGACTCTCCTGGTTTTGGAAGGTTGTATTCGCTTGAGATGAGTTGGGTTCGAAAACGAGGCATTCCCGGAAAAGGAGGCTGGTTTACGAATAAGGAACTTTCTGGCGGAGGTGTACTCATCGATCTCGGCGTTCATTTGATCGATCTTGCCCTCTATCTCACTGGATTTCCAGCTGTGAAATCAGTGTTGGGCCAAACAGGAAATTACTTCATGCATGATGATATCCAGCTAACAACCTGGGCTCCTGTAGATAAGGGTGTGTTGTGCGCGGATGTCGAGGATTCTTGTGTGTTGCTGTTTACCTTGGATGGAGGTGTTTCTGTTTCCATTCGCCTCGCTTGGGCAGAGAACTGTATCGAAAACGAGAGAGTTGAAGTTGCTTGTTATGGAACGAACCTTGGGGTTTTCTATCAAGAAGACAAGGGTGTGATTAGCTCCAGTATTGAGGAGGGTGAGCCGAAAATTACCCGATTGTTTGAGCCTGTTGAGGGGCCTTTGGAATTTGAACAGCAATGTGAGAGAGAGATTTCTGCTTGTATCGAGTGTTGTAAGAAGGGTGTTTCTGATTCTACGGCTCAGCAAGCAGCACAAGTGATGGGAATAATTGATTCTGTGTATGAGATGAATGGTAAGTAAAAGGAGGGTTGATTGATGAAAATTGCAATGTATACAGCACCAAAAACATTGAAGGTTGAGCAGATTGCATCAACAGAGAGTTTGAAAGATGATCAGATAAGGGTGTTGAGCCTGTACTCTGGTATTTCTCATGGCACCGAAATGAATGTATATCGGGGTTTGGCCCCATTTTTTGAGAAAAAGTATGATTCTGAAATGCGCTTGTTCGAACAGGCTGCTGAAAATGAGACTTGGGGATATCCTATTCGTAGTTGTGATCCGGGTGTTTGGTACTTAGGCTATTCTGTTTGTGGTCGTGTAACGGAAATTGGTAAAAATGTTTCCTCTTTTGAGGTTGGTGATATCGTATACATTAATGCATCGCATCAGAGTGAACACTGCGTTGATGCTGCAAAAGCTGTGAAGCTTTCCGATACACTTGATCCTCGATATGGAATTTTTCTGACAAATTTACTCACAGCCTTCAATGGTATCCTTGATAGTGATATTAAACTCGGTGATCGTGTGGTTGTGATCGGGCAAGGTGTAATCGGACAGTTGGCCGCCCAGCTTGGTCGGCTTTCCGGAGCTACCGTGTTTGTTGTCGATATGATAGAGAAACGCTTGGAGGTTTCCAGGAACAATGGCGCAGAGTATACGTTCAATCCTTCGGTGGTTGGAGATGTAGCGCGAGAAATCCGAGAGTTGACCGATGCTCGTGGTGCAGATGTGGTTATCGAGGCTTCAGGCTCTGCCAAAGGTCTGCAACAGGCTTTGAGAATTGTAGCTCCTGAGTCAAAAGTGATTGCTCTCTCCTGGTACCAAGGTGATACATTGCTGAATTTGGCTGATGAATTTCATCATAATAGAATTACTATCAGATGTTCACAAGCAAACTATACGCGGCCTGAATTCGCACATATCTGGCCTTTCGAGCGAAAGATATCGTATTGTGCATCATTGCTGTCACGATTGAATCTTGGGTCGTTGATTACGAATGAGTTTGATTTCGATGATATCCAGAAGGCCTATCAAATGATTGATGAGCATCCAGAATCTGTAATCCAAAGTGTATTGAAGTATTGATGTATGATTATTTCAGATGTAATAAGAAAGAAAGCAAAAGTCCTGACTGGTTCCTTGACGCTAGAAGAGAAGATCGGCCAGATGATGCAACTCGATGGCAGGAACAATCCTGAGCTTTGGATACAAAGCAGGGGTATCGGGTCTGTGTTGCATGTTACAGGAAACGAGATTGCAAAGTGTCGGGCTTTGGCCAAAAAGACCCGTATGGGTATCCCTCTTTTGTTTGGGATAGATGCCATCCATGGGCATGCCTTTCACGATGGATCTTCTGTATTCCCTGTTCAGCTTGGCCAGGGAGCTACCTTTAACCCAGATTTGATAAGAGCCGTCGGAGGGGTAACTGCCTCAGAGGTCCTTAACACAGGATTGGACTGGACTTTTGCTCCTGTATTATGTTTGGCAAGGGATCCTCGTTGGGGCCGGCTTAGTGAGAGTTTTGGCGAGGATGCTTTCCTATCTGGTTCTTTGGGTGCTGCCTATATCGAAGGGGCACAGATTGCCCAGGATGGAAGGGTTGTTGTATCGTGTGCTAAACATTTCATCGGGTGTGCAGAGAGTAGGGGAGGCCGTGATTCGGCCGATTGTAGTATATCTAAGCGTATGATCTTAGAACAATTTCTTCCTCCATTTCAGAAGGCGATTGCCTCTGGATGTCTTTCTATTATGATAGGGTACCAAAGCATCGATGGCATTCCGTGTACTGCTTCAAAATGGTTGATTCAAGATATTTTAATCAAAAAGCTTGGTTTTGAAGGAATTATTGTTACAGACTGGGATAATACCGGCAGATTGCATAGAGAGCAAGGTTTTGCAGCAAGTATGGATGAGGCGGTAAGAATCGTACTTACCTCAGGGTGTTCGATGGTTATGGCCACTGAGGAGTTTTACGAGAGAGCTATACTGCTTTGTAAAAAGGATGAGAGCCTGATAGCCTATGTTGATGCTGCTGTTTCTCGAAATCTTGCAGTAAAGATGACTGCAGGATTGTTCGATGCAGCCTTTGAGACTCGGCCATTTATACCGGATTATAAACTTGCCTATGAGTGTGCTGTTCAATCTCTTGTATTACTGACAAACAGAAAGGGTGCTCTTCCTTTGAAATCAGAGGCTAGAGTGTTTCTCTCTGGACCCCAGGTTGATTCAATCTATAATCAGTTGGGGGAATGGAGCTTCGGTCCTCAGGAGTTTTCCCATAAAACAAGAAGGCCGTATCATCAAGGAACACAGACTCTTCTACGAGGAGCAAAAGCGCGAGATGCTTCAATCACGATTGCTCATTGCTGGGGTGAAATCATAGACGGAGGCAACGAGCGTGGTCCTCTTGATCCGAAGGCCCAAAAAACCATCGATGCTCTTGTTGCCGCCAGTACTGGATATGATGCGTATGTCATGGCAATAGGCGATTCTTTTGAGATGAATGGAGAGTGCCTTGATCGATCCGATTTATCACTATCACCTAGTCAGATGTATGCTCTTACCTCTTTCAAGTTGAAGAATCCTGATAAACCCTTGATAGCTGTTGTTATTGGTGGAAAGCCTGTAGTGGGACGCGAGTTCTATGCTCTCTGTGATGCTGTTTTGGAATGTTGGAACCCAGGTATCGCAGGAGGTGATGCCATATGGGATGTGCTGTACGGAATCAGGGATGCTGAAGGAAGGCTCCCAATTTCAATTCCTCGTTCAATAGGGCAAATCCCTGTATTTTACAATCAATTGCCTGGATGGCATGCTGATCGATATCTGGATTTGGAAAAAGGACCCCAATTCCCATTCGGTTTTGGCTTGTCCTATAGCACTTGTAAGATTGTAGATAGCTTTCTTAAGCAAAATATAATGACGATGGCAGAGTTGAAGAGTGGGGGGCTTTTTGTCTCTGTTACGGTTAGAAACACCTCTTTCGATTATGATGCAATCTCAGTGATCCAAGTATATCTGCACGATGTATATGCTTCTGTGGTGCAGCCGATCAAACGATTGGTTGGTTTCAAGAAGATTCAGATACCTCAGCTCTGTGAAAAAGTTGTTGATCTTCATATCGATTCAGAAGAGTTTTCCTTTGTCGATGAGTACAACTCTAGAGTCATTGAGCCTGGTTTATTTGAGATCCATATTGGCTTTTGTAGTGATGATGCCGATTGTATTTGTCATAGGTTTACACTGAAGCAATAGCTTGATGCCTATTGATACGGTGCCTGTACTGTTGAAGATGATTCCTCATATGCTGGAGGAAGGTGATCAAGCTATTAGCGAGCTTATTGTGCAATAGAATCCAATATCCAAAGGATTGGTTCGATATAGAGAAATTGTATTATATCCTTCTCCAACTGGATGTATCGTGGCAGACTTGAATGTTAAGGCATTGCAATGCGATGGTTCAGTGTTCTTTCCCTCACATACAATCAAAATAGTTGGAAGAACGGAAAGATCTGGTCGTTTTCTAGTAAGGTTGCGTTTCTCCTGTCTTCTCTTTCTCACAAGCTGCATCAGCAACGCAATTTTGCAGAGTGAGATACGGAATAACCCCCCCATACTTTCCTCTCTCAAGAGTGTCAAGAATTGGTCCTGCAAGGTAGAAGAACTTTTGTGTGCCATGCGACTCATCCTCATCCATAGAGAACATCGTTTTGCCGATGACTTCATTGTTTTTGTCATACAGGTGGTGCATCTGTATAGCCTTTGTATCCATACTCCCTGATACTCGAAAGTACCGATAGGTTGTGAGTGGACCAAGTAAGGACCGTACTGCAGATTTCATCATTGAACTGGTTCTGAAACTAATCCTTGACACACGGAGAAAGGAACATTAGTACTAGGAGTCAAGCGGTTCTTGCTTGATGCAGATAGCTTGAGATTATGAGAACTCGAGTGATATAGAGTTATTTTTGGTGGATGTATACTATTAAAAAAACTGCCGATATCGGCAAAAATATTCAGTACTTCAATTTTTATGAAATATAACTCAGGTTATAGGTCCATCTATACCCTACAGGGTAAAAACATAGAATAAACCCTATAGGGTATATTTACAATATATACCTTATGGGGTATGCTGTTTTTGTGGAGGACCTATGCAGAACCTAATCTTGACCCCGTTTCAACTTGCCTACTATCTAAAAAATAGACGAAAGAGCTTGAACCTAACACAGAAGCAAGCTGGGGAACTTGTGGGACTGTTACCCAAGACCATATCTGCCCTGGAGTCTCATCCAGAGCGATGTTCACTAGAAAGCTTTTTCAAGCTTGTCTCTGCTCTGGAGATTGAGATGCTTCTGCAACCAAAGCCTGTGCTAGATGAAGAGACAGAGAAGGATGAGTGGTGATGAAACATACCTTGGATATATGGATGAACGGAAACCATGTAGGAACATGGACGCGCTCAGGATCAGAACAATCCTTCAGGTACGTAACGTCGTATTTGAGAGACCAAAATGCTCGTCCTCTTTCTCTCTCACTTCCGCTTGGACCGGTTTCCAAAGAAATAAAAGGCCCAGAGGTAGCATCGTTCTTTGACAATCTACTCCCAGACAATGCTGATATAAGACAGAGGATTCAAAGGCGGTATGGACTTTCTTCTAGCACTCCTTTCGACTTACTTTCTGAAATAGGCCGCGATTGTGTTGGTGCTCTTCAGATATTACCTGAAGGAGATCCTATTTTAGATGTTCATGTAATCGAGGGAGAACCGCTGAGCGAAGAGGAAATTGAAAAGGTTCTTCTTGCGAGTTCTACGGGTTCTCTTCCTGGTCGGGCGAATGATGAGTCTCTACGTATTTCGATTGCTGGGGCGCAAGAGAAAACAGCATTGCTTTATCATAATGATCAGTGGTGTAAGCCTATTGGAGCAACTCCAACTACGCATATCTTTAAGTTGCCATTAGGAGAGATAGGTGCTCTAAAAGTGGATATGAGCAAATCCATAGAAAATGAATGGCTTTGTCTCAAGATCCTTGAGGCTTTTGGGCTTCCCGTTGCCAAGGCTGATATTGCAAGATTTGGAACTCAAAGGGCACTTGTAGTTGAGCGGTTTGATAGGAAACTTTCTTCTGATGGTTCTTGGTGGATGAGGCTTCCGCAGGAAGATCTATGTCAGGCTCTGGGCGTCTCTCCTGAAAAGAAATATGAGCATGAAGGAGGGCCCGGCCTTATCCAGATTATGCATTTCTTGCTTTCATCGAGTAATCCACAGCAAGATAGAAAACTATTTCTGAAAACGCAGCTTCTTTTTTGGTTGCTTGCAGCCCCGGACGGGCATGCAAAGAATTTTAGCATCACTATCGGGAAACAAGGCCGATACTCGCTAACTCCTTTGTATGACGTAATGTCTGTATATCCGGTGATGGGAACCAAAAGAAACATGATTGCTCCACAACGGATAAGAATGGCTATGGCTGTACAAGGCTCTTCACGTGATTATGAGTGGAATAAGATACAAAAAAGACACTGGGAAGAGACATCCAGAATATGTGGTGCTACCAGTAGTATGACAGAGATATTCACTGAGGTGCTTGAGCAGTTGCCTGGAGTAATCGATAGGACCTCTGGACAGCTTCCTGCGAACTTTCCGAAGGAACTTTCAACTTCCATCTTTGAGGGAATGAAAAAGGCTGCATTGAGGCTGGAGAAGGAGGTATAAGCATTTCTTGTAAAGTGGTGTTTCTCTCGTTTTTGCTATCTCTCCTGAGGCCATTGGTTCTGTTTTTTACAAGCAGTATCAGAAAAGTAATTCTGCATAGTTAGACAAGGAATAGCTCCATACTTTCCTTTCATTAAAACAGATGCTCATCGGTGAGAAATTGATATAACCCTACATGTTGTACGCCTTCAATGGTGTCTTGGAAGTGAGAGTCCATTGTTACCACGAATTTTGGATACGAGTCACGGATGGCGAGCAGTGGTGCAAATTCTCTTTGTACTGTTTCTTCGACTTCTAATTTAAAGGCAACCTGCACGTACAGTTTCTTAGGAGGTTGCTCTGCAATGAAGTCGACTACTTGGGCGCCTAGCTTTCCTATGTAGACCGTGTATCCCCGTCTTACCAACTCATTGTACACGATATTCTCCAAAATCCCGGATATGTGCCTGTCCCTATATCCAAAGACGGCATGTTGAAGACCGGAATCGGCAAGGTAGTACTTTTCTTGTGTTTTCAGCAGTTCTCTACCTTGGATATCATATCGTTGGACTCTCGTGATCAGGAAAGAGCTAACCAATGCATCGAGGTACGTGTAGACGGTATTGATGTCAACCTTTCTTGCCTGGCTCTTAAAATAATCGGCAATGCGTTTTGCTGAAATGGTATTCCCGACTGAGTCAGCGATGAAGTTCAGAATCCTCCGTAATAGCTCAACATCCCGTATTTTGTATCGCTGTACCACATCACGAAGGACGATGGAATCGAAGATATCGTTGATGATCATATATGTCGCTTTCTCATCATAATCGGAGGTCAGATGAACAGCAGGAAAACCTCCTCGTCTGATATAGAGCCAAAGCAGATTTTCTTCTGTATCCGTCTTGTTTGATCTGAATTCCAGCATCTCGCTAAAGGACAATACCTGCATCTCTATATGAATGAAGCGGCCAGTAAGCAGGGTGGAGAGCTCTGATGAAAGAAGCTGTGAATTTGACCCTGTGATATACATGTCAATTTGGAAATCGAGGAATAGTGAGTTTACTGCTTCTTCCCAATCCTCCACTATTTGTATTTCGTCGAAGAACACATATGCAGGGCTCTTCATTGTCTTGAGAAGTTCTGACACATAGTTGTATAAAGCGAGTGAAGAGCGTAAGTGGTAGTACTTCATGCTCTCAAAGTTGATTGAGATAATCTGCTTGCTCTCTACTCCCTCTTCGGTTAGGAGTTGTTGTATGAGCAGCATCATGGTCGACTTTCCACATCGACGAATCCCTGTGATTACTTTAATAAAGGGTTTGTTTATAAATGGTCTGATCTTCTCATAATACAATGGTCGACTGAGCATGAATGAGCACCTCTTATAAAGATTATACCCAGTAAAACTAGATAAGTAAAGAAAGTTTTTATGGGTATAACCCTAAAAACTCTGGAAAAACTACCAGTTTGTATGGGTATAACCCAATATTTTTCTCTTATAAGAGGACAATACCAGCTTTCTAGGTGTTTATTAGGATTATTTGGCTATGCTCACGAAAGGAACTTGCAAGCTCTGTTTTTGGGGGGATGCAAAAGACTAATTGACCAAGGCTGTTTCAAACAAAGCCTCATACATGACGCTTGTTATCAAGCATATATACGCACTTTTGGTTTATGGATTGTCCAGAAGTCGTATAATAGGTATGTAAATAGACAGCATTATAAACTTGACTTGAGTTTATCCCTACGCTAAATTGCAGAGTATAGATATGTAAATATTTTATTTTATAAACTGGAGGTGCTATGGCTATCCTTGATTTAGAGATATTTGAAGGATTACTCGTTGATAGAGCGTGGCTAAAAGGTCGTGGAATCGAAAACACTACCGTGGACTACTACCTTCGCTCCGGCAAGCTTGAAGCCGTGGTGCATGGTATCTATAGAAAGCCAGGACCTCCGTTGAAATGGCAGAATGTGGTGTATTCACTCACTCTGCTCGGTTATGATGTCCATGTCGGACACATGACTGCCTTGGCTTATCACGGGTACGCCCACTTTCTAACGCTTGGAAAGTCACAGAGTATCAGGCTATTCAGTACCCAGAAACTTCCTGCATGGGTGGAAAAAGTAGGGACCAATCCCGGTTTTTCCATAATGAAGTCAGGGCCGTTCGCGGATGCTGTAGTTGGTTTGATTGACGTGCCTTTCGGCACTTGGGATTGGCCTATACACTACTCCTCTCCTGAACGGGCATTCATTGAGCTCACAAGTACAATCGATACACGAGAGGAAATCCTGCAAGCGAGTTTGACGATGGAAGGAGCTGCTAATCTTCGGCCGACGCTGTTGCAGGAATTGCTGGAATCCTCTACCAGTATCAAGGCAAAGAGGTTGTTTCTCTGGCTTTCAAAGACTGCAGGGCATGCTTGGTATCAACATGTCGATGTATCCAAGATAGATCTGGGAGTAGGCAAGCGTCAGATTGTGCCAGGCGGTAAGCTTGATACAGAGTTTTTAATCACAGTCCCCAAGGAGGCCCAGGATGGACAACAAGAACCCATATTTTAGGCAAGTTGCACTCTTGGTCCGTCTCTTGCCCCTTATAGGCAGATACTCATGCTTTGCACTGAAAGGGGGGACAGCAATCAACTTGTTTTATCGGGATATGCCGCGTCTCTCTGTAGACATTGATCTCGTATATGTACCTGGTCTGAGTAAGGTTTAGTTTACACATTTGTTTGGCCTGCGCTTGTTTCAGTTGACACTTTTTTTCCAAAAAGGCCGAATAAAAGCCTGATTCGCAGGTATGTGGAAAATGTGGAAATTTTACACGGTACCGCCCCTAAAAAAGATCATCCAAGCCGAATAGCCTCACTCCATCTTCCTTGGCTTGATTCTGCACTGTTTGAGTAAATCCTGATTTGCTGAATAGATAATAGAATCGATTTTCTATATGGGAGAACACCTCAACAGCTCTGAAGAAATCTATATATTCATCCATACCAAACTGCTTGTTGCGAAATGTACACTCACAGAAAATGGCTGATTGCTTATGCGCATCAAGAGCAAGAATATCAATGTCATCTTGCTTTTTTGTGTTAGGATTATTTCCCCACCATCTTCCCAACGTATGAGGGATGAAGGGAAGTTCTCTTTGTTTTGCCAGTCTGATAAGATACTGCATGCAAACTTTCTCAAATATGGCACCCATATATGCTGACAGATTGTCAAAAATTTCTGATGCTGCGCTCTCGTCGCCTAATAACTCGAAGTAGCTTTTATTTGCAAAGACAAAATGGTACCAGAATTGAAAGAAGTTGTCAGATATCTGGTAGATGCTCTTTTTGCTGGACTCCTTCTCTGTGGCAGGAGTAATCTTGTCTACCAATTTCATGGATTTCAAAGTTTTTATGTATTTGGAACATTTTGTTTGTTCCTCATGAATTTTTTGAGCTATATCATTAAGTCGACTTGATCCTGTAGCGAGGGCCTCAAAGATGCTGTTGTATATAGCGGGTTCCCTGAGCTCCATTTTCAAAAGATTCTGTGTTTCATCTTTGAGAAACGATCCCATTCTGAGAATATTCTGTTCAATATTCCTTGTAATGCTCATGCCATCACTGAAAGCTGCAAGATAGCAAGGGACGCCGCCTAAGATTCCATAGCACAGAAGTTTCTCTTCATTACTGTAGTTGGGGAAAAATCGTGCACTTTGCAGATAATCAAAACAAGAGAGCTGCAGTATGCTGGTAGCCCTTCCATATAATGGACTTTTTGAACCCATGACATCACGTTCCATAAAGCTTACACTTGAGCCACATAGTACTAAAAAGAGATTCTTGTCTTTCCACATATGGTCAATAGTATGTTGCAGGATAGACTTGATAGTTGGGTTCTCCTCTGCAATATATGGAAATTCATCAATGATTACCATGGTTCTTCTCTCTTCGGATATATGGTCGGTTAGATAAGAAAGAGCAGATTTCCAATCAGAAAAGGTTCCATAGGAAGAACCCGTAAAATGTAGTTGAAGCGTTTTGGAAAAGTCTGAGAGGTTCAAACTGTCGTTCTTGGCTTGAGCAGAATAGAAGATTACTGACCTATCTTTGCAGAATTCTTTGAGTAGGGACGTCTTTCCAACTCGTCGCCTTCCATAGAGGACTAGGTACTCGAACCTTTTCGAAGCATACAGTTCTCCAAGCAAGCCTAATTCCTGTTCTCTTCCTAAAAACATCAGCATATTCTCCCTGTATTATACTTTAGAGTATTAAACTTATGATTCTTTAAAAAGTCCAGAAATACTATGAGGAGTTTGAGGAATGCTTCCTTGGATACATCTTATTTCATAAAAGGGAAAAAGAGTTTTCTGTTCAGCGAAGGGTATTTAGACCAAGTCAAGTTATTTCCTGTCATAAGCAAAGAACCCAAAAGACTACATTGAACTTTGTGTAGAGCCTCAGGGAGTGGATACAGTATGTGCTGTCGAAGATATAATCTATTAAAATCGATTTTACTAAAACAGATTTTAATAGATTGAGTTCTCTTATTGCATATGGTACTATTCTTATAGTAACGGAAGAACAGGAGAAGATGATTTATGTTTGTTGGAAGAGAAACAGAACTCAAGGAATTCAGAAGAATATTCAATTCAGACCGATTTGAGTTTGTTGTCGTTTATGGGAGACGAAGGATTGGGAAAACTACACTGATTTCCAAGGCTTGTGAAGGTTTTACGACCATCTTCCATTTAGCAACTAAAACAACAGAAAAGAAAACGCTCTCCGATCTAGTAGTATCAATGTATGAAGGACTTGGTGAGGGGGAAGGCCTTTCTTTCAGGGATCTTGATGCATTTCTTGACTATGTAGGCAAGAAATCCTCAGATCGTGCCATTGTTCTCGTAATTGATGAATTGCCCTTTTTAGCCAAGTCAATTCCGGATGCAATGGGATCCTTGCAAAGATTCATCGACCTGAAAGCTGCGAAGACAAAGCTCAAACTGGTGCTTTCTGGTTCCTCAGTCTCCTTTATGGAACACCAGGTTCTTGGTGATAAGAGTCCGTTGTATGGCCGAAGAACAGCACAAATCAGGCTGTTGCCCTTTGACCTTCAAGAGACTAGGAGACTGTATCGAGGGTCTCTGGAAGAGACAGCCCTTGTCCAGATGATCAGCGGGGGTGTCCCCCTCTATATTTCCTACTTTTCTCTCGAAGAGTCTCTTGAAAAAAACATCCAGCGATTGTTTTACAACTCCAACGGGCTTTTGTATAATGAACCACTGAATATTCTCAATATGGAAGTCAATGAACCTCAGACTTTCTTTACTGTTCTTGAGTTATTGGCTCATGGAGCAAACAAGCAAGTAGAGCTAGCTGACAAAAGTGGGATGTCCTCTCCAAACATGAGTTACTATCTTTCAACATTACAGGAGATCGGTCTTGTTGATAAAAAGCTTCCATTTGGAGAGAAGAACAGGAATAGAACGATCTGGTATATCAAAGATGGATTATTTTTATTCTACTTCAAGCATGTTCATCAATTCAGGACCATGATTGAGCGAGGCATCACAGACGGAGTTCTAGCTTGGTTGGGGAAAACATTGAGGACTTCTTTCGGTAAGCAGTTTGAAGAAATCTGTAAAACCCATGTGCTTCGTAATGCAGATCATCCAATAATCAAGATAGGTTCTTGGTGGGGCTCTGACCCAATCTCAAGACGTGAAGAAGAGATTGATGTGGTTGCACAGACCATTGAAGGTACCATGATTTTTGGAGAGTGTAAGTTCACCAACGACCCAATGACATCCAATGAATATGATGACTTGGTGAGAATCAGTAAGAATGTGAAGGGAGGGAAGCATATGCAGTATTGGTTCTTCTCTGCGTCAGGTTTTACCAATGCTCTGTGCGAGAAGGCACAAGGCGATCAGGCTGTGAGACTTGTATACCTAAAAGATTTGTTTGTATAGCAGAGGGTTTTAATGGTATCGCTAAAGGGTTGATAAAGAGCACAATGAACTGTGAGTAGGCTATATTTTTCGCAAGTGGAGAAGTACGCCTACTTGGTTATAAATACCTACAGTTGGATTATTCTTGGAGAATAGAGAGAGGCCCCCTTATTATTGATCAGATAAAGGAAAAGTATGGATTTTGAGGTGTTCATATGTTGAAATCAGAAGTATTAGAAATTATTTCCAATGGAGAGAATTCCGGAATCGAGTTTCTA
This sequence comes from uncultured Sphaerochaeta sp., assembly GCA_964547185.1. Classification (GTDB taxonomy): domain Bacteria; phylum Spirochaetota; class Spirochaetia; order Sphaerochaetales; family Sphaerochaetaceae; genus Sphaerochaeta. The sequence continues at coordinate 12,879 of CAZJMG010000041.1, forward strand.
AGAGATGACATTAGGCCGGAGCAACTTGCCAAAGAATTAGTCGCCCTTGTGAATTTTCAGGGAGGACGCATTCTTTTGGGAGTTGAGGATGACGGTACTATTTCTGGAATCCAACGAGAGAATGCCGAGGAATGGGTGATGAATGTTGTCCATGACAAAGTGCATCCGCCCATACTTCCCTGTTATGAGAAAGTTAACATTGATGATGAGCGATATGTTGCAGTGTTGACGTTATCCATAGGGATCTCAAAACCTTATATTGTTCGTCATTCCGGGAGAGAAGATATCTATATCAGAGTAGGGTCAACCTCACAAATTGCTACACGTGAACAGCAGATGCGCCTTTGGTCGGGCGTTGGGATATGAATGGTTCTGAAAGAACTTTGATTGATCTTGGGCTTATTGAACGATGTATTGAAGTTATTAAGCCCTTTATATCTGAAGAATCTGATTCTGTCGATCAAACGCTTCGAAGGAATACTCTCTGGTTCTATCCTTTAGAAGCTATACGCGAGGTTTTCATTAATGCTTTGGCTCATCGCGATTGGACAAGATTTGTAGAAATCGAAATCGGTATCTATAGTGACAGATTGGAGGTGATCAGTCCTGGTGCCTTACCTAATTCCATGACAATTGAGAAAATGATTTCTGGTCAGAGACTTGCACGCAACCTTATAATTGCACAGGTGTTAAGGGACTATGGGTATGTGGACAACCGTGGTATGGGATTAAGAACAAAAGTAATTCCCTTAATGAGAGCACAGAATACTATTGCTCCAGTTTTTGAAGCTACTGAGGATTATTTGAAGACTGTGTTGTATCGGAAGCAAAGAACCTGATCAGTACTATTTTACGTGTAGGATTGTCAAAACCCTCGTTCCCCAAAACAGGCATCTAGAACCATCTATCAGCTGTTCTGGGGATTTTGTGGAAGTTCCTCCTGATACGCTCTCTGCCTATGGGTTACCGCCATTGTCTGCTCTATTGCCTGGATGGATGCATCAAGATTCTTGGACACCATCAGAGCGTAGAGCATATCAATTACCGCTAGCTGATTAATTCTTGAAGTACTTGCTCCTTGGCGGTAGATTCTCTCTGAAGCAGGAATGACAATGCTGATATCAGACAAGCTACGAAGTGTATTATCACTATCCATGGTCAGTGAAATAATCGGGGTCCCCGAGCGTTTGAGCTGTTTGGCTGCAGCTACCATGGTATCGTTCTCCCCAGAGTAGGAGATGATGAAGGCTAGGTCTTCTTTTCTCATCGTAGAGGCCGCTGTGAGTTGCAAGTCGGTATCCTGGGTATAGAAGACAGGGATTCCCAGACGCACCAACTTCTGCATAAAATCGAAAGCAACAACCCCTGAAGCTCCGACTCCGAAGAGAAATGTCGAGTGTGCTGACTGAATCAAGGAAACAGCCTTTTCTAACTCTTTTCCATCAAGACAACGCTCGAGTGCGTTGAAGGAGTGCTGGAAGCGTTGAATCACCGAGTGTATGACTACAGAAGGAGACGTTTCTGAATCGAGCTCAAAGTCCGGCACATAGCGTTCATCGTAGTTTTCGAATACATCCCTAGCTAAGCGAAGCTTGAAATTACTGAAACTAGAGAAATTAAGATGCTTGCAGAATCGGATTACAGCAGCCTGGCTGGCACCACTTTGTTTGGAGAGTTCGCGTACATTGAAGTGGACGGTCTTTTTGGGTTCTCTCAGTACGTACAAAGCAACCTTTTTCTCTGAGTCGCTTAATGAATCATACTGGGCATTTATTGCGTATAACGCTCCTTCCACCTGTACTTTCTCTTCCATTACCACTCCTTATCTCCTTTGTGATTCTACGTGAACTCTCTACTGTGGTAAAGACGTATCATCTCGGAAATTGGACCTGTACTTTGGTTCTCCAAAGCACGAGCAGTTTCGACGTCCACATTCAGCAAAATCATCACTATAGCAAGTTTTGGTCTTCTTCCCGACGCTTCAAAAGCCTTGCTTGCCTCCTCGTAGGTACAATCTGTAGCTTGTTTGATTAATCGTTTTGATCGTTCTACCAGTTTCTTGTTCACCGGTGTGAGGTCGACCATGAGATTGCGATATACCTTGCCGATTCTGATCATGCTTGCCGTAGTAATCATATTGAGTACCAGTTTTTGGGCTGTTCCGGACTTCAGGCGGGTGGACCCCGTGATGACCTCCGGTCCGACATCGAGAAATATTGCATGCTTTGCAGAGCTGAATGTCCTGGATTTTGCATTGCAACTAATCGCCCCGACTACTGCACCGATACTGCTTGCCCACTGTATTGCTCCTATCACATAGGGCGCTTGTCCGGATGCAGTTATTCCGACCAATACATCCTTACTGGAAAAATCCAAGGCTTTCAGCTCCTGTACCCCCTGCTGATAGTCATCCTCCGCATTCTCTATAGATCGGGTCAACGCCTCCTTGCCTCCTGCAATAAGGCCTTGGACCATTGTTCTTGGAACTCCGAAGGTAGGAGGACACTCTGATGCATCCAGCACTCCGAGGCGGCCTGAAGTTCCAGCCCCGATATACATCAAACGCCCCCCATTTTTGAAAGACGCTACCACATCCGCTACCAAGTTGGCGATGACCGGCAGTTGTCGCTCTACAGCAAAAGGAACGGTCTTATCCTCATCATTCATGATTTGAAGGATCTGTAGTTCCGAGAGCTCATCTATATTGGATGTATTTGTATTGCACTGTTCAGTTGTTAATGAGTTCAATGTCTCTTCTGTAATCGGTGTCTGCATGTGCTGGGTTCTCCCCGTTTTTGTTGGATGCCAATAAATATTTGTTTTACTGTACCACTTCCGATTGTATATTGTAAAGAAATAATATTTCAAAAACATTTGCGTTCTAAAATAATGTATCATATACTTGGGAAAGCAGAGGGGAATATGAATACAAACAACCTAATCCAACAGTACAGAAAAGAGATAAAACATCGGGTTATCGGGCTTATGTCGGGAACCTCCTTGGATGGTATTGATGCGGTTTTGGTATCCATCGTTACAAATGCAGAACAGCAGGTGGTCAGTGTTTCCTTGGAAGACCAAATTTCTATCCCCTATACCAATGAAGTAAAAGAGATCATCCAAAAGCTTTGTATAAAGGGTGCCGCAGATACCGAGGATCTTTGTATCGCTCACGCTGCTCTTGGTCACTGGAATGCAGAAGCTGTGAACAGATTGCTCGTACACAGCAAAGTTGATCGAACGAGCATCGCCGCTATCGGCATGCATGGGCAGACAGTATGGCATGCTCCTGTTGCTCAGAATTTTCCTGGACCAAATGGTCCCTTGCCCGTAACAGGAACCTTGCAAATAGGCAATGCGCAAGTGGTATCTTCCTTGACCAAACTGGCGGTAGTCAGTGATTTTCGCTCAGCTGATATGGCAGTGGGAGGCGAGGGAGCTCCTCTGGCTCCTTACATCGATTATCTGCTTTTTCATCAGGAAGGAAAGGGCATAGCCGTACAGAACATCGGAGGCATCGGTAATGTGACCGTCCTTGCCAAGAATGGGGATGAAGATGCTGTCTTCGCCTTTGATACAGGACCGGGGAACATGATCATCGACCAAATTGTTGCACACTATACAAACCAGAAACAGCAGTACGATGACAAGGGAGCTATCGCAGCTCAAGGAGTGGTTTGTGAATCCTTGCTTGCTGAAATGATGAAAGACCCCTACTTTGCCAAGAAACCACCCAAAAGTACCGGGCGTGAGGTCTATGGTTCTGCTTACAGTGCTCAATTACTGCAACGTGCAACCTCTTTAGGCCTCAGCTTTGAGGATTTGGTTGCTACCGTGACAGCCTTTACTGCCAAAACAATCGCTGAGGCTTACCTTGACTTTGTTCTACCGGTAACCGAATTGGATGTGGTTGTCATAAGTGGTGGTGGAGCGCGCAACAAGACCTTGCTCTCCCTGCTGAGAGGGTACTTGCCGTCAGGGATTGCAGTAAAAACCTCGGATGAACTGGGAGTTCCCGATCAAGCTAGGGAGGCGATGGCCTTTGCCCTTATGGCTCACGAATCATTGATGGGCAGACCTTCCAATCTGCCAAAGGCTACCGGTGCTCGTAAAAAAGTAATACTGGGATCCATCACCATGCAACAACTCTGATATGTGTCAGATGATTATAACAAAAGGAGTGACCTATGAAAAAACGTAATCTGTTCTTGGTTTGTACAGTGGTTTTGCTTTCTTTGGCAATGTCCGCTGTGTTTGCCGCAGGTGTAGGGGAGAAGGCTCCCGCTTCAGTGCAAAAATCTTCCACTCTCACCCTCGGGGTTAGTCAAGAAGCTGTTGGTTTGGATCCGCATATTGTGACAGCCTTCTCCTCAATGCGCAGAATTGATCTTCTGTACAATCGCTTGGTTCGTCTCAACGAAAACATGGAAGTGGTTCCCGATTTGGCAGAATCGTGGGATATTCCAAATAACCTGACCTATATTTTCCACTTGAGAAAGGGGGTTAAGTTCCATAATGGCAGAGAGTTGGTTGCCGATGATGTGAAGTACTCGCTAGAACGCGTCCTTGATCCTAAAACCGCATCCCCCGGTCGTTCCTACATTGCCACAATTTCAAAAATCGAGGTTCTGGATGCCTATACGGTAAAGATTACCCTTGCTTCTCCCCTCGCTTCCTTGCTTGATGCCCTGACCTCGAACAACATATCCATCGTTCCTCGTGAAGTGGTAGAAGAACATGGAAACTTGCAGAGAGTTGTCTGTGGTACTGGTCCGTATATGCTTGAGAACTGGGTTGTCGACAACTCCATGACACTGGTGAAGAACCCTGAGTATTTTGAAGCTGGTCTTCCAAAGACAGAAAAGGTCATTTTCAGGGTCATTCCGGAAGAAGCTTCTTTATTGGCTGGAATCAAGGGCGGAAATCTTGATATTGCAACCATCAACGATGGTGCTGCAATCAGGCAGGCAAGTGCCGACAAGAGTGTCGTAGTCATGAGCAAGCCCGGAATGAACGTCAGGGTGTTCAGTTTCAATAACAAGAAAGCTCCCTTTGACGACATCAGAGTGCGTCAGGCTATAGCCCTTGCCATCGATCGTAATGAAATTCTTACCATGGCTGAGTATGGCATGGGAGCAGCAACCGGCCCTCTTCCCATCTCAGCAAAAGCATGGGCGATTCCTCCGGAACAGCTTCCCTTCGGAAAGACCGACTATGCTAAGGCAAAGCAACTGCTTGCAGAAGCGGGGTATCCAAACGGCTTGAGTTTTGATATTGTCTGCTCCTCAACCTATGAAGGCGGTTTGGCTGTAGCTCAGGTTATTCAGGACCAACTGAAGAACATCGGCATCCAAGCTAATCTTGATGTCGTTGAGTGGGGTAACTATATTGACCGTTGGGTAAAGCGTGACTTTGCAACCATGGTGGAACTACGTGGCGGAAGCAGCGAACCTGATCGCTTCCTCTATCGTTCACTACACAGCACCGGTGGGGTAAACAACTTCATGTATGCTGACAAGGAAACAGATGCCCTGCTTGAGCTTGGAAGAGCACAGACTGTTATAGCAGAAAGAAAGGCAACGTATGACAAGGTGCAAAATGTGCTTGCAACAAACGTGCCTCTGGTATTCTTGTACTCACCGAACGAAAACCAAGTAACCAGTCCTTACGTACAAGGATTCAAACTTGTAGGAAACGGCAGTTTGTTCTATGTAACTCATGCCGAAGTGATTCGATAATAACTTGATAATGAGATCTCCTCCCCACCGGGAGGAGTTTCTCTACATACGATGTTCAGAGGTGTTTTGTGGGAAAATACATTGTAAGACGATTGCTCTCGCTTATTCCAGTACTCATCGGAGTTTCCTTGATCGTGTTCTTCATGGTCCGCTTGATTCCAGGCTCTGCGCTTCAGATGTACATGGGAACCCAGGTTGAGGCAACACCAGAGCAGATGGAAGAACTGAAACGGTTGTTCGGAGAAGATAAACCCATCCCGGTTCTCTATGTCCAGTGGGTAGGTAATATTTTGAAAGGCGACTTCGGTTACTCATTGAGGACCGGCCGACCTGTGCTTCCTGATATTTTCAGCAGGCTTCCGATCAGCTTGGAGCTTACCATCTACTCCTTGATTCTTGCCTTGCTTATCGGCATCCCGCTAGGGATACTTTCTTCGCTCAAACAAGACACCTTTGGAGATTTTTTGAACCGAATCATTGGTTTGATCGGACTCTCCTTACCGCAGTTCTGGCTGGCGGCCTTGATGGTCATTGCCTTTTCCAGCTCGCAGGGCTGGATACCCATGGGCAACTACGTCAGCCTATTTGAGGATCCTTTAAAGAACCTTAAAATGTTTTTTCTTCCCTCCCTTGCCATAGGATTTGGATTTGCAGCAGTAGTAATGCGCTATACGCGAAACAGTATGTTGGAAGTCCTTCAAATGGATTATGTTCGTACTGCAAAAGCCAAGGGTCTTCCTAAACGAAAGGTTATTATCATACATGCACTGAAGAATGCGATTTTACCGGTCATAACCGTGACAGGCTTCAATGCCGGCTATCTGCTTGGAGGCTCGATTGTCATTGAAGAAGTGTTTGCCCTTCCGGGAATGGGAAGGCTTGCCTTGTATGCGATCAACCAAAGAGATTATCCGATTATCCAGGCTATCATGTTGGTGATTGCATCCCTTTTTGTCTTGGTCAATCTTGTCACAGACCTAGTCTATGCAATGGCAGACCCTCGAATTCGGCTGGTAGATGAGGAGAAGTGATGCTATGAAAACACCTCGAATAGTAAGAAACCGTATAGCGTTGGCAGGGCTTATTGTCATTCTTTTGTATATCATCATGAGTCTTGTGTCCCTGTTCTGGCTTCCCTTCGATCCGGTAAAGATGAATTCAGCTCAAATTTTGCAAGGCCCGTCATTTTCTAGTGGGCATCTCTTTGGAACTGATGAGTTTGGCAGGGATATCCTTTCAAGGATTATGAAAGGAACTTCTGTCTCATTCATTATCAGCGTAAGCGCAACAGCTTTTGGTGCAGTGATAGGAATTTTCATGGGGGTATGGGCTGGATATCTCGGTGGCAAGACCGACAATGTAATCATGCGGTTTGCCGATATACTCTTTGCCTTTCCTTCTCTGCTTTTGGCAATATTCATCATGGCTATATTAGGAGAGCACACCTACAATGTGGTTTTGGCCATCGGAATCGTCTACATCCCGCAGTTTGCAAGGATCAGCAGAGGCTCGATCATTGCCTTGAAGGGCAATGAGTTTATTCGGGCTGCAAAGTCAAATGGAGCAGGTAAGACCTATATCCTATGGCACCACCTTCTGCCCAACATTACCGCCCCCTTGATCGTTCAGATATCATTGTCACTCTCTACCGCCATTTTGCTTGAATCGGCACTGAGTTTCTTGGGTTTAGGAGTACAACCTCCTGATCCCTCCTGGGGGAATATGCTCAGCAGTGCCCGAAAAGTTATGATATTCGCACCATGGACAGCAATCTATCCTGGAATGGCCATCGTTATGTTGGTTTTGGGATTCAACCTCTTAGGTGACGGCCTGAGAGACATTCTGGACCCTCGCCTCAGGAATGTCAGGTAGGAGATGCGAAACATGAAAGAAACAACTATCTTGCAGGTAGAAGGTCTGGTGACCCAATTCAAATCAGAACGTGGCATCGTCAATGCAGTGAACAAGGTATCCTTCAATCTTGAACGGGGACAGACACTGGGAATCGTGGGTGAATCGGGTAGTGGAAAGTCTGTGACCAACCTCTCTGTTCTTCGCCTGATCGAGTATCCACCGGGAAGGATTGTCGAGGGAAAAGTACTGTATCATGATAAGGACCTTCTCTCTGTTCCTGAAAGTGAAATGCTCAGTATCAGGGGAAAGCATATCTCGATGATCTTCCAAGACCCCCTGACATCCTTAAATCCGGTTATCAAGGTGTACAAGCAGATTGCAGAGGCCTTGATGCTCCATCAGGGAATGAAGAGGAAAGAGGCGAAAAAGCAGGCAATCGAATTGCTCAGGGTCATAGGAATCCCTGATCCTGAAATACGGGCTGAGTGCTATCCTCATCAATTTTCAGGAGGAATGCGTCAGCGGGTCATGATTGCTATGGCGCTCTCATGCAATCCTGACATCCTCATTGCCGATGAACCTACCACTGCCTTGGATGTTACCATCCAAGCCCAAATTCTTGATCTAATCCGACAAAAACGCGAGCAGTATCAGAGTGCAGTCATCATGATCACCCATGACCTTGGGGTCATTGCTGAGATGTGCGACCAAGTGTGTGTCATGTATGCCGGGCGTATCGTAGAACGCGCTTCTGTAGAGGATCTCTTTCTCGAACCGAAGCACCCGTATACCAAAGGATTGCTGGCCTCCATCCCTCGAATGGGTGACCATAGTGTAGAACGTCTTCATTCGATCAAGGGCTCTCCTCCCGATCTTGCAAATCTTAGTGCTGGCTGTCCGTTCCGCGATCGTTGTGACCAGGCAATGGATATCTGTGCCAGAAAGCTTCCCCCTGAAGTTGTGCTCAACAATGGTAAAGAAGCTCAAAGAAGTGCTGCCTGTTGGTTGTATAGAGAGGAGGGTGAAAATGACAGAGCGTGAAGTATTACTGCAAATAAAGGACCTAAAGGTTCATTTTCCTATAGAGAAAGGAGTACTGTTCAAGCGAAAGGTAGGAGCGGTACGGGCTGTTGATGGGATTTCTTTCAACGTTATGAAAGGCGAGGCCTTGGGCTTGGTGGGAGAATCCGGATGCGGAAAATCGACCACTATCATGGCAATTGCCAGATTGGAGAGAATAACAGCAGGAGAGGTATTATTCTCCGGTTTCGATCTTGCGAGTCTGAGTGAACAGGAGTTGATCGAGGCACGTAAACATTTTCAGATCATCTTTCAAGATCCCTATTCATCTCTCGATCCAAGAATGAGAGCCATTGATATCGTAGCAGAGCCCTTGAGGATTTTCGTTAAAAAGGGGCTGCTTACCTTTACAGAAGCTCAGATTACAGAAAGAGCGCTTTCCTTGCTTCAAAAGTGCGGACTCTCCTCAATCTATGCGAACCGCTACCCCCATGAGTTTTCCGGTGGGCAGCGCCAGAGGATCGGGATAGCAAGGGCGCTCTCTTTGGGGCCGAAGTTGATACTCGCTGATGAGCCAGTCAGTGCACTGGATGTTTCCATCCAGTCCCAGATCCTCAACTTACTCAAGGATTTGCAGAAAGAGTTCGACCTGACTTTCTTGTTTATCGCTCACGACCTCTCTGTGGTTGAGTACTTCTGTGACCGTATAGCCGTAATGTATCTGGGTAATATTGTGGAACTGGCAACGAGCAAGGAGTTGCATGACAATCCCTTGCATCCCTATACAAAGGCCTTGCTTTCTGCAGTCCCGGTTCCCGACCCTATAGCGGCCAAACACCGTAAGCGGGTAATCCTCAAGGGTGATGTTCCTTCACCGACAGTAGTGCGACCTGGTTGTCCCTTCTCTGAACGATGTCCTAAGGCGATGCCTATCTGCAAAGAGGTAAAGCCGGAGCTCAAAGAGCAGGGTGCCGATCATCAAGTGGCTTGTTTATTATATGAGGACGCCTGCCATGCTTGAAGTGAGAGCGGTTTCGGCAACAATGGCCTTGAAGACTCCCTTTCATATTGCCCATGGCAGTTCATCGCATCGTGAGAATGTGTTTCTGCAGATCAAGTTCGAAAATACAATCTCATACGGTGAGGCTGCGGTCGTACCTTACTACGGGGTGACAAAAGAACACATACTTGATGACTTGAAGCGTACCATCACCCCTGCAATGATCAAGAGCAACCAAACCTTGGAAGTCGTCGATTTGTTTTCTCACTCCATGAGCGCCTGTGCGTACACGACTGCCATGCTTGGGTTGCAAGATCCGAAAGTCAATAAACAAGAGAAATTCTATGAGAGGGGTTCCTCGTTCACGATCGCCTATACACCAGATATGCAGAACATGCTTGAAGCCGTTGCACATTGTGGTTTTTCAACAATCAAGTTGAAGGCAGGCTTCAGTGATGATGTAGAGCGCATCAAGCTGATTAGAGAGAGGTTCCCTGAACTTTCCATCCGACTTGATGCCAACCAAGGATGGAGCTTCAAACAAGCATGTTCAATCATCGAGCAGTTACAAGACCAAAATATTGAGTTGATAGAGGAACCGATTGCAGGAAGTCCACAAGAGTTGAAAATACTCTCTTCAATCAGTGATATTCCGATTATTCTTGATGAGACGGTACAGACTTCTGATGATTTGAAGCGCTATGCAAAAAGTGTCAGCGGTATTGTTGTAAAGATAGCAAAGAGTGGCGGTCCTCAGGCTGCACGGCGGTTGATCCTGCAAGCCAAAGAGCACAACCTCGCTGTACTACTCAGTTGCATGGTGGAATCCTCCCTTGCTGTTGGCACTGCCCTTACTCTTGAGCCGCTCTGCCGATGGGTCGACCTCGATGGTCCGCTCTTGATCTTGGACGATCTCTTTACCGGACTGTCCTATGTCGATGAGCTTCCAGTTCTATCTCAGGACGGTCTTGCTCCATCACAGCGGTTACTTGACCTCTTTTCCAAAACAATGCCGTTTATTCAGGAGTAGTGTATGATTCTGATACGAAGACTCACCGAAAAAGACATCGATGATTGTGCTCATCTCGCCACTTCTCTTGCTCTAGGAGTAAGGTATGGGTTTGTTAAGGAGCATTGGATTGAGAAGCTTAGGCGTGCACTCCAAGAGAAGGACAATCTTCTTTTTCTTGCTGAAGAGCAAGGACTCATTGCGGGTTTTTTCTGGGCACATCTTAGCGGAGCCTTTCTTTCTGCTCCTTATCTTCGCTTCATTGCAGTGAGTCCTGACTTTCAAGGCAGGGGTGTTGGTACTCTGCTTCTCAATGAATTTGAGCAGCAGACCCGTTATCTGGGTAAGGATTGGTTTCTTTTGGTATCGGACTTCAACACAACGGCACAGCGGTTCTACGAAAAACAGGGTTACCAGAAAGTAGGGGCCCTTCCTGACTTTGCCAAGGAAGGGATTGCTGAGATACTCATGGTAAAGAGGTACGAAAGGTGAAAAATCTTGCCCCTGCACTAAATGTCCTTACTTCAAGCATTGAGTCATATATACAGCAAGAGTACTTCTCTGCAGTTGCAGTAGGAGTCTCTCAAGCAGGGGAACAAGAGATACAGACATGGGGAACCACTATGTGGGGTGGTCCACCTCTTACTCCCTCCCATCTCTTCGACCTTGCTTCCTTGACCAAGCTCTATACCACCATGGCAGTTCTGAAACTCATGCGTGAACAACGGTTCCAGGAACATACCAAGCTTATAGACCTTCTCCCTATTGAGAATCTGCAACTCAAACAGCAACTCAAGCATATACAGATTGCTGATCTGGTAACCCACCACTCAGGGCTGCCTGCCTGGTATCCGTTTTATATACGAAGAGGGGAAGATTTTCAGACCATTCTTCAAGACTTACTCAAAGAGCACCCACGTACCGATACAATGATCTACTCCGACATCAACTTCATGCTTCTTGGCATGGTTGTCAGTCAGGTTATGCAGCTTTCCTTGGATGATGCCCTCCAAGAATTGGTCTTGACTCCCTTTTGTCTTACACAGACTGCCTATCATCCCGATCCTTTGCTCTGTGTCGCCACCGAGTATGGCAACCAGATAGAGAGGCAGATGGTTGCTGATCGAAAGCTCAGTTTCAATGGCTGGAGGGATGAGGTAATACCAATCCAAGGGGTCTGTAATGACGGGAACTGCCACTACTACTTTGGTGGTGTTGGCGGTCATGCTGGCTTGTTTTCCAACACTGAGGACGTACTTTCCTTTGGGAAGGTGTTCCTAAGCGCTGAACGCTCTAAACTATCACAGACTCTATACGATAGGATGCTGCACGATTGGGGTGGAAACAGGGGTTATGGAATACAAAGAGGAGAGCTCTATCCACAACAGGGTTTTGGGCATACTGGTTTTACCGGCACCTACCTCTATGTGAATCCAGAGAAGGCCCTGGTAATTACCATTCTGACCAACCGACTGCATACGCACGAGGTAAGAAACATCAATCCGATCAGGATTGAAATAGTGAAGCATCTGCTCAAGGAACATGAGGGCTCAAATTAGGCAAACGCTGTGAATAAAGAAGGTTTTCTCTCTATTTAAGAAGCCTCTTGATAGCCTGCATCATGAATCTCACCGCTTTGGTCCTATAGGAGACATCGTTGAAGGTTCCTATCAGGTATGTATCCAGAGCGGGATGGTAGAACATAAACGCTCCAGTTGCACCCACACACCCCCAACAGTAATAGGACTTGGGCAGCAAGAGGGGAATCGCCTTCAATTTCCAAATCCCATATCCATAGTCTATCCCAGGAAACAACCTGTCGGATTCTTGAATCATTTTTGAAAGCGTGTTTGAGGATATCAGTTTTCCAGCAGTCAATGCTTGCATGAATGTTAAATACTCTTCAAGAGGGGCTACCACCCCTCCTCCGGCATAGTCCAGATTGCCGTAGTGTGTATAGTCATTTACGGTTATCCCGTTCAGCGAGAAATGTGCAACGGGATGATTATTCGGCTTGCTGGGTTTGCTGAATTGAAGCATGTAGGAATGCTCCATTCCCAACGGTAAGAATAGCAACTCATGCAAAAGCTCATGAAATGCTTTGCCTGTGACTGATTCTGCGATCAATCCAAGAAGATGATAGTTCGTATCGGTGTACTTGACTTTCTTACCGGGCGGAAAAGCAGATGTAAGATTGTTTTTCCCCCATATCACAGCCTCTCGAGGACTGAGCTGAAATGAAGGGTCCTTGAGTAATTTCTTAAGAAGAGGCCAGAAATTATCAAACAACCCTGAGGTTTGCTTCAGCAGGTGCCTTATAGTCACCTGGTCGGTATAGTCTTTTCCTTTATATACATGTAGAGAATCAAGCAATTCAGAATCAAGATGCACAGAGAGTCTGTCGTCAAATGATAATGCACCCTTTTCTACCAACATCCCGATTATCGTAGCAGTAAAAATCTTGCCGACGCTCGCCATGTAAATTGGTTGGTCAATGTGAGCAGAAACATCACCAGTTTGCCCTTCTGCAAGGTTCAGATGAATATTCGAAGCATCTGAATGGATCAACAGATAGGCATTCTTCACCTTCGGGTCGTTTTGAACCATTTTTCGGAAATCGTTCTCTATCAATTTCAATGCGTTCTCATTCATGCATGCCTCCTGTTGTATTCACCTATCTCTTTCTTAGTAAGATGATAGCATTGAAAAACTTGGAAGATAAATAAAAAAGTATTAATTGTTTCAAAGCATCAACACCTTGGAATAAAGGTACGACAAGCGAGAGACGTATAAGCAGAGAATTAGGAAAACCAAGAAGTATCTGAAGGCTACTGATGTGGTTCTGGATTATGCGTGTGGTACCTGCATTACAACCGTGCAACTCGCAGACCAAGATAGCCCTGTCTGTGGGAGCCATCCCAGATCCAGAGCTCAAGGAGAAGTCCTTTGATGTGGTACTTGCGTTCAATATTTGTACTTCCTGGATGATTTTGAAGCAGTACTGCGTAGAATCTCCCATCTGTTGCAAAACGAAATCCTTTACCAGCACGATCCAATCATTTCCCTCTATGATAAGACTCAAGGTGGAGAAGTTGCAGGTTATGGTCTGAGTACGGTTTAGTTTACACATTTGTTTGGCCTGCGCTTGTTTCAGTTGACACTTTTTTTCCAAATGGTCTGGGTCCGGTTTAGTTTACACATTTGTGGATAGGCCACTTCTAGAGACAGAAGGAGGTTCTATGGACAACAAAAGGTACACGCTTGAAGAGAAAATCAAGTTTCTCAATGCACTTGAAAAAAAAGGAACAGTTGCCAGTGCGGCTAGAAGTATGGGCATTCTGAATGATGATGTTTGTTATAGTTGGACGAGGAAAAAAGACGAGCTGAGAGCCGCTTATTCGTTGTCCCAAAGACCAGGCAAACCGATAAAACAGGTTCGAAGGAGAGGATCCAAGATTCCCCTGCAGGACAAGATACAATGCATCATGGCCATAGATGGAGGAATGAGCATTCACCGTGCTTCGGTGGAATTCAACAAGAATCTTGCAAGCGTTCAATCCTGGTATAGGAGCAAAGAAGAGCTTTTGGCATTATACTATTCCCAGCAGAAAGCCAGTTTGGAGAAGGAATCCTCTCCACCTGATACTGCATGGGAGGTCCAGATGGCCAAAGAGAAGGCTGACGAGCATCTGGTGAAGCGATGCAAGGCACTAGCCAAGGAAAACGAATATCTCAAAGACAGGGTTATGTTCCTTGAGAAACTCAATGAGATTCTCAAGCAGCGAAGCGGTCCGGTAAAAAAAAAGAGTTTTTCATCGCAATCGGGCTGTGCATTGAGCAAGGAGGACGAATGAATGTGAGGAGGCTCTGTTCAATTGCAGGGGTCTCCCGTTGCGGGTTCTACAAATACTACGGCAGGCATGCATCGACACGAGCACTGAAAGACAAGGTTATCACCGAGGCTGTAGATGAACTACAGCAACGATTTCACTTCAGCGTCGGATACCGCAAGATGGCTCCCCTGCTTCAGACCGAATCCGGGATTAAGACTAGCCAGAGAAGAGTCCACAGAATCATGAAGGAGAAAGGTCTGCAGTCCACGGTCCGGCCGAAGAAATATACTGCTGAGATATACATCAGGAGGAAACAAATGAAGGAATCTCTTCCTCCTGACCTCATTCAGCGCAAGTTCTTCTCCCTTGAGCCTTTCAAACGGCTGGTTGAGGACATCACCTACCTGCCGTGTCTTGAGCAGACTATATACCTGAACTCCATCGAGGACCTGTTCAACGGGGAGATTCCTGCATACGCAATCTCGGAGATGGTTGATTCCAAGCTCTGCACTGATACTGTGAACATACTGGCCGACAAGATCGGTAATACCCAAGGAGCCATTCTGCACAGCGACCTCGGCTCCACATATCTGTCGTATGCATACAGGGATCTTCTGGAGAAGCTCGGCATGCGCATGAGTCTGGGAGAGGTGTGTTACGACAACGCGGCGTGCGAATCTCTTAATAGCATAATCAAGACCGAATGTCTCTACTGCCGATTCGGGAAAAGCAACGTAAAAAACCACAAGGTGCCCAAGAAGGATGTAATTGCAGCGGTCGCCGAGTTCATCGAATACTACAACACGACACGCCCCAAGGAGAGACTGGGATTCATGTCACCCGTCGAATTCCGGCTCAGGAACCCCAAAGGCACATACCCTGTTGTTATCACCTAGAGGGAGAAGCGATACTTATTTACAAAGGAGCGGTGTTCATGCACATGAAGCAACATGCAGCTCGCTGCATGAGAAATATGGAGCCTCATATTGACAGGAAGGAAAATGAGATGGACTATAAGTCTGGATGGAGTTGTAAACCAAAATGGTCGCAGTCACTGAAAAAGTGTCTCCAAATCGAACTCCTGTCCACAAGAAAGTGTATACTATAACGTACTCATAGCAAAAAGCCGAATAAAAGCCTGATTCGCAGGTATGTGGAAAATGTGGAAATTTTACACGGTACCCAAAATCTGAAAATCGCGCTTTGAGAGTCCCAGATGCAGGTTTTGTGGAAAATGTGGATTTCTAACCTGGTACCGCCCTCCCTCCGAGACAGTGATTGAACTTTTCAAAACCCTTGACACTTGAATGATAATATCTGATACTATGCATGCAGTCAGTGGTGGTAGGATTGCCCCACGTAAATAACAGAAAAATCCGAACAGAAAGAAATGGTGATAGGGTTGTCCCATGTAAAAAACTGAAAAACCCGGATAGAGATGACTGTGAAGGCCTCCTTAATCGGAGGCTTTTTTTAAGGCGGGGATTTGTGTGAATCTAGTCAAATTAACCAACTCTTTTTATAGAGACAATGTCCATTTGAAAGAAGCTTTGGATAATCAGAATGGAAATTGGACATCCCAAAAAGTTAGAGGGTATGGCCTAGTAGTTATTAGTATCAATACCTTGACCTTTGCAATTCCATTACGATCGAATATTCGACATAAATCCTCTTTTATCGTTACAAAAAGTTCAATATATGGCATCTTGGGAAAAGGGCTGGATTACTCTAAAGCTTTGCTAATCACTGATATGTCATACATACTGGTCAATGATCCATTTATGATTCCATCCGATGAGTATAAGAAGCTCTCAGGTAAGGAAAACCATATAAGAGAAAGCTTTGAAAAGTACGTAAAAAAATACATTTCTGCTGTAAAGAACCATGATATGAATATTTTATGCAGTAACGATTATAGGTATTCTACCCTTCAGAATTACCACACAGAATTAGGTTGCTGAGTGCTTTTTCTATTGCTCTTTCTGTACGATATGATATTTGTGTTTGTTTTCTTTGTCCCACTTTCGGCAGTAAGACTTTCCAGAATCTTGAATAACCAAACCCATGTGCAG